>CALMTS010000181.1 GCA_937872685.1 uncultured Desulfomicrobium sp.
ACATTCACTGAAACAGCCGCTTCAACCCCTCAACCCCCTTGTTCAACCCCGACCCGACACCCTTGAGCGTATCCTGCACGGCCTTGCCCCCCGGCAGTCCCAGGCTGCGTATCACCGCATCCATGTCCGGAGCGACCACGGGCGACCGGATTGGCCCGCTAACCCGCACCGGGATGCTGGACAGACCCCACACGCCTTCGTCGAACTTCCCTTCGCTACCCTCCAGGGTCAGCAGGAGCCGAAAATTCATATCTTCCCGCACCAGGTCGGACTGCCCGCCACCAGTCACCTTGAACCGAGGTGCCAGCAACAGCAGGTCGCGGGTCGTCTCCACTCCCCGATTCAAAATTCCACTCCCTGAAAGCACCGAAAAATCCGTTCGCGCCGGCTCGTCAGGCGTCGTCGGCTCGCCCTTGAGCTTGCGGATTCCATCCCGGATGTTCTTGGGTATGTTCACGCCGTTCAATGCACCGTCAACGACCCGGAAATCGAATCTCCCGTCCAGATTGCGCTTGAGCTCGGAGACCGTGTTCCCCCGCGTCTCAACAGACGCCGTCCCCTGGGCTGTGCCGGTCACGGCATCCCGTCCATGCAGATCCGCAAGCAATGGCCCGATCTGCAGGCCGGAAAGATTGTGCCTCCACGAATAGGTGGGAGTATCCGTTCGCACGTCGACGGCGCCCGATGCTTCCAGGCTGCCGCCATAGGCGCTGCCTTCGACCGCATCGAGCACCAATCGACCACCCTGGGCCCGCCCGCGCACACGGGCGTCTGTACATCGGACATTGGCTGCCGTGAGCGCCCCCACACTCAATGTGGCGTTGCCGTTCAGCGCACGCAATTGCCGCAAAGGCAAACCAATGGTGTCATCCCCACCCGCGCCAGAAGCACCGGAGCCTGCGTCGGCGGAACGGATGCGGTATCGGTCCAGATTGAGGGTATCAATGTTCAGATTCAGGGACACGAACGGATTCTCGCGCCCCGTCACGGACACAGATCCCGTCAGGGTCGAATTATCCACAGCCAGGCGCAGGGCCGATACGTCCAGACGCTCTCGGGTTCCGCTCCAGTCACACGAGAACGCGGCGTGTTGCAGGGTCGTGGGATCCGAAAATCGAGGAACCTCCATTCCCATACGAACGAAGACATCTGAAGGGTTGAAGGGGGCTACGTCGAGGCTGCCCGCGCTGGAGGCTCCGGCGGATTCCCTGGTCCCGAAACGGACATCGACACCCAGGCCCTGCATGCGCCCGTTGTCCAGCCTGCCGTCCGTGGAGAAATAATCCGCAGTGAGGGTTACTGTCTCCGGACTCTTCGGAAGGCGCGATCCATTGAGAAGAGCCGTCAAATTGAGATTTTTCACGGTCAGCCGGTCCAGTTCAAGGGCCGCCGTGGCAGTGAAATCCAGTTCAGCATTCATGTCCTGAATTGTTGCCGTCGCGCCTGTGTCGACATCAAAGGGTTCGCCAAAAGCGAAATCGGATACATCGAGATATATTCCGCTCACATCATAGTGATTTCCAGCGCTTCTGTCGTCCCACACCACGCGCGCATCCGAGACCTGCAGACCGTCGACGATGAGCGAGGCCAGAACCGGTACGCGTTTGTCTCGGGCCAGGACTGGCCGCGCATCCTTCGCCTCTTCGGGCTCAGGCGGGGAGGCCAGATCAATCCAGTTCCCCCGACCTTCAGCGTCGCGGGTAAGAAAGAGCGAAAGGCCCTCCACGTCCACCGCCACGACCTCCAGACGTGAAAACAGCAACGGCAGAAGGCGCGCCTTCAGATGGGCACCGCGCAACGTCAGGAACGGCCCTTCGAAACCCTGACTGTTTCCGAGCTGTACGCCGTCTATGGACACGGCCAGATACGGGAAAAATGCCAGTTCGAGATCACCCTCGATGGCCAGTTCCCGCCCGGTGGCCTCACGCACGGCCGACACGATCTGCGGCTTGAAGTCATTGGGATCGACCCAAACCAGAAGCATCGCCGCCAACCCGGCGCAACCGAGAAATCCGATCAGCAGAACTCGTCGTATCCATTTCCACATCATCTTCGCACCTTTTCCGTCATGATCACCTGGTCCCCAAAGCAGTCCGGATCAATCACCGGACATGCGCTCCCTGCTCCGGACGGCCCTCGCATGGCAGACCGGACTGCCTGCGCAAACTGGTGTTTTGTCGCGCAGGGACAAGGATACCTTAAGATCAAAATGCGAGAGAATAAAGGGAAGAGGCCTGTAGAAATGCAGCCTCTACCGTTCGGGCCGGTCAGTATGCGCCGCTGAAAAGCAGAAAAGCCGGCATTGGCCGGCTTTTCTGCTTGATATCAGATAGATGCGAGCATCAGCCCCAAGTTGAGGAGGAAATGCGCGCGCCCGTGGACGTGACGAGGAGGCAGGAATGGCCGGGAAGCGAATCCGTCAGGCGAAGAGCCTCGCGCGGGTGCATGAGGCTCAGGGCCGTGGCAAGGCCGTCGGCTTCCTTGACCGTCGGGGCCTGAACGCTGACGCTCTTGATGTACTGCGGCGATCCGCCGTTTTCGGGGTTGACCAGATGATGCGCCTTCTTCGCCTGGTCGTAGAAGACCTCGTACCCGCCGGAGGTAGCCACTGCGCCGGACTTCATCTCGATGACGGCAGGATAGTCGCCCTGCTTGTCCGGGTCTTCGATGGCCACGCGCCAGGGGCGCACCGAGCCGTCCGCTGCCCCGCCCACGCGGATGTCGCCGCCGGCGTCGATGAGGAAATGCGTCACACCGGATTTGACCAGGGTGTCTGCCGCACTGTCGGCGATGTATCCCTTGGCCACACCGTCCAGAGTCGCGGCCATGCCTGCCGCGTCAAAACGCAGGGTGGAGCCGCTTTGGCGCAACCGGGAACCATCGACGAGGGCCAGCGCCTCCTTCATGTCCGCGGAATCAGGCTTGCCGTGGGTACGCTCCAGCAGGTTGACCACCGGGGCGATGGTCGCGTCGAACCGGCCGCCGGTGCGCTGGTGGAGTGCGCCGCTGAAGGAAACGACGTCCAGAAGTTCCTGAGGGGCGCCGTTCAGCCTTCCGTGCATGTTCAGGGCGGACAGCGCCGTGGAGGAATCGAAACGGCTGAAAATGCCGACCTGGCGCTCGATCTCGGCAAAAGCGCGCCCAATGGCCTCTTCACCGAGCTGCCGGGAAGGGGCGAGGACTGTCATGCTCACGAAAGTGCCCATGAGCATCCGCTGCTCGGAAGTCTTGGACATCCCGGGTGCGGCAAAAGCGGGAAGGACCCTTATGGCAGGAGCGACGGCCGCGCCGGCGGCAAGAATGCCCAGGGTTTTCAGAAAAGCCCGGCGGTCTTGTATGTGAGTCGCATGCTTCATGTTATTGCTCCGATTCTGTGGCGTGTTTAGGCTTGCAGGTCCGCGACATGGGACTCTTCCGGATACGTGGCCGGCTCCGTTTCGGGAGCGGCGGAGATCATGTCGGGGTTCAGACAGCGCAGGATGTTGCGCGGACACTTCTCGACACAGACTTCCTCGCAGGAAGGGCCATAGGCCAGACACGCCTTGTGGTCGATGACGATGCGCTCGTCGACCGTGGATATGCACTGGGCAGGACATTTCTTGATGCACGCGCCGCAGCTGATGCAGCCGGCTTCACAGACGTCCTTGACCGCCTTGCCCTTGTCCTGGGACGAACAAAAGACCTGAACCCGTGCGCGTCTCGGTATGAGCTCCAGGATGGAGTTGGGGCACGTCCGCACGCAGGTGCCGCAGCTCGTGCATTTCTCCGGGGAGATGTGAACCAGATCGCCTTCGATCCACATGGCATCAAAGGGACAGGAGCGGACGCAATCCCCGAAACCCAGGCAGGAATACTTGCAGGCGTCGGGGCCGTCCTGAACCATCTTGGCCGCGGCACAGCTCATGATGCCGAAGTATTCGAACTTCTTGGCGACCTTGCCTTCGACCTTCACGCAACGGCGGAACGCCACCTGCGGATCAGAGTCCCCGGCGGCCTTGCCGGTAAGTTCCGCAACGCGCGCGGCCACATCCGGGCCACCGGCACAGCATTTGTTCGGCGGCATGTCGGGGTCGTTGATGACCGCGGCCGCATAGGCCTCGCAGCCCGCGAAGCCGCAGCCGCCGCAGTTGGCGCCCGGCAGGGCCTCGGTGACGACCTCGATGCGCGGGTCCTCCTCGACGTAGAGGACTTTGGACGCGATGGCCAAGACTCCGGCGGAAACAAAGCCCAGACTAAACAGAGTAACTACTGACGCTGTGATCATAATATTCTCCGCAGTTAGGCAATCATGCCTTTGAATGCCATGAACGCCAAAGACATAAGCCCGGCCATGACCAGTCCGATCGGAACCCCGCGCATGGAACGCGGAATCCGGGTAATCTCGAAGCGCTCCCGGATGCCGGCCATGAGGATCAGGGCCAGCAGGAAGCCCGCCGCAGCGGCAACGGCATAAAGCACTGAAGTGACAAGGTCATATTCCTTGCGCTGCACCAGGATCGCCACGCCGAGCACAGCGCAGTTCGTGGTGATCAGGGGCAGAAAGATGCCCAGGGACTTGTACAGCGGCGGAACCATTTTCTTCAGGAACATTTCCACGAACTGCACCAGCGCTGCGATGACCAGAATGAAGACGATGGTCTGCAGGTAGGCGAGATGGAAAGGGATCAGCACGTGGGCCTGAATGAGATAGGTGAACAGGGTCGCCATGATGGTCACGAAAATGACCGCCGCGCCCATGCCGAACGCCACGCCCTTTTCCTTGGAGCACCCCAGGTACGGACAGTTGCCGAGATACTGGGCCAGGACGATGTTATTGACGAAAATCGCCGAGATGAAGAGCAGAAAAGTTTCCATGCCGTATCTCTCCCTTAACCTTTAGCGGTTTCGAGCCGTTCCAGCTTCTTCTGGGCGGCGAGCTTGTCCATGGCCTTGCAGGCTCCGCAACCGGAACAGCCGGCGTCGAAGTTGGGATCCAGTTCAACGCCCTTGCGCTTGGCCTGCCAGATGTTCAGGTAGTTCATTCCGGCCAGGATCAGGCCGAGGCAGACAAATGCGCCGGGGGCCTGAACCATGAACGTGAAGGGTTCGAAGCCGGGTCCGAACAGGGGCACGCCGAACAGGGTTCCCGCGCCGAAGCTTTCACGGATGGCACCGAGAAACGTCAGGGAGAAGGTGAAGCCAATGCCCATTCCCAGGCCGTCGGCGAGGGAGGCGAGGGGCCCGTTCTTGGCCGCGAAGGCCTCGGCCCGGCCAAGGATGATGCAGTTGACGACGATGAGCGGAACGAAGATGCCCAACTGCTGATACAACGGGTATGCGAAAGCCTGCATCAGCATCTCGACCGCGACGACCAGCGAGGCGGCGATGGCGATGAAGCACGCGATGCGCACTTTCTTGGGAATGATGTTGCGTACCAGGGAAATGATCACGTTGGAGAGCGCGAGGACGAAAATGACCGCTGCGCCCATGCCCAAACCATTGTTCGCGGTGTTGGTTACCGCGAGCGTGGGGCAGAGACCAAGCACCAGACGGAACGGCGGAAGCTCTTTCCAGAGTCCCTTGGTGAATTCCTGCATCAAACTGGCCATGTGAAATGCTCCTTGAGAAAGAGTGACCGTCTTACTGCCACGTGGTTTTGATCGAGTCCTTCAGGGCCGCATACCAAGCGGAGGCCTGCTTGACCGCCTCGGTGGAACCGATGGACGAGAAGGTGGCCCCGGATACCGCGTCGATATCTCCGCCGTCCTTCTTCAAGGTGGCCTTGGCAGGATCCTTTCCCTTGAACTGCTTGGTGTATGC
>CALMTS010000182.1 GCA_937872685.1 uncultured Desulfomicrobium sp.
CGTCTGCGCCCCTGCGGCCGTTGTCGAGCCGGAACGGGTCATCTCCCCCCTTTCGGCCGCCGTCGAGCCGGAACGGGTCGTCTGCGCCCCTGCGGCCGTTGTCGAGCCGGAAGGGGTTTTCCTCCAGGTGTTGCACCCGCTCCGTCCCTTGGCGCCGCGCGGGACCGTCGTGTCGGGCCTGCCGTTCGCGGACGGCTCCACGCCCGCTCCCGGCATCGTCCGATGGGGCCAGACGATCCACCGGCGGGGCCGGAGTCAGCAGATCAAGCGGTGTGTTTTCCTCGCCTTGCGCCGGGGTCACCCACGCTTGCAGGCAGATCAGGGCGACGAGGGCGAGTCTGGTTATATTTGTCATGATGGTATTCCTCCAGGGTTGATTCGCAATGCGCAAGGCAAGGGCCATGCCATGACTCCCGGGCAGCACGACATGCTCCCCCGGTGGGGTTTCAGGCCGGGCTGCCCGCCTGGCGGAGGCGCAGGACGTTCTCGCTGCGCAGTCTTTTCACAATGGGGAGTCGGCGTCAGCTCAGTCCGAGGCGCTTGAGCTTGTAGATAAGTCCGCGGCGGGTGATGCCAAGGAGTTGGGCTGCATGGGTGCGGTTTCCGCCGGTCTGTTTCAGGGCCGCGGCCACGGCGTCGAATTCCTGCTGTTCCAGCGTCTTCGTTTCCGCCGTGCGTTCCGGGCGGCTCGGGGCGTGCGCATCCGGCGCCGTCTTGGCCATGGATTTGCGCACCGCGGGCGGCAGGTGTTCGGGGAGGATGACGTCGGTCTGGCTCAGGAGGCGCACATGGGCCATGGCGTTGGCCAGCTCGCGCACGTTGCCCGGCCAGGGGTGGTCGAGCAGGGCCTGGACGGCCGCGCGGGAAAGGCGTCTCGTCTCGGAGGCGTCCCTGTTCAGGAAAAGCCGGGCCAGGGGCGGGATGTCTTCGGGCCGCTCGCGCAGGGGCGGGATTTCGATGGTGATGACGTTCAGGCGGTAGAAGAGGTCCTGCCTGAACCGCCCTTCGGCCACATCCGTCTCCAGGTTGCGGTTGGTGGCGGCGATGAACCGGCAGTCCACCTCGACCTCCCTGTCCGCGCCCACCGGGGTGATGCGGCCCGTCTCCGTGGCGCGCAGGAGGGAGGCCTGCAGCTCCAGGGGCATGTCCCCGATTTCGTCCAGGAAGAGGGTGCCTTCGTGGGCTTCGCGAAAGTATCCCTTGCGTCTGGCCACGGCTCCGGTGAAGGCGCCTTTCTCGTGGCCGAAAAGTTCGCTGGCCAGCAGCGTCGGGGCGATGGCCGCGCAGTTCACCGTGACCAGCTGCTTGTCGCGGCGGGAGCCGTGGCGGTGGATGAACTGGGCCACGACCTCCTTGCCGCTGCCGCTTTCGCCGGTGAGCAGGATCGTCGCGTCGCTCCCGGCCACGCGCCACGCGTCGCGCAGCACGGCGCGCATGGCCGGGCTTTCGGCCACGATCCCGGCCAGGGCCTGGGCCGGCACGTCGTCGGTCCCGTCTTCGCTGACGTTCAGGGTGTCGCGCACCGCCGCCAGGAGTTCGTCGAGGTCCACGGGTTTGGCCAGGTAGTCCACGGCGCCGAGCTTGAGGGCGTCCACGGCCTCGCGCACATCGGCATAGGCCGTGACCAGCAGGAAGGGCAGGCCGGGGTGGTCGTCACGAACCCGGCGCAGCAGGTCGATGCCGCTGGCCCCGGGCATGCGCACGTCGCTGACGACCATGGCCGGCAGTTCGCCCGCCAGGGACTTCAGCGCGGCCTGGGCATCCTCGGCTTCCCGCACGGAAAAACCCGCATCGCGCAGCACGCGGGCGTAGAGTTCGCGGTAGCGGACCTCGTCGTCGACAACCAGGATGGACCTGTTCATGCGTTCCCCTCGGCTTTTCGTATTCCGGAAATGGTCATGGCCGCACCGCGCCCGGGCGTGGATGCGGCCTGAATCCGCCAGCCATGAGATTCCACCATGCGCTTGACGATGGCAAGGCCCAGTCCGTGCCCCGAGGACGATCCCGTGACGTAGGGCTTGAAGATGTTCGGGAGCAGCTCCGCCGGGATGCCCGTGCCCTGGTCTTCCACCGCCAGTTGCCACCTGCGGCCCTGGGGGCGCATCAGAACGCGCACCGTGGTGCCGGCCGGCGAGGCGTGCAGGCTGTTCAGGAGCAGGTTGACGAGGATCTGGCGCAACATGGCCTCGTCGGCCAGGATGGTGGCGGGGGGGATGTCCGCTTCCAGGGCGACGCCGGCCATTTCGAAGTCCGGCTCCATGATTTCGGCCACCTGCCGGCACAGCGCGCCGATGGAGACGGGCTTGAGGTTCGCGGTGCGCTGGCGGGCGAAGTTCATGAAGTTGCCGAGCCTCGACGTGGTCTTGTCCACTTCGTCCACGATGTGCTGGAGCATGGCCCGGCTTTCGGGCGGGATGTCGGGGCGTGACGCGATCTGTTGGGCCATGCCCATGATGATGCCCAGAGGGTTCTTGGTCTCGTGGGCCAGCCCGGCGGCGGCCAGGCCCAGTTCTTCCAGGTGGGCGCTGCGGATGCGTTCAGCTGCCAGTTCGCCGGCGAGGATTCTGCGGCGGTTTCCGGCGATCCACGCGGCCGTGACGGCGAGAATGCAGGTCACGGCCAGGGCGAAGATGGGAGACTGGCGCTGCCAGTACCAGGATGCGGAGAAGCTCTCGGCGCGGCTGCGGAATCCCAGATACATGACCGGGTTGCTCCGGGGCCACAGCCCAAGGCCGAAATGCGGGGACTCGAGGGCCTCGGCCCAGGTGGACGGCAGCTGGGCGGGCTGCAGGGGCGCCCAGAGGATGTGCATGGCGTCCGTGGACATTTCGCCCCGGGTGCTGTTGGTCATGAGGAATGACGGGATGGAGCCGGTCTGGAGCAGGCGGCCGTAGCGCCCTTCGACCACGACGAAGACGATGCGCGAGTCGCGGATGATGCCGGCGAGCACCCGCTCGATCCGCTTCCAGTCCGTCAGCTCGCCGTCGCTCATGGTGGCGATGACGGCATTGAGGGTCTGGAAGCTGTCCTGGGCCCGCTGGCGGCGGCCTTCGAGGGTGCGTTCGCTGTACCCCTGCCACGACCAGAGGGCCCACAGGCCCAGGGCCAGGATCATGCCCAGCGCGGCCAGCACGGGCGTGCGGTAGATGCGGGTGTCGTGTTTCATGTGTCCTCCTTGCCGGCCTTGGCCAAGCAAAGAGCGTGCTGAACTCTCAACCCAGGAGCATGCGGTCCGAAATTTCCGCGTCTTCCTGGCTGTGAAATTTTTCCAGCAGGTCCTCGACCCCGAGGCCGGCCTTCTCCTTTCCGCGCACGTCGAAGATGATGCGGCCGCGGTGCATCATGACCAGCCGGTTTCCCAGGGCCAGGGCCTGGTGCATGTTGTGGGTGACCATGAGGGTGGTCAGGCCGCCGGCCGTGACGATGTTCTCGGTCAGTTCCAGGATCTGCGCCGCGGTCTTGGGGTCCAGGGCGGCCGTGTGTTCGTCCAGCAGCAGGAGCTTGGGCCGCACCAGGGTGGCCATGACCATGGTCAGGGCCTGGCGCTGTCCGCCCGAGAGCAGTCCCGCCCGGTCCTGGAGGCGGTCTTCGAGCCCGAGTCCCAGCACCCGCAGGCGTTCCCGGAACAGTTCGCGGTCGGCCGGCTTGACGCCCCGGGAGAGGCCGCGCCGCTGGCCCCGCTTGAGGGCCAGGGCCATGTTCTGGGCGATGGATCCGCCCGCACAGGTGCCCATGAGCGGGTCCTGGAAGACGCGGCCGATGAAACCTGCGCGCCGGTGCTCGGGCCAGCGGGTCACGTCCGTGCCGTCCACGGTGATGCACCCCGAGTCCAGGGGGTGCGTTCCGGACAGGCAGGACAGGAAGGTTGACTTGCCGGCCCCGTTGGAGCCGATGATGGTGATGAAGTCGCCCTGTTCGATCTCGATGGACAGGTCCCGGATGCTGTGCACTTCGTTCACACTGCCCCGGTGGAAGTATTTGTTCAGGGCCTGGGCGCTGATCATCGGGCGAACCTCCTCTTGAGCATGGGGGAGGTCAGGGCGATGATGACCAGGAAGGCGGTGATGAGGTTCAGGTCGCTGGGGGTGAAGGAGAAGCCGCCGAGTTTGAGGCCCAGGGCCAGGGCGATGGCCGTGCGGTAGGCCACGGAGCCGACGATGACGGCGATGCAGGCCCGCACGATGGTCGCCTTGCCGCAGATCGTCTCGCCGAGGATGACCGAGGCCAGGCCGGCGATGATGGTGCCCACGCCCATGTTCACGTCGGCCGCGCCCTGGTTCTGGGCGATGAGCGCCCCGCTGAAGGCCACCAGGGAGTTGGAGAGGCCCACCCCGAAAATGATGACGTTGTCCGTGTTCACGCCCAGGGCCGTGATCATCTGGCGGTTGTCGCCCGTGGCCAGCATGGCCTGGCCGTACTCGGTGTGCAGGAACCAGATGAGCCCGGCGGTGATGGCCGCCGCGATCAGGAAGAAAAACATGGGGGTCAGCTCGAAGAGGGGCAGTCCCAGTCCCTCCAGGTCCGTCAGCACCGAAGGCGTGCCCAGCAGGGCCACGTTGGGGCCGCCCATGATGCGGATGTTGATGGAGTAGAGGGAGATCATGGTCAGGATGGAGGCGAGCAGATGCAGGATCTTCAGCTTGGTGTTCAGGAGCGCGGTCACGGCTCCGGCCGTGAACCCGGCCGCCGCGGCCAGGGCGAGAGCCAGGTACGGGCTGTGCCCGGCCGTGATGGTCACGGCGCTGACCGAGGCCCCCAGCGGCAGGCTGCCGTCCACGGTCAGGTCCGGGAAATCCAGGATGCGAAAGGTCAGGTACACCCCGAGGGCCATGATGCCGTATAAAAAGCCCTGCTCCAGGGCTCCGAGGAATGCGTAGAGGGTCATGTCGCGTTGGTGGTAAAAGTGGATGGGCCGGACGCGTGTCCGATGTGGGGCACATACATGCGGGCACAGGAGAGGACAAGCCAAAGGACGGCCTTGGGTGCGGAAAATCCGCTGTGTCGCGTCACGCGGCGCATGGGCGAGGCGCATGGAAATGCGCAGGGATGGCGTCAGATATCCAGGGCCGATTTGGGCAGCCGGCGCGCGGGGCTCCCGACATAGACCCCCAGTTCCTCCGTCGGCCGGGTGACCACGGCCCCGGCCCCGATGAACGTGCGGGGCGCGATGCGTATCGAATCCACGATCACGGCCCCGACTCCCAGGAAGGACTGCTCACCGATCACGGTCTTTCCGCCCATGACAACCTCCGCGGCCACGAAACTGTGGGCTTCGACCGTGCAATGGTGGGAGATGTGGGCGCCGCTGCGGATGATGCAGTTGTCGCCGATGCTCGCGAAGGGCTGCAGGATGGCGTGCTCGTAGACAAGGACGTTCCTCCCGATCTCCTGGCCCGGCCAATGGCTGGAGCGGCTCGACACGTAGCTGACGAAGTCATAGCCGCGGGCGCAGGCCGACTCGTACCGTTCCCTGCGCACCGAGTTGATGCGCTGGTATCCCATGGGGATCAGCAGCCGCGCCTGGGACGGGGTGAAGGAGGATTCGAGTTCCTCGAAGGGGATGAGGGGGAGCCCCTCGTACTGCGGCGTGGAGCAGTAGCTTTTGTCCACGGTGAAGGCGGCGATGCGGTAGGGCGTGTCGTGTTCGAGGACGAAGCGGGCCAGGCTCGCCGAGGCCATGTTGCCGAAGACGACGACCGGCCGGTCGTCTGTTTCGTGGGCGTAGTAGGGGTTCATGTGTTTCATGCGGTTGTCGTGATGGGCGCGAAAATCCTGCGGAGCCCCGCGATGAGGTTCTCTTCGGAATAATGCCCGCAAATGATCCGGCGGTTTTCTTCCTTTTCCGGAAAATCCGGGTCCAATTCGAGGTCCTGTACGTCGAACACCCTGACGTTGAGCGACCGGAGATGTTCCCATGATGTCGTTCCGGGCGGCATGAACACCCTCTTCCCGTAACCCAGCAGGGTGCGGATGGTGCCCATGGCCTGCTGGCGGTCGGAATTGAAGACCCCCAGATCGATGGTCGTGAGGAAATCCAGGTACTCGTCCAGAGGGATCATTTTCACGATCGGATGGAAACGGTCTCCAAAAAGGCGTTTGCCCTGGGCAATGACGCGGTGGCGGTAGGCCTTTTCGCCGTAGGCGAGGGGGCAGTGCACATGAAGCCGCCCGTCATCCTTCCGGCTGATGAGATCAAGCATTTCCCCGTGGCCGTTTGAAGGCAGGGCGGAATTGCCCACAAGCAGGCGCAGGGGGGCGCCCTCGGGCCGGCAGGGGATCTCCCGCCAGGGCACGACGGAGTTGGGGTACGTGAAGACGTTGATGTATTCGCCCCGGATTTTATACCATTGCCTGCACAGGACCCCGTCGCCGGGCGTTGCGGAGAAAATCTGCGGAATGCGCGGGATGACCAGGCGGCGCATCAGTTCGATGCAGCGGTGGCGCAGGGAGGTGTTGCGGTCGCGGTACACGTAGAGGTCCCCGCCCCAGAGGATCCAGCATGTCTTGCGCAGCAGCCACGGCTGGAGGATCAGGACCCGCAGCGTCCGGGAGTCGGTCAGGCCGTGGATGACGATTTTTTCGGCGCGCAGGCCCAGGCGCAGCACCTCCGCGAAGTATTTTACGCCGCTCGCCCTGACAAGCCATGTCGGGGGCAGCCCGGGAAGCGGAGTCTCGATGGATGCCGCAAGCAGAACGTGCCCGCGTATTGAATCGTGTTCTTCGAGGAATTCAAAAAAAATCTTGGTGAACTTGTCGTATCCACCAAGATGAAGGATTTTGATTTTGTTGGCGTCACTCATGAATTACAGCGTGCTGTGCTCTCCGTCATACATGCAGATCCGGATTGATTCTCGTCGATGATTTTGTTCTGAAATGTATTACGCCAAGATGGTGTGCATGGATTGAAGCCGTTGCATGATGTCGTTGATGCATTTTTTCACGAATGCTTATTCAAGTATATGGTGTAGCGGTGTCAAGGGAAATGTTGGGAGGCGAACAAGGGGAGGGCGTATCGGCGGAGTCCACCGGCAGCTCGTTGTTGTGCGGTTGCCGGGGCATGGACTGCCCTGGCGTGTTCAGTTACGCTTGAGCGCACAGGGCGGAGGCGTCCTGCCGCAGTCACCGCCGGATGCAGTGCCTGCCGTTTCGCCGTGTCCCTGCGGCGTTGGCGGGGTTTCGCCGGGTACTGTGAAGATCGCATAGCCAGTGAGTGAACGGTCGGGTCCGGTCCTGAATGGCAAGAGTTGGCTGCTCGGGGGAAATCGGCATTTTTTATGGGTGTTTCCCCGAGCGTTTTGACAGAAGGTTCGGGCTTCCTGTAGGCCGGAGCGCAATTCCAAAATTCGTCTGACCGAGGTTGCCCATGTCCACTCCCCTGGAAATTCTGCGTTCGGTTTTCGGGTATGACGGTTTCGTCGGCCCCCAGGAGGCCGTCATCGATACCGTCCTGGCCGGACGCGACGCCGTGGTGCTCATGCCCACGGGTGGCGGCAAGTCCCTGTGCTACCAGGTTCCGGCCATGCTCCGCGCGGGCACGGCCCTCGTCGTTTCGCCGCTTATCGCCCTCATGCGCGACCAGGTGCAGGGTCTGACCCAGAACGGCGTGCGCGCGGCCTTCCTCAATTCCTCCCTCACTTCGGTCCAGGCCCGCGAGGTCGAGACGGAGCTGGCAGCCGGGCGGCTCGACCTCCTGTATGTCGCCCCCGAGCGGCTGTTCATGCCGGGCTTTCTGGACCGGCTGGCAAACATCCCCCTGTCCCTCTTCGCCATCGACGAGGCGCACTGCGTGTCCCAGTGGGGGCATGACTTCCGCCCGGAGTACACCCGGCTGGGCGAGCTGGCCGGCCTTTTTCCCGCCGTGCCGCGTCTGGCCCTGACGGCCACGGCCGACGACCTGACCCGGGCGGACATCATCCGCCAGCTGCGTCTGGAATCCGCCCGGGTTTTCGCCTCGGGCTTCGACCGGCCGAACATCCGCTATCTCGTGACCCTGAAGGACCGCCCCGAGCATCAGCTGCTGGCCTTCCTACGCTCCCGGCCCGCAGGCGAGGCGGGCATCGTCTACCGCATGTCGCGCAAGAAGGTCGAGGCCACGGCCTTGGCCCTTGCACGGGAAGGCTTCACGGCGCTGCCGTATCACGCCGGGCTGAACGCGGCCGCGCGGGAGGCCAACCAGGAGCGGTTCATGCGCGAGGAGGGGGTCGTCATGGTCGCCACCGTGGCCTTCGGCATGGGGGTGGACAAGCCCAACGTGCGCTTCGTGGCGCACCTGGACCCGCCCACGAGCCTGGAAGCCTACCATCAGGAGACGGGCCGCGCCGGCCGCGACGGCCTGCCCGCCGTGGCCTGGATGACCTACGGTCTGGGTGACATCGCCATGCTGCGCCGGCTGGTGGCCATGGACGACGCCTCCTCTCAGGCGCCCACCCCGCTCGACGGGGAGGGGCGCGCCCAGGCCCGCCAGCGGCACGAGCGTCTCAAGCAGCAGAAACTGACGTCCCTGCTCGGCTACTGCGAGACGTCCCAGTGCCGGCGGCAGGTGCTGCTGCGCTACTTCGGCCAGGACCTGCCCGAACCCTGCGGCAACTGCGATACGTGCCTGAACCCCGTGGAAACCTGGGACGGAACGGTGGCGGCCCAGAAAGCCCTGTCCAACATCTTCCGCGTGCGGGAGGGCTTCGGGGCGGGTCACCTGGCCGACGTGCTGGCGGGCAAGGCGACCGCGGCGGTGGGGCGCTGGGGGCACGCGGAGCTGTCGACGTTCGGTGTCGGCACGGAGCTCTCGCGTTCCGAGTGGCTGAGCGTTTACCGCCAGCTGGTGGCGGCAGGCCTGGCCGATGTCGATCTCGAAGGGTACGGCGCGCTGAAGCTCAACGCCCGCAGCTGGGAGGTCATGAAGGGACGCATGAGCGTGGCCTTGCGTCGTGACCCGCACCCTGCGGCGGTCGAGAAGCGGGTCAAAGCCGCTCCGGCCGGCAACGCGGAGCCGAGGACCGACGAGGAGCGGGCGCTGTGGGAGAGCCTGCGCGCCCTGCGGCTCGAAATTTCGAAGGAACAGAATGTGCCGCCCTATGCCGTGTTCGCGGACCGGACGCTGCAGGAGATGGTCCGGCACCGGCCCCGAAGGGTCGAGGAGCTGCTTGGCATCAGCGGGGTGGGGCGCATGAAGCTGCAGGCCTACGGAGAGCGGTTCGTGGAGGCCCTGTGCCGGCATGAGGACAGGCACGGCCGGCCCGAAGACCTCCCGCCCCTGCCCGCACCCCGTATTGAAAAGACCCGGCCGCAGGCGGACAGCCTCTCGGGGACGGAGCAGGCCAGCCTGGATGCCCTCCGCGAAACCGGAAGCGCGGAGGGGGTGGCCGCATCCAGGGGCATCAAACTTGGGACCGTGTACGGGCATCTGACCAAGGCGGTGGCTCTGGGGCTTGTCTCGGCCGCAGAGGTCACGGGGTTGACCCGGGCCCAGGTGTCCCGCATCGAGGAGACCCTGGCGTCCGTGCGCCGCAAGGGCATGTCCGGCCTGACCGCGGCCAGTGAGATTCTTGAAGGGGAGTTCGGCTACGATGTGCTGCGTTGCGTGCGGGCCGGGATGGTCAGAAGCGGGGCGGAGGAGTGATGAAACTTTATCTTGTGGGCGGCGCGGTGCGCGACAGGATCCGCGGCCTGAAGCCCGTTGATCTCGATTATGTGGCCGTGGGAGGGAGCGAGGACGAGCTGTTGCGGCGGGTTCCCGGGTTGACGCGGGTCGGGCGGGGCATCCCGGTTTTCGTGCGCGGAACCGAGCAGTACACCGTGTCGGAGTATTCCTCCATCGAGGACGACCTGGCCTCGCGCGACCTGACCGTGAATGCCCTGGCCGAGGACGAGGATGGAAGGCTCTTCGCGCATCCCTGCGCTTTGGCGGACCTCCGTGACCGTGTGCTGCGTCCCGTGGCCCTGGCGAATTTTCTGGCCGATCCCCTGCGGGCGGTTCGTGCGGCGCGCTTCGCCGCGGCTTTTCCCGATTTTACGGTGCATGCGGAGCTGCTGGCCGCCATGCGGGCCGTTCCGGCCGAGGCCCTGGGGGCTGTGGCGGCCGAGCGCGTCGGACAGGAGGTGCTGAAGGCCTGCGCAGCCCCCGCGCCGGGCAATTTCCTGCGCGTCCTGCGGGACGGAAACGCCCTGGCCCCCTGGCTGGGCGAATTCTTCGGAGCGGAGGCCATTCCCGCCGGACCGCCCGAGTTCCACGACGCGAGCGTGCTGGAGCATACGGCCGGGGTCATGGACCGCTGCGCCGGGGAACCCCTGCGCGTGTGGATGGCCCTGTGCCACGACCTGGGCAAGACCGTCACCGCCCCGGAACTCCTGCCGCACCATTTCGGCCACGAGGACAAGGGGCGGGAGCTGGCCGATGCCCTGGCTCTGCGCCTGCGCCTGCCGAGCCGCGTACGTACGGCAGGACGCCTGGCCGCGCGCTGGCACATGGCCGCAGGGCGCTACCCGGAACTCAAGGCCTCCACGAGGGTGCGCCTGCTCCTGGAGCTGGACAAGGCGGGGGTTCTGAAACCGTTTTTCGGGTTGGTGGCCGCCGATGGCGGGGTCGATGCATGTTCGCGGGCCGAAGCGGAACTTGGCCTCATCAAGGCCGTCCGCCTGCCGGAAAAGCATCGCGATCTGGGGCCGAAGAGCGCGGAAATCCTGCTTCAGCTTCGTTGCGAGGCCCTTGG
>CALMTS010000183.1 GCA_937872685.1 uncultured Desulfomicrobium sp.
TCCTCCAGTATGGCGCGATTGGAAGCGCCCGTGGTGCTTCTGTCTGTGACCACCAGAATCCGTTCGGCTTGCGGATACAATTGCAGGCCCGTTTTCAGGGTCCGCTCGACATGCATGGTTTCGACGACTCCGGTGAACATGGGCGCCCGATCGAGCATGCCCGGCTTCAGGCCGTTGACGCCGCAGAAGACCACCGGAGTATCGGCAAAAATGGATTGCCCATGTTCGAGCAGAAACAGGAGTGCGTCATCATCCAGCGAGAAGATGATATCGAACCGCTTGCCCGCGTATTTCATGGAGTACACTTTCTTCAGCAGTGAGAGGTACCCTGCGTCGCGCAACCGCTTTGTATCCATGTATTCGATGAAGATTGACGTATCTGGCGGCAAGGTGGTTTTGATCCCGCGAACTTCCTCATCGGAAAGCGGCATGCCGGGATGATAGGAATTGATGATCAGCACCCGTTTCGATTCATCGACGGTGCTTGCCTGACTCGCGGCTATCAATGGAGAAAACACGAAAAACACGCCTGCAACGACTGCAAAGACGAAGATCAATGAGCTCCGCGCTCTGTTTTGGACATGATACAGAACCTTCAAGCCGATTTCATTCATCACAAATCCGAGTTGTTCACATTCTATATATGCTGTACGCAAAAAAACTGTAAATCATAGAAAAAGAAGTATTGTGGGTCAGTATCATTCCTGTTGAAATATAGGGCGCGAATCTATCCTGAATCGTGGTCTCGAATTTCGTATCGCCAGCCCATTCCTGCGAAGTGGGCTTAACCCTATACAAGAAACTACTAATAAATTTGCGGAAAATGCAAGAACTTCATACGCCCTTCGCGCCGACTTTTCTCCGAATAGTGGTGTGTGTTTCTTCAATTTATCCGTTCAACAATCCGGAATCTGTCCAAATTCCGGCACGCCTTCGCATCCTCGCGCCGGCGTTTGACCGCATTCGGGATTTCGGCCTATAGGGGCCGCAGGGTTCCCGGCGGGTTTGGCCTGCCGGTCGGGGTACACGACAACCAGGGAGGCGACATGATCTCGTTGAAGGTGAACGGCACGGTCCATGAGATTGACGTGGATCCGGACACTCCCCTGCTGTGGGTGCTGCGCGACAGCCTGGGGCTGACCAGCGTCAAGTACGGGTGCGGCGAGGGGGCGTGCGGGGTCTGCACCGTGCTGGTGGATGGGCACGCAGAGCGGTCCTGCGTCATGCCCGTGGAGAGCGTCCTGGGGAGCGAGATTCTGACCATCGAGGGCCTGCCCGCCGACCATCCCGTGAAGGTCGCGTGGATCGAGGGGCAGGTGCCGCAGTGCGGCTACTGCCAGACGGGCATGATGCTCAGGGCCGTCGATGTCCTGACGGGCAACCCCGGCATGGAGGAGCGCGAGATGGTCCGGGCCATGGACGACATGGCCTGCCGCTGCGGCTCGCACCCGCGCATCATCCCCGCCATGCGCCGGGCCGCGCTGAAGATGAAGGAGGAGACGCCATGAGTGAAGACATGTCGCGAAGGTTTTTCATCAAAAGCGGGCTGCTGGTCCTGGCGGCCGCCATCACGCCCGGGGCGGTCGTGCTCATGAACGTCTCGCCGGGGGGCGCCTCCGCTCCGGCGCCGTCCTTCCGTCCCCACGCCTTTGTCGAGATCGACGCCGACGGCTCCGTCACCGTCTGGGTCGGCCAGACGGACCTGGGCCAGGGCACGCACACCGGCATCGCCATGATCATCGCCGACGAGCTCGACGCCGGCTGGAACCGCGTGCGCACCAGGATGGCCCTGGCCGCCGAGCCCTTCAAGGACCCCGAATGGGGCATGCAGGCCACGGGCGGCAGCACCAGCATCCGGCATCGCTGGGACATGCTGCGCAAGGCCGGTGCCGCGGCGCGGCTGATGCTCGTGCGGGCCGCCGCCGCGTCATGGGGCGTGGACCCGGCCGCATGCACCACCAGGGAGGGGCAGGTCCTGGGCCCGGACGGCCGCAGCGCCACGTACGGCGACCTGGCCGCCAGGGCGGCCGTGCTGCAGGTCCCCGCGGACCCGCCCCTCAAGAACCCGGGCGACTACGTGTTCATCGGCACGCTGAAGCGGCGCCTGGACCTGGAGGACAAGGTCCAGGGCCGCACCGCCTTCGGCTTCGACACGCGGCTGCCGGGCATGTGCGTGGCCGTGCTGGCGCACCCGCCCCGCTTCGGGGCCAGGCCCCTGGCCTTTGACGCGGACGGGGCCAGGAAGGTCCGGGGCGTGCTGGATGTCGTGCCCCTGGACAGCGCCGTGGCGGTCTGCGCCGAAACGGCCTGGGCGGCCATGCAGGGGCGCGATGCCTTGAGGGTGACCTGGAGCGGGGGCGACCGTCCGGACCTGAACGACGACGCCATCGCCGCGGAGCTCAAGGCGAAGCTGGACGGCCCCGCAGCCCTGGCCGGGGACGCGGGCGACGCGGAAAAGGCCCTCTCAGGGGCCTCGACGGTGGTGGAGTCGGTCTATGCCGTGCCGTACGTGGCCCACGCCCAGCTCGAACCGACCAATTGCACGGCGCACGTGGAAAAGGACCGCTGCCGCATCTGGGCCCCCACCCAGGGGCAGACCGCGACCCAGGCCGAAGCGGCCAGAATCTGCGGCCTGCCGCCCGAAAAGGTCGAGGTCATGACCACGCCGTGCGGCGGCGGCTTCGGGCGCCGCGGGGAGACCGAGGTCGTCACGGAGGCGGTCAGCCTGTCACGGGCCATGAACCGCCCGGTCAAGGTCCTCTGGACGCGTGACGACGAGTTCGCCCACGACGTCTTCCGGCCGGCCAGCGTGTGCAGGATCAGCGGCGGGCTGGACGCGGACGGCAACCTCGTGGCCTGGTCGCACAGGGTGGTCGCGGCGTCCATCATGTCCCGCCTGTGGCCCTCGGCCGTCCAGAACGGCATCGACCCGACCTCCGTCGAGGGCGTGGCGGGCATGCCGTACGCCATCCCCAACCTCCGCATCGAATACGCCATACCGGACCTGCCCATCCCCGTGGGCTGGCTGCGATCCGTAGGGAATTCCTACAACTGTTTCACCGTGGAGTCGTTCATGGACGAGCTGGCCCATGCGGCCGGCAAGGACCCCGTGGCCTTCCGCCTGGGGCTCATGGAGAAGGATTCGCGCCCCCACCGCACCCTGTCCCTGCTGGCGGACAAGGCCGGATGGGGCGGCCCCGTGCCCGAAGGGCGCGCCCGGGGCGTGGCCGTGACCGAGTGCTTCGGCTCGTCCGTGGCCCAGATGGCCGAGGTGTCCGTGGATCAGAAAAAAGGAGCGGTCACCGTGCACAGGGTGGTCTGCGCCGTGGACTGCGGCACGGCCGTGTATCCCGACGCCATCACCGCCCAGATGGAGGGCGCCGTGGTCATGGGCCTGAGCATCGCCCTCAACGAGCGCGTCAGGTTCGCCGGCGGGGGCGTGAGCACGGCGGGCTATGGCCGCTACCGGCTCCTCGGCATGGCTGAGGTCCCGGCCGTGGAAGTGCACATCGCCCAAAGCCGGCACCCCGTCGGCGGCATCGGCGAACCGGGCCTGCCCCCCGTGGCCCCGGCCGTAGCCAACGCGGTCTTCGCCGCCACGGGCGTCAGGCTCAGGGAACTGCCCCTGAGCCGCGAGGCGCTGAAGACGGGCTTCGCATAACTTTGGACAGGGGCCATCCGGCACCGGATGGCCCCCGCTTTTCTACGACACCTTGAACTGTCCGACCTGGGCCATGAGATGCTCCGCCAGACGCGTCAGTTCGAGGGCTGTCCCGCGCACGTTCTCGCCGCCGGCCCGGATTTCCGAGGTGATGCCGTCC
>CALMTS010000184.1 GCA_937872685.1 uncultured Desulfomicrobium sp.
CCCTTGTCCTTCGGGGCGTGCGGGTTCAAGTCCCGCCCTGGGCACCATCAACAAAACAAGGCCCTACGGATTCCTTTCCGCAGGGCCTTTTTCTTTTGAAAAACAACCTCCATCACATGCCGGACACATTCCCCCTGTCCGCCGACTCCTCGTGCACCCTGGAAATGAGAATCTTGTCGATCCGGTGCCCGTCCATGTCCACGATTTCGAACCTGAAGCCATGGTACGCGAAAAAATCCGACTCCCGGGGGATGTCGCCGAGGTGGTGCAGGATGAAACCGCTTATGGTGTTGACCCCCGGGAAAGACTGATCCGTCGGCACGTCGATGCCCAGCCTGTCGAAAACGTCGTAGACCGGCGCGTGGGCGTCCACCAGCCAGGAGCCGTCCTCGCGCTCGGCAATGACCGGAATCTCCAGTGAGTCTTCCCTGATCTCCCCGACGAGGGATTCCAGGATGTCCGTCGGGGTGACGATCCCCTGAACGTCGCCATACTCGTCGATGACGATGGCGATCTTGTTTCCGGTTTCCCTGAACGCGCTCAAGAGGGACATGGCCGAAAACGTTTCCTGGATGAATATCGGCTCCTGCAGCACGCTGCGGATGTTTTCTGCACTGAGGGTCAGACCGTAGAGGTCCTTCACGCTCACGAAACCGACCAGGTTGTCCGCCGAACCGTCCACGACCGGGTAATTCGAATGGTTTGCCTGGCGCAGGACCGCGGCGTTCCTCTTCTCGCCGTCGGCCACGTCGATCTGCACGACCCGCGACCGGTGCGTCATGACAGCCGATACGCGCTGGTCCGCGAAGCGCATGACGCGGTTGAGCATGTCCTTTTCCTCCGGTTCGATGATGCCCCTGGCCCGGGCCTCGTCGATGACCGACCTGAAGTCCTCTTCCGTCATCCCGCTCCGGCCTTCGCCTATCCCCAGCATTCTCGCGAGCAGGCCCACATTGCGGGAGACCAGCACCACGACGGGATGAGCCACGAACTGGACGACCGTGATGACGGGCGCAATGGCCTTGGCCCAGCGGTCGGGGTTGGAGAGGGCGAGCTTCTTGGGCAGCAACTCCCCGAAAATCAGCGTAACGTACGTGATCACGGAAACCGTGACGAAGACGGCCGCGGTCTCGGACATCTCGGGGGAGACGCCGTACGCCTCGACGATTCTCGACGACAACAGGCCCGAAATCGTCGCGCCGCTGAAAACGCCCGTGAGTATGCCGATCAGGGTGATGCCCACCTGCACGGCGGACATGAATTTCTCCGGGTGGCCGGCCAGATCCAAGACCTGGCGCGCCCGGGCGCTCCCCCTTTTGGCCTCCCTTCTGAGCACATGGCGCTTGGACGTCAGAACGGCAATCTCGGACATGGAGAAGACGCCGTTGACCGCGATGAGCAGGACGATAAAGAAAATCTCGAGTGCAAGTATGCCCATGACGACTCCAGGCCTGTTGCAATGTTCATGAACCCCGGGCCGGCATGACATACCGCATTCGCCCGATCACGGAAAGACGGCCCCTCAAGGACGCCGCGGGGACTGGCATGATCCGCCTGCGCCACCGGCAGCCCTTCTCCGCAATTGAAGCATCACGTACCCGCGCAAAAAAAGCATGCCGCGATCCGTCTGGAACGGACAGCGGCATTGCGCAGCGGACATCCAAAAAGGCGCGGTCAGATGGTCGTCTGCCGGGGCTGGTCCCGCGGGAGGTCCCGTGGCTGATTTCGGGGCGGCGACGAAGGCTTCGTGGCGTTATGCGGCGCTTCGATCATTTCGATCCATTCCAGGAAGGGGATCACGAAGCGCATGAACTCTCCCACGGGCACGCCGTGATCCTCCAGCCACCAGAAGAAGGCTTCGGGTATGCCGGTCAGCTCCGCGGCCTTGCGGATTCCCTCCGCCCTCCAGGCCTCGACCCGCTCCTGCTGGCCGGGCTTGAGTTCGGCCAGAACGATCCGTGCGCTCCAGTCGCGCCGCTCAATGGCACCGTGTCCGCTCCCGAAACGCTCCGGAAGAGCGCCAGCCAGCCCCTGCCGATACGGGCCGGCCACAACGGCAGGCACTGCGGCCGGCAGTTCCGGCGCCAGAGCGCCCACAGCCTTGGGACTGGAATCCGGAACTTCGGCCGTGAATCCTGCGTCAATCGGCCCCAAGGCGGCGCCGAGGGAGGCACAGAGCAACCCTATCACGGCCGCACCGGCGAAAAGGCGGCGCAACCTGCTGGCGCCGCAGGCTCTTGGCGGCTCGGCATCACGGCGGGGGGACGCGGTGTAACTGTCAGTCATGCATGGTTCCTCCGGGGTCGGTCTCGGCCGCGGCTCAGGGGTTGCGCATGCGGCGCTCCCACTCGAAGTCACGGCTGGTGACCACATCTTCCATGCGACGCAGCCTTCTGTCCAGACTTTCGAACTTTCTCCGGATTCGGTCCAGCGCACCGCTGCGCGAACTGGAGTAGGAATCGTAGAACTCCTGCTCGTCGGTGTTGCCGAAGGGCACGACGGGTTCCATCTTCATGATCATGGCCGCCACAAGGTACAAAAGCCCCACCGGCCAGATGCCCGTGATCAGAAAGAGCACGATGACGATGGCGCGCAGGACGCCCACCGAAAGGTCGAAATGGCGCGCCAGCCCCTTGCACACGCCCAGGAAAACACCGTCCCGCGCCCGGTACAGCGCGCGCCGTTCCCGGATCGGCCGGCTCCAGCGCGAACCGAAGCCCCTTTCGCGCCCCATGCGGCGTCCACCCCGTCCGAATGTATTCATAACTTCCTCTCTTTGCCGTCCTTTTCCAGCAGGATCGTTTCGAGGGTCTCGATGCGTTCTTCCATGCGCGCCAGGCCCTGATACATCTCCTGGATCATCTGCGCCTCGTTCTCCCCGCCTTCCCGGCCCGTGCGGGTGAACAACCGGATGATCCCGAAGATCACCGCACCGACCAGCAGGAGACCCGCCGTCATGAGGATGAAGAAAAAACCCAACATGTGTTCCATGCATGCTCTCCTTGCGTGTTTGCCATTGCATAGCCGAGGCCTGCGCATGAGCCAAACACATTTTCACGACGCCTTTACTTCTTCCGGGAGGCCCGCATGGACGCCAGTTGCTCCTCCACCTCGTCCCCGCCCTCGAGCAGGGCGAATTCCTGCTCCAGGTCCCGGACACGGCGCGGCGAAGCCAATTCCGCTTCGGCCTCCATGCGCTCGATGCGCTGCTCGAACTGGTCGAAACGCATCAGCACGTCCGCCGACTGGGCCCGCGACACGTTGGAGCGGGCCCGCATGCGCTGGTCGGCCCGCACATGCCGCTTGGCCAGGCTGCGCTGACGCTCCTTGGCCGATTCGAGCTTGGCTTCGAGAAGTTCGATGTCCTCACGCGACTGCTCGATGAGCACGGAAAACCGTTCAACCTCCCGCTCCAGCCCCTCGCCGGTGCGCTGCGCAGCCAGCTTCTCGACCAGCGCCTCCCGGGCCAGGTCCTCGCGGCCCCTTTCCATGGCCAGCCGGGCCCTGTCGTCCCACAGCCCGATGCGGTCGCGATACAGCTCCTGCTCCCGGACGATGCGCTTCTGGTCGGCCATGAGACCGGCACACGAAGCCTTGAGCTCGACCAGGGTCTCCTCCATCTCCTGAATCATGAGCCGGATCATCTTTTCCGGCTCCTCGGCCCTGTCGAGCATGGAATTGATATTGGCGCTGACGATGTCTTTGAATCGAGTAAAAATGCTCATGTCGTCCCCCCGCTTCGTAGTTTCCCTTGAGAAAGCACCGATCATGCCAACCCTCGCCAGAATGCAACAGGCTGAAATCATGAACTCTCCCCACGACATACATCAATCATTATGGTCAAAACTTGTATTATTTGGTAAAAAAAACTATTTATAGGCAATGAAAACCACACCATCGCGCGGCCCCATGGAGGCCATCGGCCAGTCGGACGCATTCCTTCAGTTCCAGGAACGCCTTTCCAAAGTGGCGCGCATCGACAGGCCCGTGCTCATCATCGGAGAACGGGGGACCGGCAAGGAACTGGCCGCGGCAAGGCTGCACTACCTCTCGCCGCGCTGGCAGGGCCCGTTCGCGACCCTCAACTGCGCCGCCCTGACCAGCACCCTCCTGGATTCGGAGCTCTTCGGACACGAGGCAGGCGCCTTTACCGGAGCCGTGTCCCGCCGCAAGGGGCGTTTCGAGAGCGCCGACGGCGGCACGCTCTTTCTGGACGAAATCGCCAACCTGTCCATGGAAGCCCAGGAGAAGATCCTGCGCGTGGCGGAATACGGCACCTTCGACCGTGTGGGCGGAGGAACGCCGGTGGACGTCAACGTGCGCCTCATAGGCGCCACCAACGCGGACCTGCCAAGCCGCGCCAAAGAGGGGAAATTCAAGGAGGATCTGCTCGACCGCCTCAGCTTCGAAGTCCTGACCGTGCCGCCGTTGCGCGAGCGCAGGGGGGACGTGGAGCTTCTGGCCGGGCATTTCGCCACCCGCATGGCCGTCAGCCTCGGGCTGGAAGAGCGCCCCGGCTTTTCGGACGAGGCCATGCAGGCCCTGGTCCGCCACTGCTGGCCGGGCAACGTGCGGGAACTGAGAAACGTCGTGGAGCGCGCCGTTTACCGGGCCGAAGGCGAAACCGTGACGGAGGTGGCCTTCGACCCCTTCAGTTCACCCTTCCGCCCTTCGGACGCCGGAACCTCCCCCCTCCGCCCGGCCGAGAACGCACCGGCCGGCCCGCAGCGGCAGGCGGACCTGGACATTCCCCTGGCCGAGGCCGTGCTCCGGGTCGAAGAATCGTACCTGCGCACCGCCCTTGAACGCAGCCGTCACAACCAGAAGCAGGCCGCCGCGTTGCTGGGTCTCACCTACCATCAGTTCAGGGGCCTGTACCGCCGGCTGAACCGCACGCATTGACTCCCGGCCGGCCACGCAAAAAAGCCCGCCTCCTGACGGAGGCGGGCAGATTCGCGAATGGACGTTGTCAGCCGGGCGCACCCGCCCGGCCCGGAAGCTAACAGCTAGTTGGCCGCAGCCTTGAATTCGTCGCGCCTGTTCTTGGCCCAGGCTTCCTCGTTGGAACCGGGAACCGCGGGGTATTCTTCGCCATAACTGATCACGGTCAGACGCGTGGGCTCGATGCCAAGCATGACCAGATAGTCGTAGGCGGCGCGGGCGCGACGTTCACCCAGGGCGATGTTGTATTCGTTCGTGCCGCGCTCGTCGCAGTGCCCTTCGATGAGCATCGTCAGGGCGGGGAAAGCCTTCAGCAGTTCGGCCTTCTCCGTCAGGGCCTGACGGGACGCGTCCGTCAGATCGCTCTTGTCGAAGGCGAAATAGATCCTGTTCGCCCCGATCTTGTCGATGGCCTGGCGATGCTGCTCCGCGAGGCGCTGGGCGTCGGTGAGGCCGCCCTGGCCCGAAGCGCCGCTGTCGCCGGCACCCGCCGCCGTGGTCCCCGCCGGGTTTGAAGCAACTTTCTTCGCGCAGCCGCCGGCCATAGACAGCGCGAACACCAACACGATCACTCCCAACAGACCCAACTTTCTCATGACATCCCCCTGTTGTGAAAACGTTACTGAGGCCTTCCCAAAAATTATGATGGGAAAGATTCTACACTGTTTTCCTATCGTTGAACAGTTCAATTCCGCATAGCCGCCTGCGGAATAAATGAAATTCCCATCCCGGCGCGCTGTTTCAACGGAATGCCGGGCGCAAAACACGGAACCGGGCCGCCCCGGGGACGCTTGCCGTTTGAGCCTCGACTCGGCCGCAATATTCCTCCCGGACCGCAAACCCTCTCCGAAAAGCGCCGTAACCGGCCGATACGGCAGGCAACAGCGCACACCATCCACCTCGTTCCTGGCACCTCGTCCTTGCAATGTTTTTCAGCTGTGCTAAATTTGGCTCGTGAAACTGACCAGATAGGAAAACAAACCAATAACCGGGAGGTAGAGCAATGAGCATGTTCAAGAAGATTCTCTGCCCTGTGGATTTTTCGGACGCCAGCGCCGCCATCGCCAAGACGGCGCGCGAGTTCGCCCTCAAGTTCGAGGCCGAAGTCCTCGTGGTCTACGTGGCTCCATCCATGATCCAGTACGAGATCTTCGACCTGCCTGCGGCATCCCTGCCGCAGCTTGTGGGTGACATCGTCAGCGGCGCGGAAAAGACCATGACGGACTTCGTGGGCAAGCACTTCCCCGATGTGCGCGCCACAGGCAAGGTCGTCAGTGGCGATGCGGCCGAGGCCATCGTCAATCTGGCCGAGGCGGAAAAGGCGGACATCATCATCATGGCCACCCATGGCCGTCAGGGCCTGAACCGGCTTCTCTTCGGCTCCGTGGCCGAAAAGGTCGTCAAGACCTCCCCTGTGCCGGTCATGACCCTGCGGCCGGAATAACCCCCTGCGGCCTTCGGGCCGCAGGTTTTTTTTCATGAACGTCAGACTCCACTTTGCACGTCTCAGCTGCCGGTGCGGCGCCGTGTGCCCCATCTCCGCCTATATCCTGACCATGGCATGTGTGGTCTGGGCCGTGCTGCACGGTGCGGAAACCATGGGCTACAACTGGCAATGGTACCGGGTGCCGCGCTTCATCCTGCTCCCCGACGGCAGTCCGGGCCCCCTGCTGCAGGGCGCCGGCGTAACCCTGCTGGTCTCCGGGCTGGGGCTGGCCGGCGCCGCATTCCTGGCCCTTGCTACGGCCCTGCTGCGCCTGTCGCGCTCCGTGGTCGGAAAGGCCGTTGCCCGGTGCTACCTTGAACTGATCCGCAACACGCCGCTTCTGGTGCAGATCTTTTTCATCTACTTCGTCCTGGCCCCGGCCGTAGGTCTCGGACGCATGGCTTCGGCCGTCCTGGCCCTGTCCCTGTTCGAAGGCGCATACGCTTCCGAGATCATCCGCGCCGGAATCCTGGCCATCCCGCGCGGACAATGGGAAGGAGCCCTGAGCCTGGGCATGACCCGGGCCAGCATCTACCGCCTGGTCATCCTGCCCCAGGCCCTGCGCAACGTCCTGCCGCCCCTGACCAGCCAGGGCGTCTCGCTCATCAAAGACTCGGCGCTGGTCTCGACCATTGCCATTTATGACCTGACCATGCATGGTCAGGCCATTGTGGCCGAAACGTTCCTGAGTTTCGAAATCTGGTTTGTCGTCGCGGCCATCTATCTGCTCTTCACGGGCGCGCTGTCGTCCCTGGCCAGACTCCTCGAAAAACAGTCACCATCACCACATCTGGAGGACTCATGTACAGAATGATTCACATATTTCTCTGCTGCCTGATCCTGGGCACAGGGCTCTTCCCCGGCGGTGCGGAAGCCGCGGAAAAAAGCGTGCTGGACCAGGCCCTGGAACGCGGTGTGCTGCGCGTGGGCTTCGACACGTTCGTGCCCTGGGCCATGAAGGACAAGAACGGTGAGTACATCGGGTTCGAGATCGACGTCGCCCGGCGCCTGGCCTCGGACATGGGCCTGAACGTGGAGTTCGTGCCCACCAAGTGGTCGGGCATCATTCCTTCACTGCTGACCGGCAAGTTCGACATCATCATCGGCGGCATGGGCATCCAGCCCGCCCGAAACCTGAAAGTCAACTTCAGCAACCCCTACGAATTCTCGGGCATGTCCATGGTGGCAAGTAGCCAGGCTGCACCGGGCCTGACCTCCCTGGCGGACTTCGACAAGCCCGAGATCATCCTGGCGGTCAAGACCGGCGCCACCTCCGTGGCCGCGGCCAAGAAGCACATGCCCAGGGCCACGGTGCGCATGTTCGACGACGAGGCCCAGGCCCTGCAGGAAGTCCTGAACGGGCGCGCCCACGCCATGGTCGCTTCGGCCCCCTTCCCGGAGCAGCAGTCCATCCGCAACAAGGACAGGCTCTACCTGCCCCTGGCCGGCGAGACCTTCACCAAGGAACCCATCGGCTTTGCCGTCCGCAAGGGCGACCCCGACTTCCTGAATTTCCTGAACAACTGGATTCTGGTGGTCGAATCCGAAGGCTGGCTGGCCGAGCGCTATGACTACTGGTTCAAGACCATGGATTGGGAACAGCAGATCAAGTGAGGCCGTATGAACGTCCGGGAGCCGTCGCCGGGTCCCGGACTGGCGGACGCACCCGCCTGACTGTTCTTGACCTGGTTCTCCTGGCGCTTCTGGCGGCGGGGCTCTGTTACGTCGCCTGGCGCGTGGAGGCCCCGGGCGGAAGAACCAGGGAATGGGCGGTACTGGGACAGTACCTGCTGCAGGCCGACGGCCGGCCCGGCCTGTTGCTGCAGGGCGTCTTCACCACCATCCGCCTGACCTGCTGGTCCGCCGTCATCGCCCTCTTCCTGGGCGCATGGGCCGGACTGGCCAGGACCAGCCCCAGCCTGTACCTGCGCCTCATGGGGGCGACATACGTCGAACTGTGCCGCAACCTGCCGCCCCTGGTCCTGGTCTTTTTGTGCTATTTCTTCCTGGCCGACCAGATCGCCCCGGCCATCGGCCTGCAGGACGCCCTGCGCACGGCGCCGGAGTGGGCCAGAAACGTGGCCGGAGTGCTGATCGGACGCCCGGACCAGGCCGACGCATTTGTCACGGCGGCCTTCACCCTGGGCCTCTACGAAGGGGCGTATGTGGCGGAAATCGTACGGGGGGGAGTCGCCTCGGTCGACAGCGGGCAGTGGGAGGCGGGGCGCGCGCTGGGGTTTCCCCGGGCGCAACTGCTGCTCTTCATCATCATGCCCCAGGCGGTGCGCAACATGATCCCGCCCCTGGCCGGGCAGATCATTTCGACCATCAAGGACTCGGCCATCGTCTCGGTCATCTCCATCCAGGAACTGACCTTCCAGGGCATGCAGCTCATGGCCACGACGTACCTGACCATGGAAGTCTGGACCTGCGTGGCCCTGCTCTACTTCATCCTGACCTTTTCCTGCTCCCTGGCCGCGGGCCGGCTCGAACTCCGGCTGCGCCGCAGGTATACCCTCTGAGCGCCCGTTCAGAACGTGCAGCGGATGCCGGCGTAGTACGCCCGCCCGTGTTCGAATTCACGCGCGACGTTCGACTCGGATACGCTTGAGTGGCCATCCGAAGAGAAGACGTTGCTGATGTCGAACAGTAGGCTCAAGGTGAACATCTCTTCCTTCACGGCGTCCAGCTCGAAGGACACATCCG
>CALMTS010000185.1 GCA_937872685.1 uncultured Desulfomicrobium sp.
GCAATCCATGCCTTTCTGCCTTTTTATTCAAAAAACAAATGCACGAAGATGGATTTCACGCGTTGCCCGACCCGGCCACACTTCATTCGCAATGACGGGCCACGAACGAATTTGCGCAGAGTACGATGGTCCCGCCCGGATTTGGTCTTTCGCGGCGCATGAGGTCATGGACGCGCAACGTGAATGAGGCATGATATTTTTGGACGCGGCAGCGGATTGCCCTTGCGCCGAAAACTTCCTAGATTGGGGGATCAACATCACCTGATCCAAGCCCTGCCGCATCCGCGGAGGGGCGAGACGGAGAGACCCGCTTTGAATGATTCTGTTGCCTTTCCGGCGTCGACATACGGCAAGCTTCTTTTCCTGCGGTGCGGTCTGGCCTGCGTCCTGGCCCTGGCGGCCTGCTCCGGGGCTTTTGCCTCGGACGGCCTGCGCTGGTTCGACAACGGACGCCCCAGCGGGACAGCCATGCAGGCCGTGGGCATCCTGGCCCACGCCGAGGCCGAGGGGCTCGACCCGGCCAGCTACAACGCCACAGGGCTCGGCATGGCCCTGGCGGCCGCAGCCCGGGACGCGGCCGGGGCCGGCGAGGCCGCCCGCCTCGACCGGGTCCTGACCGCGGCCATGCGCAGCTACCTTTCGGATCTGCATTTCGGTCGGGTGGACCCGCGCCGAATCAGCGAAAACTACTCATCCGCGGCGCCTGGCGCCTTCGATCCGGATGCGGTCCTCGACCAGGCCGTGCGGGACAACCGCCTGCTGGAGGCCGTGGCCGAAGCCGCCCCGCCGTTTCCGCTCTACGACGAATTGCGCACGGCCCTGTCCACGTACCGCAGGCTGGCCCTCGATACGGCCAAGACTCCCCTGTGGCGCACGAACCTTCCCCCCCTGCCGGGCAAGAAGCTGGAAATCGGCCAGACCTACGCCGGCCTGCCCATGCTCATCCAGCGCCTGACGGTCCTGGGCGACATGCCGGAGGACTCCTTCGTTTCCACCCGCTACTCCGAGGATGCGGTCAAGGGCGTCATGGCCTTTCAGGAGCGCCACGGGCTCGAACCCGACGGCGTCATCGGCCGCCAGACCCTCGCCGCCCTGGACGTTTCGCCGGCGGAGCGCGTGCGGCAGATCGAGCTGACCATGGAGCGGCTGCGCTGGACCCCGATCATGAAGGCCCCGCGCACCATCGTCGTCAACGTCCCCGAGAACTATCTGGAGGCCTACGACGTCCATGACGGAAAGGCCGAGCTCAAGACGCGCATGCGGGTCATCACCGGCAGCGCCCCCAAGAACCGCACCCCCATCTTCGACCTGGAGATGAACGCCATCGAGTTCAGCCCCTACTGGAACGTGCCCTACTCCATCGCCAGCAAGGAGCTCGTGCCGGAACTGCGGCGCTATCCGGCCCATTTCGTCAAGCAGGACCTGGAGTTCGTGGCCGGCACCCGCGTGATCAGGGAATTCTCCTTCGAATCCCTCGATGCCGTGATGCGCGGGGAGATGCGCATCCGCCAGCGTCCGGGACCCAAGAACGCCATGGGGCTCGTCAAGTTCCTCATGCCCAACAAGGACAACATCTATCTGCACTACACCGCCTCCCCGCGCCTCTTCGAGCGCTACCGCCGCGACCTGAGCCACGGCTGCGTGCGCGTCCACAAGCCCGTGGAATTGGCCAAGTTCGTCCTGCAGAACGAGCCGGAATGGGACGAGGCGCGCATCACCGCGGCCATGGAAGCCGGCGAATCCACGATCCTCAACCTGCGGGAACCCGTGCGCGTCGTCATCGCCTACAAGACGGTCCGTGTGCATGACGGCGGGCAGGTCTATTTCTTTGCGGACGTTTACGGGCAGGACAGGCTGCTGGACAGTGCCCTGCGGGGAGAGGGCGACAGGGTCAACTAGGGCGATTTGACCTGATCGCTTTTTTGGTTCAAAAGGGGTCCCGTGAAACACAAGACGCATTCCCGCCGTGATTTCCTGGGCAGCATCGCCCGAATGGCCGTGGCCGGAGCCGCACTGACGTTGGCACCGCCCATCCTGGCCTCGCAGGCGCACGCAGCCCTGGCCAAGTCCCGCAGCCTGACCTTCGAGAACCTGCACACCGGCAAACGCCTGGACATCGTCTATTCCCTGGGCGACCGCTACGTGCCCGAGGCGCTGAGCACGCTGAACACCTTCCTGTTCGATCACTATTCCGGCCGCATCGGCCGCATGGACCCCAAGCTCTTCGACCTGCTCTACCGCCTGAAGCTGACCCTGGGCTGCGAACAGCCGATCCAGGTCATCTCCGCCTACCGCTGCCCTTCCACCAACCAGAAACTGCGCGAGACCCGGCAGGGCGGCGTGGCCAAGAAGAGCCTGCACATGGTCGGCAAGGCCATCGACATGCGCCTGGCCGACGTGTCCCTGAAGGACCTTCGCGACGCCGCCCGGCGCATCCGCGGCGGCGGTGTGGGCTACTACCCCAAGGACGGGTTCGTCCACGTCGACACGGGGCCCGTGCGCACCTGGTGACGGCGGACTGAATCCGCAGAACACCCCGTTTTCCTCCCGGAATACATGAAAAAAGGGATTGCAGCCGCGTGCCGCAATCCCTTTTCCCGTCCTGGCGGGCGCGTATGCCTCAGGCCCGCACCGCGTACCCGCTCAGCGCGCCGTCCCGATTTCCGAAAGATCGACCGAAACCCCCGCGCCGAGGCCGCGGCGTTCGAACCAGCCGCGGTTCATCTCCAGCACGTAGAGCACCGGCCCGGCGGAGCAATGGCTTTGCGTGGTCCCGGGGGCCATGTCCTCCAGGTTCAGGATGCGGCCGTCGGCGTCCAGAAAGGCCGCGGTCAGGGGGATGAGGGTGTTCTTCATCCACATGCAACGGACCTTGGCGGTCTCGTACACGAAGAGCATGCCTTCATTCTCGGGCAGCCGCTCCCTGAACATGAGGCCGGTTTCGTGCTCCGGCTGCGTGGTGGCCAGCAGCGCACGGACGGGGTGCCCGCCGATTCGGATGGTCGCTGCGGGAAGGTCGTGCAGGGGCACGCCCCCGAGCCCCAGGCCGGAAGCCTGGGTGCAGGACAGCGTGAAAAGCAGCAGGACGAGACGCAGGAACGGGAATCTGGCCATGAAGCACCTCTGCCGGCAGTATCGTGCGGCGCTGCCGCGGGCACAAGGGTTTTGCGGACGGCGCGACCCCGGGACCGCGTGCCGGCTCAGCTCTTCCGGAAGAGGCCGCTCACGCCGTGGGGTTCGCAGCGCAGGTATTGCGGCGGCGCGTCCACGCTGGCGCCCAGTTCCGCAGCCGCATGCCAGGGCCAGCGGGGGTTGTAGAGCATGCCCCGGCCCAGGGCCGTCAGGTCGGCCTGGCCGGAGGCGATGATCTCCTCGGCCTGCCGGGGCTCGGTGATCAGCCCCACCGCGATGGTGGCCATGCCGGTTTCGCGCTTGATATGCGCGGCAAAGGGCACCTGGAAGCCCGGTCCGGCCTTGATCTGCTGCAGGGGGGACAGGCCGCCGCTGGAAACGTGGATGTAGTCGCAGCCCAGTTCCTTCAGGCGCGCGGCGAAAGCCGTGCTCTGCTCCAGGTCCCAGCCCCCTTCGACCCAGTCCGTCGCCGAGATGCGGACCCCGAGGGGGAAACCCTGGGGCAGCGCGGCGCGCATTTCGCGGAAGACCGTGAGCGGCAGGCGCATCCTGTTTTCCAGGCTGCCGCCGTACTCGTCCATGCGCTGGTTGGACAGCGGGGACAGGAACTGGTGCATGAGGTAGCCGTGGGCGCAGTGCAGTTCCACGCCGTCGAAGCCGCAGTTCAGAGCGCGCTCCGCCGCCCGGCGGAAGGCTTTGACCACCCGCGCGATGCCGTTTTCGTCCATTTCCACGGGCGGGGCGTCCCCGGGTTCGAAGGGCAGCGCCGAGGCCGAGGACGTAATCCATCCGCCGCGTCCGAAGGACAGGGAGGCGCCCCCGTCCCAGGGCCGCGCCGTGGAGCCTTTGCGGCCGGCATGGGCCAGCTGGATGGCCACGGGCATCGGGGAAAGCTCCCGCAGGCTTGTGCGCAGCGCCGTCAGGGCCGCTTCGGTTTCATCGGACCACAGCCCGAGGTCCTGGGGCGAGATGCGCCCGGCCGGCTCTACGGCGGTGGCTTCGATGATCAGCAGCCCTGCCCCGGAGACGGCCAGCTGCCCGAGGTGCATGAGATGCCAGTCGGTCGGCAGCCCGTCGCGGGCGGAGTACTGGCACATGGGGGCGATGACGATGCGGTTTTGCAACGAGAGGTTGCCGAGAGAGATGGGGGAAAAGAGTGCGCTCATGGGTTGCTCCTGATGTTTGCATCAAGGGCTACATCCGCCGGCGGGAGATGACAAGACGA
>CALMTS010000186.1 GCA_937872685.1 uncultured Desulfomicrobium sp.
GTGGCCGGGATGCGGCCGTAGCCGACCAGGGCGCGGACCGTCAGGGCGTTCTTCTCGGCCAGGCCGCGCAGGGCCTCGCCGGCCGCGTCGCCGGCGGCAGTCTGGTGGAGGCCTTCGCCGGCGGCCGACGAGGGTGCGCTCTGGGCGTGCGCGGTCCATGCCGCGAGGAAGATGATCAGGATGGAAAAGGCGAGCCTTGAAAACCGGTCTGCACTGCGCGTGGCGCTGGAAAAGAGCATGACATCCCCCTGTATGTGATTCACGCTGTTACCTAGGTGTTTTTGCAGAAAAAAACAATTGAGATGAGTGGCTGAACGGGAGCATCGCCGGCTTGCCCTATGCGCCACGTTGCAGGTATGCGGTTGCATGGTCCGCTGGAGAGTATCGGGCTGGATTCCATACATTTCGTTATTCGGGAGGTCCTGAGGATGCGTTTTCGCTTGAACATGGCCATGTTCCTGGTTTTGGCCCTGCTTGGCGCCGCCTGGCACCCTGCTGCAGCAGGGGCCCAGACCGCCGTGCTGGAGACGGCGTCGGGCCCCGAGGCCCTGCTGCGGCTTGAGCAGGAAGGTGCGGTCACCGTCCGCGCCCTCGGGGCGTGGGGGCGTCTGCCCGCGAAGTACGTCAGCTTGGGGCAGGCGTTGCGCGCGGATGCGGGCCTTGATCTGCTCGACGCCGACGCCGCGGCCGTCGCCGGCTGGCTGGCCAAGGTCGAGGGGGGAGACGCCCGCCTCGCCGCTTCCCGGGAAGGGTTGAAGGATCTGCTCGGTTATCTGCAACGGGGCGATTTTCTGGATTGGGAGGCCGTTGCCGACGCGGGGACCCTCGCTCCTGGCGCGTTGCTGCGCCAAGGGACCAGACGTTGGGTGAACGGAGCCGCTGCCGGGTCTTCCGGCGGGGAGGTCGGAGGCCCCGTTTCCGCCGAGCCGGCCACCGTGCTGTTCGCCGGGGACATGGCCGGAGCGTGGGTGCCGTATCAGGCTGATGGCGGCAAGTTCAAGGATTTTGCAAAGGTCGAGAATGGCATGCTGGTCGTGGACGTCCCGGCCGGGAACGGCTGGGGGCGCACGGGCATGTATTCCGACGCCGCCTTGGTTACGAGCCCGCGCGGGGCCCGCGACGGCGTGCGGCTGTCGGTCCGGCTTGACCCTCAGGGCACCTCCGACGCCGTGATTTCGCTGGTCCCGGCAGAAGCCCGCGCCGACGACGAGTGGAGATACCATCACGTCCGTGTGGGCGTGCATCTGGAAGCCGAGGACGGCCCGCGCACCCTGACCTTGTGGGTTGCCCAGCAAGCCGTCATGACCCGGGAGATCGCCGCCGTACCGGAGCGCATGGACATCGTCCTGCGTCCCGACGATGCCGTGCTCGTGACCGACGGAGACGGCAAGATCCTGCTGCAGGGCGTGCTGAACCTCGACGTCCCGAAGGAGGGATACCGCCTCTATGCCCTGACTGGGTCCGTCTCCAAGCGCCGGGGCAAGCCCCTGCGCCTGGCCCTGCGGTCCATCGCTCGCAGCCCGGAGCCTTTCGCCGCCGGGCCGGCCCACGATTCCGTCCCCGAGGGCGGCCAGCGAGTCGTCCTGTTCGAGAACGGGGTCCTCGGACGCTGGTGGTCTCCCCTGGCCGGCCAGGGGGGTGATTTTCGCAAGCACGCCACGCTCGATGACGGGGAGATCGCCGTCGACGTGCCGGCCGGGGCGCGGTGGGGCAAGGTCGGCATCTATTCGCCCGGCCCCCTGCTCTGGCTGGACCGGTTCGGCCCCGGGGGCGAGTCCGGCGTGACATTCGAGTTCGACCCGGCCCGCACCACGGGCTTCGTCGTGGCCCTTTCCCCGCTGTACAATCTCAAGGACAACGACCCGAGCAAGCCGCACGTCTGGGTTCAGTGGAACGCCAGGGAGGATGGTTCGGGGGGGCGGGGCATGGTCCTGGTCAAACCGGATTTTCCCAAGACGGCCTGGGAGGGGGACACGCCGGCCGCGGCGCCGGGCAGGGTGACCGTGCGCATCTCCCCGGACGGCGTTCTGGTACAGGGCCTCGGCGGACCGGACGAGCGCTACCCCTGGAAGTGCGCCATGCCGAACATGGGCTTCCGCGTGTACGCGTTCAGCCAGGCGGAGAAAGCCGGGCTGCCCGTGCGCATGGCCCTCAGGCGCGTGACCATGGACCGTGTGACCGGCGCGCCGCTGCCGCCGCCTGAACCGGCCGGGGGGGTCGCGCCGCTGGAGGTCAAGGCGCTTTTTGCCGGCCCTGGCGAGACCTGGGAGCCTTACGCCGTCAACGGGGCGGATTTCGGGGCGCAGGCGCGCTTCGAGGGAAACCGTCTCGTGGCCGACGTGCCGTCCGGCAAGCTGTCCTGGCCCAAGGCCGGGATCGTCTCCCGCGAGAGTCTGATCGAATTCAACGAACGGATTCTGCGCACTCCATACGCCGTGCGCCTCGTCTGCGACCCGGCCCGCACCACGGGTTTCGAAGCGGTTTTCAGGGGCTCGAAGTCGCCGCAGATGGACAAGGGCGCCGAGGTCGCGGTCAGCTTGGCCCGGCAGGAATCCGGGGAGGATGCGGGCGCCTATGTGCTTTCACTGAGCGGGGACAACGCCATTTACCGCAACTGGTCGCGGCGAGTGGACGCACGCTGGGTGGAGGAGAACTGGGACGGCGTTCTGGAGGTTCGGTTCGGCGACGGCTGGGTCGAGGCGGCCCTTCCCGGCGGTCCGGCTGTGCGTGGCACGGATCTGCGCACGGGCAAGGGCTGGAGCTACCACATGGCCGTAACCACCTGCCCGGGCGGGAAGCACGACGCGGCCCGCCTGGCTCTGGAACGGATCGAGGGCGGCTGGGTCACGCCCCATGGCATGACGCTGGACGAGCGGTGGACGTATGTGGACGATGATGATTTCGATGCCGGTGCTTTTGTCGATCACGTTGCCGGCGCGTTGCCGAAGGAGGAGTGAGTGATGTCCGGATCAACCGCGAATCGTGCCCCTTGGCCCATTCGGATGTCCGTCCTCGCGCTGGTCGCGTCTTTTCTGGCCTGCGCGCTGTGGTGGCCCGGGGCGGCCCTGGGCCATGACCTCGAATCGCTGCGCTCCCTGCAGCAGAAGGAACTCGACGCCATCGAGGCCAAGTATTCCGAAATGGCCCGGCAGGCGGCGGGCAGGCCCGACGGCACGGTCGATGTCGACAGCGAGGCCTACCGCAAGGTGGAGAAGGAGTATTTCCAGCAGATGGAGAAGGCCCGCGCCAAATACGCCAAGGTCGATCCGCGGGTCCCGGAGCTGAAGCGCATCCAGGATCAGTACGACGGACTCATCGAGAACTCGGGTTCCGGACGCACCGCGGCCGACGCCAAGGCCGACCCCAAGGTCGAGGCCTCTTCCGGCTCAAAGGGCACGCAGAAGGATCTGAAGCCGCCCAAGGACGTCCGCGCGGATCTCGATCTCACGGCCAGAACCGACGAAGCGGCCAGGCAGCTTGTGGACGAATGGCGCAAGAACGGGGATTTCACCATCACCTACGACCCTAAGACGGGCAAATACGTCAGCAAGATGCACGACGCCACCATCTGGGAGCCGGCCACGCCCGAGCGGCAGAAGGCGCGGCAGGCCGATCCCGACGCATTCGTCACCCCCGGAGGCAAGAAAGCCGTGGGCGTCACGGGCCCCGAGGCCATGACCGACCCTCTGGGGTACGCCCTCGACAACAAGCAGAAGTTCCAGCACGCCCGCGACGGCATGGACATGAAGACCATGGGCAAGAGCCTCAGCAAGGCGGCCGAGAGCGTGGGGCACACATCCCCGGTCAGCCGGCAGGCTGACGCCCTGCGCAACTACAAGAGTCCCAATGAGGTCGGCATCACCCGGCTCGGTGAAGCGCCGGCGGTGCGGGAAAAGAAGCTCAAGGACTGGGTGAACAAGGCCGAGGCCGATTTCGGCGTGGCCGAGTACAAGGCGCAGCAGCGCAGCGAACAGCTGCAGGAGGCGCGGCGGAACATGGCGGACACCGTCGAGAAGACGGCCAAGGGCAATGCGGACCAGAACTGGAAGGACCAGCTCGGCGACGAGCCCGGCCAGAGCCGCAAGAGCAAGGGCGGCGGGACCGACGACACGGCGGAGCAGATCCGCAAGCGGGCGGACTATGTCGACGAGGCCAACGCCGAGGCCAGGAAACGCGTCGACGGGGCGGACGGCCAGCCTCCCAAGTCCGGGCCGGGGGATCCGGGTTCCGGTGATCCCGACGCGACGGCACGGAAGGCCGATGCCGACGCCGATGCGGGGAAAAGGGCGGACGCCGGGGGGGATGCCGAAGCCAAGCGGACGGCTTCGGGCGATGCGGACTCGTCCGCCAAACGCA
>CALMTS010000187.1 GCA_937872685.1 uncultured Desulfomicrobium sp.
CGATTGGACTCTGGGGGCCCGGCAGTTCGCCTGGTTCGAGAGCGTCCTGGAGCGGTCCACGGAGCAGTGGAAGGTCGTCTTCATCCACCACACCGTCGGCGGCAACGGGGCTGACGACCTGAACTCCCGCTACGGCCGGGGCGGCGGTAGGGCCGCGAACGTCGGGGAGCAGGCCCGCGTGCACGGGCTTCTCCGCAGGCACGGGGTGCAGGCCCTTTTTTACGGCCATGACCATGTCTTCACCGACATCGTCGTGGATGGGGTGCATTACACCTGCGCGGGGAGCGCCGGCGCCCCCTGGCTCTTTGACCGCGACGTCACGGGCTACGAGCGGGCGGTGCGCGAACCGGGATTCACGCTGCTCGACTACGACGGCTCGGGCATAACCGTCAGCTATGTCACCCTGGATCATTTGCCCTTGGGGCGCGTGGCACAATCTTACCGCATCGCAGCAGGCTAGGAGCGCAATGTCGTTTTTACAGGCACTCTACGACAAGGGGCTCATCTCAAGGAAGGAGAGCGAGCGCCTGGCCCAGGTCAAGAAGGACAACGAGCCGTTGTATCTGACCGCCGTACGCATGGGCGTCGTCAGCGAGGACGATTACCTGGAGGCCGCGTCTGAATTCTTCCGCATCGGCATTGCCGGGGCCCTGCCCGGAGACTACGAACCCGGGTTGTTTTCCAGCCTTTCGCACAATTTCCTGGAAGAGCACCTCGTTTTCCCCCTGCACGCGGATTCGCGGACGGTGGTCCTGGCCGCGCATGACCCGTTGTGTGCGCGGACCCTGGACGTCCTGGGCCGTTTCTACCCGGGGCGGACCCTGAGTTTGATGCTGGCCCGGGAGGAGACGATCCGGGGCTGGATACGGGCCCATTTCGGCGGGAGCGAGGCGCCGGGGGAGGACGGCTCCGATGATGTGGCGGGGGTTACGGATATCGAGGGGCTGAAGGACCTCGCGTCGGAAGCGCCGGTCATCAAGACCGTGAACCAGATCCTCACCAGAGCCGTCGAGATCGGAGCCAGTGATATCCACATCGAGCCGTTCGCCGAACGCATTCAGGTGCGCTTTCGCGCGGACGGCCTGCTCTACGAGCACGAGTCCCTGCCCCGGCGCATGCTGCAGGGGGTCACCACCCGCATCAAGATCATGGCGCAACTCGACATCTCCGAGCGCCGCCTGCCCCAGGACGGGCGCATCCAGATCAAGATCGCCGGCAAGAATATCGACCTGCGCGTGTCCTGCCTTCCGGTCATGTTCGGCGAATCCATCGTTCTGCGCATCCTGGACAAGCAGAGCATCTCGTTCTCCCTGGGAGTGCTGGGCTTTCCGGACCGGGAACTTGACGCGTTCAACAGGCTCATCCGGCAGCCCTACGGCATCATCCTGGTCACCGGACCCACGGGCAGCGGCAAGACCACCACCCTGTATTCCGCCCTGAACGCCATCAACTCCACGGACAGGAAAATCATCACCGTCGAGGACCCGGTCGAGTACGAGCTCGAAGGCATCAACCAAGTCCAGGTCAACACGGTGTCGGGGCTGACCTTCTCCAAGGGGCTCCGGTCCATTGTGCGCCAGGACCCCGACGTCATCCTCATCGGCGAGATCCGCGACCAGGAAACCGCCGAGATCGCCATCCAGTCCGCGCTGACGGGCCATCTGGTCTTCTCCACCCTGCACACCAACAATGCGGCAGGCGCGGTGACCCGCCTGCTGGAGATGGGCGCCGAGGACTACCTGCTGGCGTCTTCCATCATCGGCATCATGGCCCAGCGCCTTGTCCGGGTGCTCTGCCCGGCGTGCAAGGAGGCCTACGAAATTCCCGGGGAACTGCGGTTGCGTTTCGGGTTCGATCATTCCGGGG
>CALMTS010000188.1 GCA_937872685.1 uncultured Desulfomicrobium sp.
GTACAACCCACATATGCCATGGTCTTTCTTTTTGCTGAAGATCCCGCACACTACCGGTGTGAAGTTCTGTGCGCTCAAACACGCTCACTTTGATACTGGGGAAGGGCCAAGGAAAATTCCGCGCGTAATCGCCTCCCGAAAAGGCTGCGGCCCCCGAACGGAAATTCCGTCCGGGGGCCGCAGCCTTTTTCGGGAGGGGGAGGAAAACCCGTTATTCCTTGGCGTAGGGCCAGGCCATGAGGCCGCCTTCCATGACGCGGACGTCGGTGTAGCCGGCCTTTTCCAGGATGCGCTGGGCTTCGTAGCCGCGCATGGAGACCTTGCAGAAGGACAGGATGGTGGCGCTCTTGTCCTCGGGCAGTTCCGTCAGGCGCTTGCGGAGCTGGCCCAAGGGGATGAGGGTCTCGCCGCGTCCAAGGCGCATCTCTTTGAACTCCTCGGGGCCGCGCACGTCCAGGACGTACAGAGGGCCGCCGGCGTCGAAGAGGGCCTTGGCCTCCACGGCGGAGATGCCGGTCATGAGGCCGCGCATCTTGTTCTGCAGGATGTGGGCGGTGGCGATGGCGTGGTCGATGGCCAGGGAATAGGGCGGAGCGTAGGGCAGGTCGGCCATGGCCATGTCGTCCACGGTCCAGCCGGCGGCCACGGCCACGGCCATTTCCGCAGCCTGGCGGTTGACCTCGCCGGGGCCCACGCAGGCGAAGCCGAGGATGCGTCCGGTCGTGCGGTCGGCGATCATCTTGGAGACCAAGGGCTTGGCGCCCATGAAGCCAGGCTTGTCGGGGCTGGCGTTGATGGCCGTGACCACGTCGAAACCCGCTTCCCTGGCCCGGCGCTCGGACAGGCCCGTGGAGGCTGCGGTGAAGTCGAAGACCTTGCAGATGCCGCTGCCGATGGTCCCGGGGAAGCGCACCGAGTCGCCGAGTATGGCGTTCTCACCGGCCACGCGGCCTTCGAGGTTGGCCAGGTCTCCGTAGGGGGCCAGCATTTTTTTGCCCGTGAGCCGGTTGGTCACTTCAACGCAGTCCCCGGCGGCGTAGATGTCCGGGTCCGAGGTGCCCATGAAGTCGTTGACGGCGATGCCGCCGAACTGGCCGAGTTCAAGTCCGGCTTCTTTTGCCAGGGCCACATTGGGGGCCACGCCGATGGCCATGACCACCAGGTCGCAGGGCAGTTCACGGCCGTCGGCCAGGCGCACCTTGCTGACATGCCCGTCTTCGCCTTCCATGGCGGTGATGCCCGTGCCCGTGAGGATTGTCGCGCCTTTGGAGCGGGCGTGGTTTTCGACCAGCAGGGCCAGTTCGGTGTCGAGGAACCCCAGGATCTGGGGCAGGGCTTCGACCACGGTGACATGGACGCCGGATTCGTGCAGGGCCTCGCAGGCTTCCATGCCGATGAGTCCGCCGCCGACAATGACGGCGTTCTTGCCCCGGCTGTGTTCGGCCCAGGCGCGCATGCGGTCGGCGT
>CALMTS010000189.1 GCA_937872685.1 uncultured Desulfomicrobium sp.
CTTGTGCATGACCTTGCGGCCGACGAAATCGTCTTCGACAATCAGAATTCGCATGACAACCTCTTCATGTTGATATCGTGTTCACATGTCAGCGTGTGTGGTTCAACGACCTGGACGCAATAAAAATTCACACATTTTTTGCACTTCTCGCGCGGCAGGGCGAAAATACGGGTCAGCCCGTCCTCGTCCGAGAGCATCGTTTCCGACCGCGACGACTTGGTGCTGTATAAGTGCTTGGCGAAGGCCAGAAGTCGGCGTCTTTTTGGACAGCAGCTCGACCATGAGGCTCTTGTAATCGGGCGAAAGGTCCTGAACCACGATGAAGGCCATGTTGCCACCACTGGGCATGTGGGTGAAGAAGGCCTCTATGGCTTCGCCCCCCCCGGCCGAAGCGCCGATAGCGACATAGTGCGAAGGCGTCGGCCCCTGCGATCCGGGCCGGACATCTCTTGTGCAATCTTCCTTCATGATCTTCGAAGAACCCTGCTTCATCCCATTTTCTCCAAACTCTCTCATGACGTTGCCGGAGCGTTCCCTTCCTTCCATTTCGAGTCCTGCTGCCAGGACCTCTGCCGGAGCCGCCCCTTTTCCGCGAGGACCCTCTCCATCTCCTGTTCGATCCTCCGGATATCGATGGGCTTGCTCAGATACCCGTCCATACCCGCAGCCAGGAATTTCTCCCTGTCTCCGGCCATGGCGTGGGCTGTCAAGGCAATGATGGGAATGTCCGAAATTGTCGCGAACGGCGCGGCGCGGCGGATGGCCCTCGCGGCCTCAATCCCGTCCAGAACGGGCATCTGGATATCCATGAGCACCAGGTCGAAATCCGAACGGTCAAGGAGAACATCCAGGCATTCCTTACCGTTGCGGGCTACCGTCACGGCATGCCCCGACTGGCGCAGGAGCCGCTGCCCGCAGAGGAGGTTGACCTCGTCGTCTTCCACCAGCAGCACCCGGAGTGCGCTTCTTCCGGCCCTGTCGTCCCCGGCCCTGTCGACGTCGAGCGGACATTTTGTCGGCAGTCCGAACGGCAGCGAGACGTGGATGGCCGTGCCCGCTTCAGGCTGCGAGTCCACGCACAAGGTTCCGCCCATGCGCTTCACCAGCTTGCGCACGATGGAAAGCCCCAGCCCCACACCCTGGTGACGGCGGGTGTACGACCCGTCGTTCTGGATGAACGGCTCGAAAATGGTCCCAAGCGCTTCATCCGACATGCCCGGTCCCGTGTCCCTGACCGTGAAGAGGAGTCTGACGGGTGCGCCGGCCGTGCGCGGCAGGGCCGAAACCTCGACCTCGACGCGTCCCTTCTCCGTAAACTTCAGGGCGTTGCCCACCAGATTGAAGAGCACCTGCAGAAGTCTCGCGTCATCGCCGAGAAGTGGCCCCGGCACGTCCGGGCCGTGGCGAAAGGCATAGGCCACGCCCTTCTCCCTGATGGACTGGGAGAACAGATCGGCCAGGGCCTGCGCGATCTCGGCGATGTCGAAGCAGCGTTCTCGAAAGACGAGTCTGTCGGCTTCGATCATCGAGATGTCGAGGATGTCGCTCAGGAGCCTGGCCAGCCGTTCGGAAGACTTCATGGCGGTCTGCAGGCAATCGCGCTGCTCCGAGTCGAGCGTTGTGGACTCCAGCAGTTGCAGCATGCCCAGCACTCCGTTCAGGGGGGTGCGGATCTCATGGCTCATGTTGGCCAGGAATTCGGACTTGAGCTTGTTGGCGGTTTCGGCATCGTCCTTGGCACGGCGCAGGGAGTCCTCGACCTTCTTCAGATGCGTCAGGTCGTTCAGGATGGCGTAGTACCCCTCCACCTCCCCCCCTCTGGAATAGTCCGGAACAAGATAGGCGTCGATGAACCGCTCGCCGACTCCGGGGTAAGGCAGCGTGCACGAATAGTGGACCGTCTTGCCCTGGAAGGCCTGTTCGATGAACCCCCTGGACTTCTCGAAAGCATCGGCCCCGATGACCTCGGGCACGGTCCTGCCAACAAAGCCGTCCGCGGGGAAGAAGCCGGCGTAGGCCTTGTTGATGAACCGGTAGCGCAGATCGCGATCCACGTAGGAGACCAACTGGGGGAGGATGTCGACGACCCGGTTGAAGTTGACCTCACGCTTGCGCAACTCCTCCTCCGCCTGGCGGCGGGACGTGATGTCCTCCTTGATGGCCACGTAATGGGTGATCTTCCCTTCGGGGTCGAAAATGGGCGCGATGAGGGCGGATTCCCAGTAGAAGCTGCCGTCCTTGTGCCGGTTGTGAAACTCACCCCTCCACTGCCGCCCGGAGGAAATGGTATCCCAGAGCTCGCGATACTCCTCGGGCCGCTTCTGCCCCGAGCCGAGGATGCTCGGGTTCAAACCCCGGACCTCGGCGAAGGAGTACCCGGAGATCCGGGTGAACTTGGGGTTGACGTACTCGATCCGGCCCGCCGGGTCCGTCATGACGATGCACACCGGGCTCTGTTCGACCATCTGCAGCAGCGT
>CALMTS010000190.1 GCA_937872685.1 uncultured Desulfomicrobium sp.
GGCCGACGACCGCTGGCCCGGCAGGGACAGGCGCTCCCAGGGGCTGGACCAGGGCGAGGTGCCCCTGGCCGAGAGCCTCAAACCATCGCGCGTTTTCTGCCGTTCTGGCACGGGACCATCGCGCCGTCGATCAAGGCCGGGAAGAACGTGCTCGTCGCAGCCCACGGCAACAGCCTGCGCGCCCTCGTCAAGCATCTGGACGGTATCTCCGCGGAGCGGATCGTCGGTCTCAACATCCCGACGGGAGTGCCGCTTGTCTATGAACGTGACGATTCCCTGCGGCCGCTGGCGAGTTCCTATCTCGGGGACCCGGAAAAGGTCGCCGAGGCCATGGCTGCGGGAGCCGGCCAGGGGACGGTGAAATAACGATTCAAGGAGGTTGAAGTCATGCTGGACAATATCGCAAGGATACTTGGTGACGAAGCGGGGTCGCTGCTCGACCACAGGTGCGCGACGGTGGACAGGGAACAGCTGCACCTGCCCGGTCCCGACTTTCTGGACCGGGTGATGGTCCACACGGACCGGCCGGTGAACGTCTTGCGGAACATGCGGTCCGTATTCGGTCACGGGCGGCTTGCCGGGACCGGCTACCTCTCGATCCTCCCGGTGGACCAGGGCATCGAGCACTCGGCGGGGGCGTCATTCGCACCCAACCCCATCTACTTCGATCCCGGGAATATCGTCAGGCTGGCCCTCGAAGGGCAGTGCAACGCGGTGGCGTCCACCCTCGGCGTCCTCGGAGCCGTATCCAGAAAGTTCGCCCACAGGATCCCTTTCATCGTCAAGCTCAACCACAACGAGCTCCTCACCTACCCCAACAGATATGACCAGAAGATGTTCGCTTCCGTGGAGCAGGCCTGGGACCTTGGGGCCGCAGCCGTCGGCGCGACCGTGTATTTCGGGTCGCAGGAGTCGGACCGGCAGATCATGGAGGTGTCCCGCGCCTTCGCGCACGCCCACAGGCTCGGCATGTTCACCATCCTGTGGTGCTATCTGCGCAACGCCGCCTTCAAGAAGGATGGAGTCGACTATCACGTGGCAGCGGACCTCACCGGGCAGGCCAACCATCTCGGGGTCACCATTGAGGCGGACATCGTCAAACAGAAGCTGCCGGAGTGCAACGGCGGATTCAAGGCCATTGGCTTCGGCAAGACCAGTGAGCTCGTGGCCTCGCAACTGACCAGCCCCCATCCCATCGACCTCGCGCGCTACCAGGTGGTGAACTGCTACATGGGCAGAATCGGCCTGATCAATTCCGGTGGGGCGAGCGGAAAAAACGACATGCAGGATGCGGTACGGACCGCGATCATCAACAAGAGGGCCGGCGGCATGGGGCTCATTTCGGGAAGAAAGGCCTTTCAGAAGCCCATGCAGGAGGGCGTTGCCCTGCTCAATGCCATACAGGACGTGTACCTCGCGCGGGAGATAACCGTGGCCTGAGGCTCACGGCGCGGGCGGAGCGCCGCGTGGGCCCCCGGGACATCCGCAGGGGGCCCGCAGCGGCGGCCGGCCCGGAGCTGCGGGCGTTGACATTTTTCTGGTCGCCGGGCTAGGTTCCTGCGCATAATTGCCATTCCTCTGTCACAGTTCCGTAACATCAGGGCCCGCCGGGTCCGAAGGAGGTTGTGTCGATGAAGAGATTGATGGTCGTGATCGCGATCCTGCTGTGCTCAACCCTGGCCGCCCATGCCCAGGACCTGGAGAAAGCCAAGGCCGAGGGCACGGCCACGTTCTATGCGAACATCACTGCGGTGGAGCCGATCATGGAGGCCTTTGAGGCCGACACCGGAGTGAAGGGTGCATACACCAGGATCTCCACCTCGAAATACCTCGCCACGGTCCTGACGGAGTTCGAGGCCGGCAAGCTCATGGCCGATGTGGTGCAGGCGCCGCTGCCTGTCCTGGAGATCCTCAAGGAAAAGGGAGTGCTGGCGTCCTACAGTCCCCCGGCCGCAGCGGGGTATCCGGAATGGACCAGGAAGGACGGCTTCATCCAGCTTTTCGGCATCGAGTACGTGGGCCTCATTTACAACAAGGAACTGGTCAAGCCCGCCGACGTGCCCAAGCGCTACGAAGATCTGGCCGACCCCAAGTGGAAGGACAAGATCGTCATGGCCAACCCGGCCAACCACGCCACGACCATTTCCTGGCTCGTGGGCCTCAAGGAAAGCGTGTTCAAGACCGAAGAGGAGTGGATGGCGTTCCTGAAGGGTCTGGCGGCCAACAAACCCATGTTCGTTGCGTCCTTCGGTCCCACGCCCGCCCCGGTTGAGAGCGGCGAGAAACTCATCGCCATCTCCATGCCCAAATACATCATCACCAAGGCCCCGGCTCCTCTGGACTGGGCCCGGGTGGAGCAGCCCCTGCTCGGCACCCCCCGCGCCATCGCCGTGACCTCCAAGGCGCCGCACCCCAACGCCGCACATGCCTTTGTGGATTACTGGCTCGGTGAAAAGGCCATGGGCATCCTGGCCAGGGACGTGGGCGAGTACGTTCTCGCGCCCGGCGTGTTCCCCCCCATCGACGGCATGGACCAGGCCAAGGTCATGGCCATCCGCGACCTCTCCGACGAGGAGATCCAGAAGTGGGGCGACCAGTTCAAGGTCATCTTCGACGTACAGTGATCGTCAGCAGGCCGTCCGGACCCCGGTTCGGGCGGCCTCGTATCGTTCTTCCGGAGCGAACGCTCCATCGGCCAGAACCTTACCGCCCTCCAGGCCGGGTGCAGCCCGGTACCGAGGCGATCATGGGAAATCACCATGGAGATCCGGATTCAAGGCGTCAGCAAGCATTATTTTTCCGAAGGCAAGACCATCAAGGCTCTGGATGACGTCAACCTGACCATCCCGGCCAATCAGATTTTCACGCTCCTCGGCCCGAGCGGTTGCGGCAAGACGACCCTGCTGCGCTGCATCGTCGGGCTCGAGTCCCCGGACACCGGGGAGATCCGCATCGGGGACGAGGTGGTCTGGTCGAGGGACCAGGGCATCTTCGTGCCCACGGAGGAGCGGGGGCTCGGCATGGTTTTCCAGACCTACGCCATCTGGCCGCACATGAACGTCTTCGACAACGTGGCCTACCCCCTGCAAACCCGCAGGATGTCCAGGGATGTCATCCGCGAGAAGGTGGAGAAGACGCTGCGCTTCGTGCAGCTGGAAGGGTTCGAGAAACGGCCGGCGACCAGGCTCTCCGGCGGGCAGCAGCAGCGCGTGGCCCTGGCCCGGGCCCTGGTGGCCGAGCCCAAGGTCATCCTTTTCGACGAGCCCCTGAGCAACCTCGACGCCAAGCTGCGCGAGGAGACGCGCAAGGAGCTGCGGACCTTCCTGACGGAGCTGGCCATCACCGCGGTGTACGTGACCCACGACCGCGTCGAGGCCCTGGCCCTGTCCGACTCCATCGCCGTCATGCGCGCGGGCAGGATCATTGAAGTGGGATCGCCGCAGAAGATCTATTTCGACGCGGACCACCGTTTCGTGGCCGACTTCATCGGCCGCGCAAACCTGGTTCCGGTCAGGGTCGTCCGGCAGGATGACGACGCAACCGTGGTCGGCAGCCCGCTGGGCACCATCAGCTGTCAGAAGCGGGATCTTGCGGCGGGCTCGGAGGCGACCCTGTGCATCCGCCCCGAATTCATCCACGTGGTCCCCGGCGAAGGGGCGGAGGGCCCGAACGTGGTCCGCGGACGGGTCGAATCCCTGGTGTTTATCGGGGAGGCGTTCGAGGTTGAGGTCCGGGCGGGCGGCGAGCTCCTGCTGGCCAAGGTCCCGGCGGACACCCGGATTCAGGCGGGGGACGAGATGCATTTCACCCTCGATCCCGCCCACTGCCTGCTGGTCGCCGTGTAGGGGGGTGGGCATGGACGCCAAACGCTCGAAGCTGACCGTTTCCCTCATCCTCATCGTGGGGACCCTGACCGTATGTCCCGTGGTCATGCTCGTCCTGGGCAGCTTTTCCGAAGGGCTGACGGCCTTCGGCTCCTTCACCCTGCAGAAGTACGTCGCGGCCTACACGGACCCCGCCCTGGCCGGGATCATCCTGAACACGGTCGTCTTCGTGCTGGGCTCCGCGGTCCTGGCCACGACCCTGGCCCTGTTCCTGGCCTATCTCAACAACCGCACGGACATCCCCTTCAAGTTTCTGTTCAGGATCATCTCCATCATTCCCATGATGATCCCCCACATCCTCTTTTCCGTGAGCTGGGCGCTGCTGCTGAACCCTTCCAACGGGCTCATCAACCTCGTTCTGAAGCAGGCCTTCTTTCTGGATCACGCGCCGCTGAACATCTACTCCCTGTGGGGCATGATCCTGGTGGAGGGGCTCCTGGACCTGCCCATCGCCTACCTCATCATCGCTCCGGCCATGGCCTCCTTCGACGTGGCCCTGGAGGAGTCGTCCAAGGTGTGCGGGGCTGGTGCCGTGCGGACCCTGTTCCGCGTGACCCTGCCGGTGCTGCGGCCGGCCATCCTGGCGGCGTTCATCCTCGGCGTGGTGCGCAGCCTGGCGTCCTTCGCCGTGCCTTCGGTCATCGGCATGCCCGGCCGGGTGTACGTGCTGGCCACGCATCTGTACCAGCTCATCGCCACGGGCTTCTCGACGGACTACGGCATGGCCGCGGCCGTGGGCATGAGCGTGCTGGCCACGTCCGTCACCCTTATCTTCGTGTACCGGGCCCTCACGGCCGAGAGCGAAAAATACGTGACCATCTCGAGCCGGGGATACCGGCCCACGGTCATACCCCTGAAGGCGGCCAGGATTCCCCTGTTCGCCATCGTGGCCCTGCTGTCCTTCGTGCTCATCGTCCTGCCGGTGGTGGTGCTCTTCTACACGTCGCTGGTGCCATACTCCATGGTGCCCAGCGCTCGGGCCTTCTCGCTCATGAGCTGGAAGCACTGGCTCGACGTGCTGAAGGACCCCGTTTCGCTGCTGTCGCTCAAGAACAGCCTGTTCCTCGGGGTGGCCGGTGCTACCCTGGGTGTGGCCCTGTCGGTCTTCGTGGCCTACACCATCGTCAAGGTCCGCACCCGGGCCGCCGGCATCCTGGAGTCGCTCAGCTTCCTGTCCTTCTCCTTTCCCGGGATCGTCATCGGCGTTGGCTTCATGTGGTTCTTCGTACGTACGCCATTGTACGCGACCATCTGGGCCCTGCTCATCGGCTACATCGCCACGTACCTGCCCTACGGCATCCGGCCTCTGGCCAGCGCCTTCATCCAGGTGCACAGCCATCTGGAGGAGTCGTCCCTGGTCTGCGGGGCCAGCCGTTTCACGACCATGCGCCGGATCATCATCCCCCTGCTGGTGCCCGGCATGGTTTCGGGATGGATTCTCATGGCCACCATGTTCGTTCGGGAACTGACCCTGTCCGTGGTGCTCTCCCGCCCGGGCACGGAGGTGTTGGCCGTGCAGATCCTGCGTTTCGCCGAGGATGGCTTGTGGGGCCGGCTCTCGGCCTTGGGCATCATGATGATCTTCATTTCCACGGCCCTGGTCGTCCTGGCCACTCTGGTGGGGGCAAAGTTCAAGCCGATGGAGGGCGGTGGTTAGGCACACCCTCGGAAATTAACGGCACCAACGTACATCGACATATAAAAAATTACTCAATCCCCCTACTGTGTAGGCCAAGTCTGTGCTGATATGGTCGCCTGCAAAAAAACAGGCCGGGGGTGCCATGAAAGACAGGGCCATCATCTCCGTTTTTCTCGTGATGATATTTTTTTACATACTGAGTGGAAATTTTCCTTACAACGTATTCATATTGTTCACTGAGGATGTGAGTTTCGTTCCGAACGAAAGCAGTCTCTACGCATTCCGATTTACAGGAATTCGCCATGCTGATTCCGGTAATTGGATATATGGGGAAGACGAGACGAATCTGTATTGTTTCAACCCGGATTCTGGCAAAGATTATTTGAAATTTCCCAAGGGTATTGCAGAGAGTTGTCCCGGGTTCAATCAGGCCGATTTTTCCACATGGTGCCTGGATTCGAACAGGCCATGACGTACGCACACGGGACGCGGACCCCGGCGGCATGGCAGCCGAAGTCCGCTTTCTGAAGATTCGTGTGAGCTGCTCCAACGCCGTTTCTTCCCGCCAATCATCTCCGCCGTTCTTTCCCGCCTTTTGACCCGGTACGAAAGTGTTTCGGAGGAAAACACGCTCGCGGCAATTCCAATGAATCGCTGCAGGCGTATTCCGGATCTCATGTTGCGGGATACGATTCGTGCCGCCCGGAGGGGCGGATTCTGTGGGTGGCGGATCGGGGAGGCGGGAAGCGGGGAAGCCCGTCTCCATGCGCCATGCGGGCAGGGCGCGTGGAGACGGGCGGTGAGGCTAGAGCACCTTGGCCACGGCCGCGGCGATCTGGTCCAGGTCGTCGATGAGGTGGAAGCCCGATCCGGCCATGGCGCGGAGCTTGACTTCGATGCCGCCGGCACCCTTTTCCAGGATGGCCCCGGCGTGGCCCAGGCGTTTGCCGGGGGGGGCCGTGCGGCCGGCGATGAAGCCGAAGACCGGGAGTTCGAACCCCGTCTCCTGCATGTAGCGGCCCAGGTCCTCCTCGGCGCGGCCGCCGATTTCCCCCAGGATGACCACGGCCCTGGTCTGCGGGTCGTTGCGCACCAGTCTGCAGAGGTCCGTGAAGGATGTGCCCACGAAGGGGTCGCCGCCGATGCCGACGCACACGGACTGGCCGATGCCGGCCCGCGTCAGGCGGTCCACGCACTCGTAGGTGAGGGTGCCGCTGCGTGAGAACACGGCCACGGGGCCGGGGCTGAAGATGTCGCCGGGCATGATGCCGATCTTGGTCTTGCCGGGCATGACCAGCCCCGGGCAGTTGGGGCCGATGACTCGGGTGGGGCTGCCTTTGAGCCGCTCCAGAGCGCGCAGCATGTCCAGCTGCGGGATGCCGTCGGTGATGCAGACCACCCAGCCGATGCCTGCGGCGGCCGCCTCAAGCACGGCGTCCGGGGCCATGGCGCCGGGCACGAAGATGATGGACGCGTCGATGCGCATGGCCTTTGCCGCCTCGCGTACCGTGTCGAAGACCGGGACGCCCAGGACCTCCGTGCCGCCCTTGCCCGGCGTGACGCCGGCCACCACCTGCGATCCGTACTCCTGCATGAGCCGGCAGTGCAGCTGGCCCTGTTTGCCCGTCAGGCCCTGGACCAGGATGCGGCAGTCGGCCGGCAGGGGGAAGGGCGCGCTCTCGGAGCGCGGGCGGGCCGGAAGCAACGGTGTCGTGGACTCCACACGCAGGGGTGTGTGCACCGCGCCCTGCATGCCGCCCTTGAGCTTCTCCAGGGCGGCGCGGGCCGAGGAGAGGTCGGCGCACAGGTGCAGGCCGTCCACTGCGGCCTCGCGCAGCAGGGCCAGGCCCTCGGCCGCGCCGTTGCCGGCGAAGCGTACCACGATGGGCTTGCGCGGCGGCAGCCCGCCCAGGGCCCCGAGCATGGACTGGGCAACCTTGTGGCAGGACAGGATGCCGCCGAAGATATTGATGAAGACCATGCCCACGCGTTCGTCGTCGAAGAGGATGTCCAGGGCCGTGCGCATGGCCTCGCTGTCCGCGCCGCCGCCGAGGTCCAGGAAGTTGGCGGCCTCCAGGCCGGAATAGTTCAGGATGTCCATGCTGGCCATGGCCAGGCCCGCGCCGTTGACCATGAGGCCCACGAACCCGTCGAGCTTGTGGTAGCTGAGTCCCGCCTCTCGGGAGCGGTTCTCCTCGGCGCTCAGGTGCGCGGGCTCGAAGAAGCGGTTCAGGGACGGGTCGATGCCCACACGGTGGCCGTCGATCTCGACCTTGCCGTCCAGGGCGAGGAGTTCCCCGTCCGTGGTGATGACCAGGGGGTTGATCTCGGCCAGCAGGAGGCGGTGGCGCAGGCAGCAGTCGAAGAGGTTGGTCAGCAGGGCGGAGAAGGGTTTCATCAGCTCCCTGGGCAGCCCGAGGTGAAAGAATACGTTGCGGATCTGGAAGGGGGCGAGGCCTGCGTCGGGCGCGGCGTGCTCAATGAGGATGGTTTCCGGGTCGCAGGCCTCGATGTCCACCCCGCCCGTACGGCCGGCCGTGATGCAGAAGCTGCGGCTCTGGCGGTCCAGGGTCACGGACAGGTACAGCTCCCGGCTGTAGGAGGCCCGGGGCTCGATGCGCACCAGGCGCACCCGCTCTCCCTTGATGGTCAGGGAGAAGATGGCGTCGAGCTCGGTCCGGGCTTTTTCCGCGCTGTCAGCCATGCGGATTCCGCCGGCTTTGCCGCGGCCACCGCTGAGAACCTGGGATTTGAGCACCCAGGGCAGGCCGAAGGGAATCTCGGGAATCCCGCCCGGAGTCAGTAGCACGCCCTGGGGCACAGGTATGCCGGATTCCTGGAAAAGCTGTTTGCTGTTGTGTTCATTGAGCTTCATACGCAGTCCTCGCATCGACGGTTGTCAAACACCATTCCTTGGACTATCACCGCGGGATGGCGCGCAGGGGGGCTCTTCCGGTGGCGGCTGGCCCGGGGACTCCACGATCTTTCAGTGGTGCATACCTTCCTTGCCTTGAAAATCAAGAAAAATTGCAGCAACCGTCTTTTTTTGCTCATGTAGTACGTATAAAATGCAAAAAAACAGAATTATCATCATTTTTTGGTGCTTTTTTGCGCTGAATATCTTTCCTGTCCCTTCGGCGCGAGCAGGCGCCATATCCATTACCGATCTCGGCGTGGACAACGCCGCGGGCGCTGTCTCCGTGGGCTTCAGCATCGTGGTCAACGACATGGCGCCCCTTATGGAGGCTTTGCAGAATGGTGGGGACTACGAAGTATTTTGTACGAGTAAACTCTACCATAGGCGTGCGGGTTTCTGGGATTCGTTCTTGTCCGAAGCCTCGTACTCCTGCGTACTTTCCAGCAAGCCCATTGCCCGAGAGTGTCAGGTGCAGGACGGACGGGGCGTGCATACCTTCCATTTCAAAGGGCTGCAGGAGCAGCTGAATACCTACTGGTCCCGCCTCTCCATCCCCATGGGCAGCTGGGACATGATCGAGCGCGGCGCGGCCTACAGGGTCGTGCTGACCTTCCGGATCACGCGCACCAACATCCCGAACTGGGTCAGCAAGCCGCTCTTTTTCGTCACCTGGGATCTCGTTCCCGAGGTCGTGTATGAGTTCGATTTCGACTTCTAGGGATTTCCAGGGGGAGCATGGATAACCCGTCCCGCTTCATCGCCGTGAAGGAACGGCCCGCACAGGAGCGCCGCAAGCGGCAGCGGGAAATCTCCCTGGCCGTCGTGGCCATATTCCTCATCGTCATCCTGACCTGGATCGAACTGCGCCTGCTGGGCGTCAACTCCTACCTCTTCTTCGCCCTTTTCAACGTCAACCTGATCCTGCTCATCCTTGTCCTCTTCCTTGTCCTCAGGAACGTCATCAAGCTCATCCTGGACCGGAGGCGACGGGTGCTGGGATCGGGGCTCAGGGCCAGGCTGGTCCTGGTCTTCGTGACCCTGTCCATGGTCCCGACCTTCATCATGTTCATCCTGTCCATGTGGTTCGTGCAGACCTCGGTCGACTACTGGTTCCAGTCCCAGGTCGAGACGTCCATGGACCACGCCCTGGAAGTGGGCCAGGATTTCTACGCCGCCGCCGAGTCCGGCCTGGAAGCCAAAGGACGGGGCATTGTCGAGCACTTCCGCGAGCACAAGCTCACCTGGGGCGGCAAGGGTTCGGACGAGGCCCTGCGCGCCAAGGCGCGGGAGTACAGGCTGACCCTTGTCGGCGTGATCGCCGCGGACCGGCAGGAAAAATTCTGGCAGGCCACCCCGGTCTGGAACGATATCTGGTCCCAGGTCCGGACCAAGGTCCCCTGGAAGGAGCTGAACAAGGGTACACGGTATTGGGCTACGCTGTGGGCGCATCCGGATTCCGATCTGGTCATCGGCCTCATGCCCGTGGACGCCTCGGGCTCGGCCTATCTGATCCTGGGCGCCGAAGTGGGGCCGCGCTTCCTGGAGCGCCTGGAGCTCATCGCCAAGGGCGTGGGCGAGTACAAGCAGCTCCGCAGCCTCAAGTTTCCCCTGAAGATGACCCTCTACATGGTGCTGGGCCTCATGACCCTGCTCATCTTCCTCGGCGCGACCTGGTTCGGGTTCCGCCTGGCCCGCGAGATCAGCGCGCCCGTCCAGGCCCTGGCCGCGGGCACGCAGCGCATCGCCCGGGGCGACCTCTCGGTGCGCCTCATGGACGATTCCCGCGATGAACTGGGCCTTCTGGTCCAGTCCTTCAACAGCATGGCCGAGGACCTGGAGCAGAGCCGGATGAGCCTGACCGAGGCCAACCGCCGGCTGCAGGAGCAGTTCCAGGAGCTGATCGCCAAGAACCACTACGTGCAGGCCATCCTGGAGAACATCACCGCCGGCGTGGTCTCCTTCGACCGCACCGGGCGGATCACCACCATGAACCGCGCGGCCGAGGCCATCCTGGGCCTGGAGGCCGGGGAGCTGATCGGACAGTCGGCCCTGGACATGCTCGGTCCCGAGCACCGCGGCCTGGTGCAGGAGGTCAGCCAGTTGCTGAAAGGCAGCCCCGGCTCCCAGTGGCAGCGCCGGCTGGACCTGGAGGTCGGCGGCGAAACCGTCAAGCTCCTGGTCAACGCCGTGGCCCTCATGGACAGCGAAGGCGGCGACTCCGGCATCGTGGCCGTGTTCGAGAACATCTCCGAGCTGGAGAAGATGCAGCGCCTGGACGCCTGGAAAGAGGTGGCCCGCCGCATCGCTCACGAGATCAAAAACCCGCTCACCCCCATCAAGCTCTCGGCCGAGCGCCTGGAGCGCAAATTCGGCCCCGTGGTGCAGGACCCCGTCTTCGGCCAGTGCACGGGACTCATCGTCAAGCAGGTGGAGCATCTGCAGGAGATGGTCCGCGAGTTTTCGGCCTTCGCCAAGTTGCCCGAGGTCATGCTCGCCCGTGACCGCATCGAGCCCATCCTGCGCGAGGCCGTGTCCGTCTTCTCCGAGAGCCACACCTCCATCCGCTGGACCGTGCGCGCCGAGGCCGTGCCGGCGGTCATGCTCGACCGCGAGGCCATGAGCCGCGTCTTCTCCAACATCCTGCTCAACGCGGCCGAGGTGCTGGCGGGTCAGGAGGACGCCCGGGTGGACACCGTGCTCTACGCACGCAAGCGCAAGGGGCGCGTCTATATCGAGATCAGCGACAACGGACCGGGCATCAAGCCCGAAGAGCAGTCGCGCATGTTCGAACCCTACTATTCGACCAAACGCAGCGGCACGGGCCTGGGCCTGACCATCGTCAAGTCCATCATCAGCGACCACCACGGGCATATCCGCGTCAAGCCCAACGAACCGGCCGGCACGACCTTTGTCATCGAACTGCCGGCGGCACGCAGCGAGGCATGATGAATACAGCTTCCATTCTCATCATCGACGACGAACAGGACATCCGCGCGGCCTTGCGGGGCATCTTCGAGGACGAAGGCTGGCAGGTGGCCGAGGCCGGCAACGGGACCGAAGGCCTGGCCATGGCCCTGGACGGGGACTACGACCTCATCTTTCTGGACATCTGGATGCCGGGCATGGACGGGATGGGCGTCTTGTCGTCCCTGCGCGAGAAAGGCGTGGACACTCCGGTCATCATGATCTCCGGCCACGGCAACATCGAGACCGCGGTCATGGCGCTGAAGACCGGAGCCTTCGACTTCATCGAGAAGCCCCTGTCCCTGCAGAACACCCTGGTCGCGGCCGGGAAGGCCCTGGAACTCTCGCTGCTCAAGCGCGAGAACCGGGAGCTGCGCTCGCGCATCCGTTCCGAAGGCCCGCCGGCCATCATCGGGTCGTCGCCCGGCATTGTGAGGCTGCGGGAGCTCATCGCCCAGGTCGCGCCCACCGAGGCCTGGGTGCTCATCACCGGCGAGAACGGCACGGGCAAGGAGGTCGCGGCCCGGGCCATCCACACGGCCAGCCGCCGGGCCGGGCGGGAAATGGTCTGCGTGAACTGCGCGGCCATCCCCGAGGAGCTCATCGAGAGCGAACTTTTCGGCCACGAGAAGGGGGCGTTCACGGGCGCGGACAAGGCCAAGAAGGGCAAGTTCGAGCTGGCCGACAAGGGGACGCTCTTCCTGGACGAGATAGCGGACATGAGCCTCAAGACCCAGGCCAAGATCCTGCGCATCCTGCAGGAGCAGAAGTTCGAGCGGGTGGGCGGCACCAAAACCTTCAAGGTGGACGTGCGCGTCATCGCGGCCACCAACAAGGACCTCACCCGGGAGATGCAGGAGGGCCGTTTCCGCCAGGACCTGTATTACCGCCTGAACGTCTTTCCCGTGACGGTTCCGGCCTTGCGCGAACGGGCCGAGGACATCCCGGCCATGATCGAGTATTTTTCGCAGCTGATGATCGAGGAGCAGAGCCTCAAGCCCGTGACCCTGGACAACGAGGCCCTGGGCGTGCTCATGCGCTATGCGTGGCCGGGCAACGTGCGGGAGCTCAGGAACTTCGTGGAGCGGATCTACATCCTCTACCAGGGGCGGCGCGTGGATGTGTCCATGCTTCCGCCGGAGTACCGGGCCGGTGCGTCACTGGATATTCTTGCCATGGTTCCCGAAGGGGTCACGGACTTCAAGGAGGCCCGCGCCCGGTTCGAGGAGGCCTTTCTGCGCCGGGAGCTGGCCCGCTCCGACGGCAGCGTCGCCCGGCTGGCCGAAATCATCGGTCTGGAGCGGACCTATCTCTATCGCAAGCTCAAGACCTATGGTATCGGTGTTGACGAGGGCCGGCAGCGTGAAGGCCTCGGGAGGCTCTGATGAAGGACGGCGGATTGAAGAACGGCGAATCGTGCGCGGAATGCGACCGACTCAGGGCAAGCCTGGAAAGCCTGCTCGAGCATCTGCGCCAGGAACTGGAATCCCCCCTTTCGTCCATTCTGGGCATGGCCGGGTTGCTCCGGAATTCGGGCCTTAGCGGCGAACAGGCCGAGTACCTGCGGGTCATCCGCGACGCGGCCGAGGGCATGGACCTGGTGCGGCGCAGTCTCGGAGACATGGTCTGGCGCGACACGCAGAGTGGCCTGGGAGGCGAGGGCGATTACGACCTGCGCCTGCTCGTGCATGACATGGTCGAGCTTTTCCGCATCCATGCCCGCCGTTGCAACATCCATTTCAAGGCCCGGGTAGCGGACGAGGTGCCGAGCCTGGTCCGGGGCGTCCCCGGCATCCTGCGGCGCATCACGGGCGGGTTCCTGAACCGGGCATTGGGCGCGCCCTCGGGGTCGTCGGTGACCCTCGACCTGAGCCTGGCCGGCCGAGCGGAGAACATGGCCGAGGTGCGCCTTGACGTGCGTGTCGACGTTTCGGTCGCGGAACCCGACGAGGAATTTCTGAGGCTCTGCCGCGACCTTGCCTCCCGCCAGGGCGGCCGGGCCGGGTTCGACTCCGGCGCGGACAGCGCTCTCTTCTGGGCGACGTTGCGCCTGCCCGGACTTCAGGCCCGGCCGGCGTCCTTCCCGCCGCCCCTGCCCATCGCGGGGCGCCGGATTCTGGCCGTGGACACGGACTCCACCTGGCGGGGCGTGCTCCGGGAATACTGCTATCTCTGGACGTGCCCCTATGCCGAGGCCGCGGACGGGCGATCCGCCCTGGAGCGGATGCGCGAGGCGGCGGAGCGGGGTGAGAGCTATGATTTCGTGCTGGTGGGATCAAACCTGGGGAGCATGGACATGGAGACCTTCGGGCGTGAAGTGCGGCTCGACGGCGGTCTGGACGGGGCCTTGCTGGTGGCGCTGCCGTCTTCGGCCATGCCTGGCGACGCTGCCCGCATGGAAGCGGGGGGCTATGCCGGCTACCTGCCCAGGCCCGTGGAGCAGTCCAGGCTGCATGACGCCCTCTGCCTGCTTCTGGGTGCACGCATCATGGGGGAAAGCGTCGGCCTGGTGACCCGCCACGTTGTGGCCGAAGAGCGCAAGCGGCGCAAGGTCGTGCTGGTGGCCGACCCCGATGCCGGGAGCCGCGCGGCCATGGCCGCACGACTCAACCAGGGCGGGTATGTCCATCTCGAAGCCGCCTCCGGCGAGGAGGCCCTGGACGTGCTGCGCGACAATCCCTGCGCCCTGGTCTTCATGAGCATGGATCTGCCCGGTATCTCCGGTATGGAGGCGATACGCGTCATTCGGGACCCGGCCATGGGGCATGACGCCGATGTCCCGGTCATAGGCCTGGTCGGAAAACTGTCGGACGTGGATGAGACGGTCTGTTTTTCGGCGGGCTTCAATGAAGTCCTGGTCCATCCCGTGGAGACCCGGAAGCTGTTCCGGGTGCTGGAGAAGTACGTCCAGCCCAACGACCCCGGAAAGGGCGATATCAGCGTGCAGGCCCTGGACGTGGAGCGGCTCATGGAGCAGCTGGACCACGATCAGGACCTGCTGGGCGACGTGCTGCGAACTTTTCTGAGCGAAGGGAGAACACGGGTGGGGGAATTTTTGCAGGCCCTGGAGCGCAGCGATTTCGTCACTGCCGAGCAGAAATCGAATGCCCTGCGCGGCATGGCAAGCAACATCCGGGCCGAGGGCGTGCGCGTCCTGGCGGAGATGGCCGAGCAGGCCTGCCGCCGGGCCCACGCGGACAGGGCCGCCTCCCTGGGCGAGGAGCTCATGCAGGAGCTGTGGCGGGTGGAACAGGCTGCCGCCGTGACCTGACAGCGTCATGGATGGCATGCGTGTTCATGCTGACAAGGGAATGAGCGCCGGAAACGGTGCCGGACGTTCAAGGTTTTTGGAACCGGTCCGTCGGGGGAGCCCCGTCGGGCCGGTTTTTTTATCTGTGCGGCCGGAGCCGGGCCGCGTTCATACCCTGCGCTAGAGCCCCAGCTTCCCCCGCCTGTACCTGAAGGTGTCCCGGGACACGTTCAGGAGCCTGGCCGCCTGGGACTCGTTGCCATCGGCCAGGCGCAGGGCCT
>CALMTS010000191.1 GCA_937872685.1 uncultured Desulfomicrobium sp.
AGGCGCACAACACCTCCCAGATCCTGGGCCTCTCAGTGGGTGTGGCCGCCTCGGGTACGGCGGCGGTGCTGCTGTCCCTGACGGCCAACGTCATCACCGACACCACCCGCGCCTCCATCCAGGGCACGGACCTCGACCGCAGTTTCATCGACGCCGGCGGCGCCGTGACCCTGGACGCCTCCGACTCCTCGGAGATCAACACCATCGCCGTGGGCGTGTCCGGCACGGGCGGCGGCGCCGTGGGCATCGCCATGGCGGCCAACGTCATCGCCAACACCGTCGAGACCCTCGTGGGCGACACGGATCTCGCCACGGATTCGACCCTGTCCCTGACGTCCGACTCCGCGGCCATCATCCGCGCCCTGTCCGTGGGCGTCTCGGCCTCGGGCGGCTTCGCCGTGCAGCTGACGGCCATGGGCAACGTCATCGCCAATTCCGTCTCGTCGTCCATCGAGGATTCCGGCGTGCACGCCGCGGGCGACGTGACCCTCACGGCCGCCGACCTGGCCCCGTCCGTCGTCCCGTTCATGGACGCCGTCGGGGACTACGTGCTCGACGACACGACCAGGGGCGACCTGCAGAACGCGCTGAACAACTCGCCCCTGGACCCCGGCGCCAACATCCTCTCGGTCAACGTCAGCGTGGCCGGCACGGGCGGCGTGGCGGTCAACGGGGCCTTCACGGGCGACGTCATCGCCAACACCGTTTCGACCGAAATCTCGGGTTCGACGGTCACGTCGGACCTTGGCGACATCGTCCTCGACAGCGACACGGACACCGGCATCATCGCCCTGACCGTGGGCGTGGCCGGATCGGGCGCCGTGGCCGTGAACGCCACCGGGTTCGGCAACGTCATCGCCAATTCGACCACGGCGGCCATCACCGGCGGTTCCGTGGTCACGGCCACGGCCGGGGCCGTGGACCTCGACGCGCAGGATTCCTCCCTGATCCGTTCGGCCGCAGTGAGCGTGGCCGGCACGGGCGCGGTGGCGGCGGGGGCCCTCATCGGCGCCAACGTCATCGCCAACACCGTGGCCAGCGACATCGTCTCCTCATCCGTGACCACCGGCACGACCCTGGACCTCGAAGCCCGCAACACCGCGGACATCATGGGCCTGAGCGTGGGCGTGGCCGCGTCGGGCGCCGGGGCGGGGCTTTTGTCCCTGACGGCCAACGTCATCGCCAACACCACCCGCGCCTCCATCCAGGGCACGGACACCGGGCGCAGTTTCATCGACGCCACGGGCGGGGTGAACCTCGAAGCCTACGACTCCTCGGAGATCAACACCCTGGCCATCGGCGTGGCCGGCACCGGCGGCGGGGCCGTGGGCGTGGGCATCGCCGCGGCCTCCATCGCCAACGCCACCGCGACGGAAGTGAGCGACACCGACCTCTTCACGGACGCGACCCTGGCCATGACCGCCGAGTCGGGCTCCATCATCCGCACCCTGGGCATCGGCGTGGCCGGCTCGGGCGCCTTTGCCGTGCAGCTCACGGCCATGGGCAACACCATCACCAACACGACCCGCTCCGAGATCATCGACGCGACCGTGACAGCCGCCGCCGTGGACGTCTTCGCCGGCGAGATCGCGCCGAGCGTGGTGCCCTTCATGGACGCCGTGGGCGGATACGTGGACGACCAGGAAACCCACGACATCCTGAGCGACGCCCTGGCCGATTCGCCCCTGAACCCCTCGGCCAACATCCTGGCCCTGAACGTCAGCGTGGCCGGCACCGGCGGCGTGGCGGTCAACGGCGTGATCACGGGCAATGTCATCGTCAATGAAACTTCAACCAAAATCTCAACTTCGAGCGTGACAACCACTGGCGATGTGGCCCTCGAATCCGTGAACGATTCAGGCATCGCCGCCATGACCGTGGGCGTGGCCGGCTCCGGGGCCATGGCCGTCAATGCCACGGGCTTCGGCAACGTCATGGTCGCCAGCGTCACTGCCCTGGTGGAGGATTCCACGGTCGACGCGGGCCAGACCCTGTCCCTGACCGCCGACAACGGCGCGGACATCGCGGCTCTGGGCATCGGCGTGGCCTTCTCGGGCGCAGGTTCCTTCAACGTGCTGGCCGCGGCCAACGTCATCACCGACACGGTCCAGGCCAATATCTCGAATTCCACGGTGACCACGGGCAGCGCCCTGAACCAGACGGCCACGTCCCGCGCGAACATCCTGTCCTTCGCGGGCGGCGTCGCGGCCGACGTTTCGGCCGCCGGTAACCTGACCCTGGTGGGCAACGTCATCACCGACACCACCGAAGCCCTCATCGAGGAAGGCTCCGTGGTCAACGGCGGCGCCGTGACGCAGCTGGCCGAAATGAGCGCGAGCATCGACAGCCTGGCCTTCGGCGTGGCCGCGGCGGGCGGCGGTGGCGGCGGGGCGGCGGCAGCAGCCAATGTCATCGTCGACACCACGACCACGGGCGTTTTCGATTCGACCCTGAACGTCTCCTCCCTGGATGCGACCTCGCAGTCCGCGGCCATCATCCGCACCGTGAACCTCGGCGTATCCGCATCGGGCGGCTTCTCCGTGCAGCTCACGGCCCTGGGCAACGACATCACCAATACGACCACTTCGGAGATCTCCGGTTCCACGGTCACGACAAGCGGCGACGTCTCCCTGAACGCCTTGGACGACGCGCCCGGCACCATTCCCGACTGGATTCTCCCGGACGACTACCAGGCCGACCTCGACGAGGCCCTGGCGGATTCGCCCTTTGAAAACTTCGCGAGCACGAACATCCTGGCCCTGAACCTGAGCGTGTCCGGGTCGGGCGGCGTGGCCGTTGGCGGCGTGCTGACCGGCAACACCATCGTCAACCACATCGCCGCGCTCATTTCGGATTCCTCCACGGTCGAGTCGGGCGGAACCGTCGCCCTGGACGCAGAGTCCGACGCCGGCATCACCTCCCTGACCGTGGGCGTGGCCGCTTCGGGCATCGCGTCCATCAGCGCCACGGGCTTCGGCAACGTCATCGTCAACACCGTCGAGGCCCTGGTACAGGACTCGAGCGTCGGCGCCGGGACCCTGTCCCTGACGGCGACGGACGATGCTGACATCGCGGCCGCCGGCATCGGCGTGGCCGCCTCGGGATCCGGTTCCTTCAACCTGCTGGTCGCGGCCAACGACATCACCGATACGGTCAGGGCCAATGTCAGCAACTCTACGGTGGACGCGACCAATGCCCTGAATCAGACGGCCGAGGCCGGCGCGGGCATCCTGTCCTTCGTGGGCGGCGTGGCCGCCGACGCGGTGGCTGCGGTCAACGTGACCTTCGCGGCCAATGTCATAACCAACACCGCCGAAGCTTTCATCGACGGCGGTTCCGTGGTCACGGGCGGCGGGACGGTCATGCAGGAGGCCTTCAATTCCGCGAGCATCGACGGCCTGTCCTTCGGCGTGTCCGCTGCGGGCGGCGGAGGCGGCGGGGCTGCGGCAGCGGCCAACGTCATCGTCGACACCACGACCAGCGGCGTCTTCGACTCCACGGTCACGGGCATGGCCAGCTTCAGCGCCCTGTCGCGGTCCGAGGCCATCATCCGCGCCCTGAACCTCGGCGTGTCCGGCGCGGGCGGGTTCTCGCTGCAGCTGACCGCCCTGGGCAACGACATCACCAACACCGTCACGTCCGAAATTTCGGGCGCAACGGTCACGGCCGCCGGCGATATCTCCCTGTCCGCCACGGACGAGGCGCCCTCGACCATTCCCGCCTGGGCCCTGTCCGCGGAGAACCAGGGCAAGCTCGACGCGGCCCTGACGGATTCGCCCCTGGAAAACTTCGCGAGCACCAATATCCTGGCCCTGAACGTCAGCGCCGCGGGTTCTGGCTCCATGGCCTTCAACATCGGCCTCATGGGCAACGTGGTCGCAAACACCGTCCAGGCCGGTATCGTCGATTCCACGGTGACCAGCGGCACCGGCGGCGTCTCGGCCACGGCCCTCGCGGATTCGGGCATCGTGGCCCTCTCGGCCGGCATGGGCGTCAGCGGCGACGTGGCCCTGAACATCACCGGTTTCGGCAACGCCATCGTCAACACCGTGGATGCGTCCATCAGCGACGGTTCGACCGTCACGGCCGGCGGCACCGCGACCCTGTCCGCCACGGACTCCTCGGCCATCACCTCCGTGGGCCTGGGCCTGTCGGCGTCGGGCGCGGCGGCCATAAACGGCACCGTGGGCTACAACCTCATCACCAATTCCATCACCGCCGGGGTCTCCGGTTCGACCCTGACCAGCACCGGCGCGGCGGAACTGGCCGCATCGTCCGAAGCGGAAATCCTCAGTTTCGTGGGCGGCGTGGCCGCATCGGGCCTGGTCGCGGCGCAGCTGTCCCTGACCATCAACGAGATCGAAAACACCATCAGCGCCTCCATCGTGGACGACGATGCCGGAGCCTCCACGGTGACAGCGGGCTCCCTGTCCCTGTCGGCCACGGACGAGTCGACCATCGACTCCGTGGCCATGGGCCTGTCCGCATCGACCTTTGCGGCCGGCGGGGCGGCGGTGTCCAAGAACCTCATCGCCAACGGCGTGACGGCCGGGATAACCGGTTCCGGGGTCGATTCCTCCGGCGCGGTGTCCCTCGAAGCGCGCTCCTCGGACATCATCCGCTCCTACGCCATCGGCGTGGCCGGCGCGGGCCTCGGGGCGGCCAACGCCTCCCTGACCCTGAACGACATGGGCAACACGGTGACCGCTTCGGTCACGGATTCGACCATCACCGCCACGGGCGATATCTCCCTGTCCGCTGCGGAAACCGCGCCCCTGGCCGTGCCGGACTTCAACTCGGCCATCGCCGCCCCGGCGGGCATGGTCGGCAAGCTGACCACCGCCCTTGACGGCAACGAGGTCAACCCCAACGCCAGCATCGTGTCCTTCGCCGGCAGCATCTCGGTCGGCGGCTTCGCCGCCCTGGGCGCGGCCGTGGCCGACAACAGCATCCACGGCACGGTCACGGCGGAAATCGTCGACTCTACGGCGGACTCCGCCGCCGGGTCCGTCACGGTGTCCGCCGCCTCCGGCGCGGCCATCGCCAGCCTGGCGGCCGGTTTCGGCGCCTCGGCCGGCGTCGCGGCCAACGCCTCGGTGGTGAACAACACCCTGACGTCCACCACCCAGGCCGGGATCACCGGCGCGTCCACGGTTTCGGCCCTCGGCGACGTCACGGTGGAAGCCTCGGACGCGGCGCAGATCGACGCCCTGGCCTTCAGCCTGTCCGGCGGGTACGCCGCCGTGGGCGGGGCCGTGGTCGTCAACACCGTCGGGAACACGACCCTGGCCCATGTCGCCGGAACGTCCGACAGCCAGAAGGCCGCGATCACCGACGCCGACCTCCTCACCGTCTCGGCATCCTCGAACTACACGGTCGGGGGCCGGAGCCTGGGCGCGAACCTGGGCGGCGTGGCCGCAGGCGGTTCCGTCGTCTCCGCATCCATCAACGGCTCGACCTCCGCGTACATCGGCGACTTCACCGACATCGGAATCGGCGGCACCGTGGGCCATGTCAACGTGACCGCCCAGACCACCGTGGACGTGACGTCCGGGGCGTACGGCCTGGCCGGCGGCATCCTGGCCGGCAACGTGAATTCCGCCGACGCCACCGTCGGCATCGCCGTTGATGCGCATGTCGGGGACGCCGACATCGTCGCCACCGGCGACGTGAGCGTCTCGGCCGGGGCCGTGATCACGGCCGAAACCGACGCCTTCGGCCTCAGCGTGGGCGGTCTGGCCATCGGCGCGTCCCTGTCCGACATCGGGATCAGCTCCGAAATATCTTCCTATGTGGACGGCGAGGCGGACATCAGCGCGGCCAGCCTGACCGTGCTGGCCTCGGCCGACGCGAACGCCGACGCCTACGCCAACGCTTCGGGCGGCGGCCTGCTGGCCGGCAACGGCGCCGACGTCGGGGCCATGGTCAAGCCCGTGCTCAAGGCATACGTCGATGACGGCGCCGTCATCGCCGTGAGCGGACTGCTCTCGGTCGCATCGGCGTCCAAGGGCAAGGCCAAGGCCAAGGGCGAAGGCGTCACCGTGGGCATCGCCGGGGTCGGCGTCGTCCTGGCGGACGCGGAACTCTCGCCCGAACTGACCACGTTCATCGGCAGCGGCGCGGACGTCACCGCAGGGTCCATCGCGCTGCAGTCGCGCCACAACGTCAACGCCGACGGCACTCTCGTCGATCAGGGCGCCGAGGCCTGGGCCGGCGCGTCCGGCGGCGGGGTGGTGGCGGCCAACGGCGCCTCGGCCACGGCCACGGCCGCCGCGATCCTCGACACCCGCATCGAGGCGGCGGCCACGGTCACGACCACCGGCGGCGACCTGCTCGTTTCCTCCGTGTCCAACGACAAGGCCGGCGCGACGGCGACGGGCATCACCGTGGCCGGCGTGGGCGTGGGCGCCATGGTGGCCACCGCCACCAGCCACGGCACCCTTGTCAGCCAGATCGACTCCTCCACGGTTTCGTCCCACGACAACCTTACGGTCGAAGCTGCCGGCTACGGCACGTCCGAAGCCGGCGTCTCCGCGGCCACGGGCGGCCTCGTCGCCGGCGGCGTGAACATCGCCACGGCCACGGTCACCTCCGAAGTGACGGCCGACATCGGCTCCGGCGCCATCATCACGGCCGGCGGCAAGGTCACGGTGGATGCGCAGGCCACCCCGAAATCCGTGGCCGCCACGTCGGGCGTCAACGCCGGCGGCGCGGCCGTGGGCGGCTCCTCGGCCATCGCCGAGTCCTCGCCCGTGATCGAGGCCTTCGTGGGCCACGGCGCTTCGGTCACGGCCACGGACCTCGACATCACCGCCTCCCGGAAGGTGCCGGGCAGCGGCGTCTCGGCCAGCGCCTCGGCCTCCGGGTCCAGCGGCGGGCTGCTCATCGGCGCCAACGCCACCGTCAGCAGGGCCTCGGGCAACGGCAGCGCCGCGGCCTACGCGGACACGGACAGCATCCTCGACATCTCCGGCAGCGCCACCATCGCGGCCGATTTCGACAGCGTCCAGCGCAGCACCGCCAACGGCAAGGCCTTCGGCATCGTGGCCGTGGGCGGCAACTACGCCATGGCCGACAGCGGCAGCACCGTCAGCGCGTACCTGGCCGACGGCGTGACCGCCACGGGCGGGGCGTTCTCCATCAGCGCCGGCGGCACCGAGGACAACCGGGCCTCGGCCATTTCCGGCACGGGCGGCGTGGTCTCGGTCTCGGCCTCCGAGGCGTACACCACCAGCTCGAACACGACCCTGGCCTCCGTCGGCGCCAAGAACGGCGGCGGCATCGACGTGGACAGCCTGAGCATCTCGGCCGACCATGAGGCCCTTTTCAACGCCTCGGCCGACAGCTCCTCGGGCGGCGTCATCGACGCGCCCGGTGCGAAGATCCAGAACACCGTGAACACGGACGTCACGGCGGCCATCGGCGACAACGCCGACATCCGCGCCCACCAGCTCGACATGAGCGCGGAAACGACGGTGCTGAAGGACTGGCTGTCCGGCTACAATCTCGTCTCCGCCTCGGGCGGCGTGGGGGCCTTCCCGGCCGGCGCCAGCAGGAGCGACATCAATATCGAAAGCCACACCGTCATCGGCGACGATGCGACGGTGACCGTGACCAAGCGCGGCGACGGCACGGGCGGTGACATGAACCTGTCCGTGCACAACGACGTCACGGCCCGCGACAAGGCCAAGATCGACTCGGGCGGCGCCGTGGCCACGGCCAAGACCGAATCGCGCATCTACAACGACACCAACGTGGCCGAGATCGTTGTCGGCGACGCCACCCTGCAAGCCGGCGGCGTCATCGCCGTGTCCAACTGGACCGATCTGAATCTGCATGCCCAGGCCGACGCCAAGACCTACGGCGCGGCAGGGTACGCCCAGGGCATCTCCGTGGCGCACGCCTCGCCCGAGAACAACGTGACCATCATGGACGGGGCGGCCGTCGAGGCCGCGGGCGACATCGTGATCACGGTCGGCGGCAGCGCTGACGGCTTCCAGCTCTCCACCGTTTCCGTCGCCGCCCGCACCGATCTCTGGAACAAGACGGCTTTCCCCATCAGATCCAACCCCACGGCCGACGCCGTCGTCAATCAGGGCTCCCGCATCGATGTGGCCAGCGACGCCTGGGTCGGCAGCAATCAGAACGTGCTCCTCACGGTCGTGGACGGGACGCGTTCCGTATCGGGCAACTGGACCTATCAGGACGCCTATATGGGGCTGGCCGAGGACATCGCCAACGGCCTGATCTCGATCTTCACCGGTTCGAGCGGTTCCGTGTCCCTGAAGGAAAGCGGCGGCAGCGACCAGGACAACATTGACAGGAACGTCAACATCGACGGCACGGTCGAGGCGGGGCTGAACAACAAGCAGTTCCTGGTCGTGGACGGGGAGCTTGGCGCGTCCGACGAGCCCGCCATGACCGGGGCGCCCGGACTGGTCTTCACCAGGACCGCCGGCGAGGACACCATCGTGCGCGGCACCGGCAGCTGGATCGCCGACGGTTTCAGCGCAGGCTCCTACATCCGGGTCTCCGGCGCAGGGGACCTGGACGGGGCCTATCTGATCAAAAGCCTCACGGCGACAACGATAACGCTGGACGCAAAGACGCAACTGGGCGGCGAAAACGAGACGGCCATCGGCACCGTGTCGGCGACCGGTGTGACCATTTCGCACTTCATCATGACCGGTTCGCCGAAACTGGCGGTCGCGGCGGCGGACAACACCATCACCCGCAGCACCGGCAGCTTCGTCGAGGACGGGTTCCTGGTTGGCCAGTGGGTGCTCGTGGACGGCGCCGGGATGAACGACAGCTTCTACAAGATATCCGGCTTCTCGGGCGACGGCATGGTCATGTACCTGGATGCGGCGTCGTCCCGGCTTGCCGCGAACGCAACGAACCTCTCGGGCGTCACGATCCGTGCAGTGGCCGAGCCTGCCGTCGTGGTGCAGGGCAGCGTCTACCCGCTTCTGGACATCGATGTGAACGGGTGGTTTTTGTTTGACAACGTGACGATCGGACGGGCCGAGGGCAGCGGCAGTTTCCTCGACGACGGTTTCGAGCCAGGTCAGTATTTACGCATAGCCGGGTCGTTGGACAGCGACAATGACGGCCTCTACCGGATAGACACGGTGACCGCATCCGAACTGACCTTTACTGTCTCGGGCTTTAGCATGGATGACACGGCCGGGGAGGACCCCTCCATCCTCCTTGCGTACACGAACAGCCATTCCGTGTGGGCGCTGTCTACCGGGCGCCTGGCTTTCGACGCCGACGCCGGGACCATCACGCACTCCTCCTCCGACTATAACTTCGCGGGCGACGGGTTTGCCGCCGGCCAGACCCTGATCGTGACCGGCACGGCCAATGCCGGAACCTACACCATCGCGTCGGTTGCCGACAACGTCATCACCCTCAACGAGGCACTGGCGGCCGATGCCCCGTCCGTCGCCCTGTCCGTCATCACGTCCTACGACGGGTATGCGACGGTCCAGCTCGGTACCCGGACCATGACCTTTGACTCCGGCGCGCGGACCATCACCCGCAACGACGGCCTGAACTGGACCGGCGTCGCCGCGGGGCAGACCATCGCGGTCACGGGTTCGCACGACAACACCGGCATCTACACCGTGGCCGGGGTCAGCGGTTCTGTCATCACCCTGGCGGCGGGCGAAGTCCTGGCGGATGAGGCCGGAGCCTTCGGCGTGACCATCAAGACCACGACCCTGGTCAACACAGGGACCACCCTGAACCTCGACCTGACGCATACCGACCCGCGTGACAGCATCCGCCGGCAGGACGGCGCGGACTGGAGCGCGGACGGCTTCGAAGGGGGCATGGTCATCAATATCGCCAATTCCGGCGCCAACGACGGGGCCTACCTCATTGACGAGGTGAACGGCGACACCATCTTCCTGCACAAGACGTACACCCTTGCCAATCAGACCCTGGCTGCGGGTGGCGCGACGGAGATCGCCAGCCATCCTCCCCGGCCCATCACCATTCACACCACCACGATGCAGGGCGCTCCGGACCTGGCCTTCTCCAGCGTGTACGGCGGGCGGGATCTCATCACCCGCTCGGCTGGCAGCTGGCTGGCCGACGGCTTTCTGGAAGGGCAGACCATCACGGTCTCCGGCTCGGGCGTGAACGACGGCGTGTACCAGATCGCGACCATCAGCGCCGACGGTCTGACCATCGGGCTGTCCATGAAGAACACGCTTGTCTCGGAATCCGGGGTAGGCGGCGTGTCCGTCACCGGAGACGGCATTTCCTCCGGCGTCTCGGTGTTGCTGAGCGTCGAGGATCTCGGGGTGAACATCGCCAAGGAAATCGACCGGCTGCAGAAACTCAAGAACGAGCATTACGGCAATACCGCGGCCATTGCGGGCTACGATGCCCAGATCACCCAACTCAAGATGCAGGCCCTGGAACTGGGCCTGATCGACCCCAACGATCCCGGCCTTCTGAACGGGAACACCCCGCTGTCCCCGAAGCAGGAACTGCTGGTCACCTACATCGTGCTGGACGATATCGAGGCCAGTTCCGGAAACATCGAGGTTACGGCAGGAACGCTGACCGGCAGCGGGAATCTGTACGCCAACAACGACACCGGCGTGGTCGTCGAGAACGCCAGCCCGTACTATTTGCGGGTCGGCGACGTGACCATCCCCACCAACCAGGGGGGCATGGTCTACTTCAATGAGCTGCCGGTCACGAGCAACGCGGACATCGAGAGCGTCTACGATTTCCTCTACGCCTTCGGCCAGATCAACGTAACGCCGGACTTCAAGACCATCGGCACGGACGCGGGCGAGACCGAACCCGCCATTTCCATCCGGAGCACCTTCAATCCGGCCTTCCCCGCGCAGGAGGAATTCCGCGGCATCACCGCTCCGGACATCGAGATCGTGGGCAGCATCATCAACCGCCTGGGCAGCGTGACAGTCCATAACCTCAAGGGCAGCGTCCTCATCAAGGGCGAGGTCGGCGAAACGGCCGTGGCGGGCAAATCCATCGACATTTCCGCCGGCCGCGATTTCGTGCTGGCCACCGACAGTTTCTACAACACCGCGGGAGAGCCCTACGGCCTTCAGAACGTGCCCACTGTCGCCGGCAACAACATCTTCCTCACCGCGCGGTACCTGAATCTGAACGGCATCGTGCAGAGTGGCCGGGCCGATCGTAGCGTGACGCTGGGCGCCGACCTCAATGACCAGATCGCAGCGTTCAAGGCCGATGCCGATGCCGGACGATATCTGCTCCTGGCCACGGACAACGGCAAGGAACAGGGCATCGAGGTCCGCTACGACCGGGATACGGACACCATTGTCGTCGATTCCGTGGCGGTCGAGGGCGGCTTCATGCTGCTGACGGGCCAGATCATGAACACCAACTCCGCGGCCGTGCTGAAGGCCGTGGACGGATACGGCCATGTCACCATCACCAACAACACCGGCTACGCCATCGCCGTCAACGACATCGACACCGGCGGGGAGGGCATAGAGGGCGTCATCCGCATCGTGGACACGGTGGGCGTGTACGATGCGAGCGGCAATTTCATCCCTGGCGTCGAGCCGGTCGTGACCACCTACACCCGGGTCGGCAACACCATCAACAAGACGGTGACCCGCGGCGCGACGCTCATTTCGAGCACGGATTCCAGCGGCAGGACACTGGCCAACGGCTTCACCCCCGCCGCAAATCAGCGCTACGTCTATGTGACGGGGCAGAAGCAGTTGCGTCAGATCTACAGGGAATACATCACGTCGAGTTTCTGGGGCATCGACTGGCTGTCTCCGGATCCCGGCCAGCAACCGGACAACGTCTGGACGATCAATGTCGGGACTCCTCAGCCCACGGGTACGGGAACTTTCGTGGAATGGGTGGCGTCCGATACCCACTTGGTGACCACCCCTGTCAGCGTCACGCTCAAGGATGAGCAGTACCTGTACGGCTACACGTACACGACGACGACCGGATGGTGGATCTTCTCCACCACCGAACACCACAACGTCCTCGTCTACGCCCAGGGCGCGGTGACGTATTCCAATAACAGCATCAAGGCCGACTACCCCATCGACATCGTGTTCACCGGTTATGACACGGGCGCCATCACCATCAATTCCGCCACGGACGTCATCGTGGGCGGCTCCCTGACCAACGGCGCCGGCACGACGGCCATCACCAGCGGCGGCACGATCACCAGCACCGAGTACGGCCTGGTCCAGGGCTGGGACATCGACCTTGCCGGCGCCAAAGGCATCGGCTCCCCCGACAAGGCGCTCCAGGCCGATCTCGTGGGAGGAGCCCTGGATGCGGCCAGCAGCGCCGGCGACATCTTCATCGAAGAATTCACCGGTGCCCTGAACCTCGGCACGGTCAGCGCCTCCGGCAATGTGAACCTCAGGGCGTATGGCTCCATCACCGCCTCCGGCGCGACATCGCTGGTCAGCGGCGATTCCATATCGCTGTCCTCCCGGGCGGGCGGCATCGGTTCGGCTTCCCAGTCCCTGCGTGTCGACAGCGCCGCTTCCGGACCGGGCAGCCTGACTGTCTCGGCCATGGACGACATCCACCTTGCGGAAACAAGCGGAGACCTGGGCCTGAACTCGATGCGGTCGGTGCGCGGCGACGTGTACCTCCAGGTGCTTGACGGCAACCTGACCGACGCCAACGGCAACGACACCCGCGACGAAAGGGCCATCGCCGAACTGGAGGCCCTGTGGGGCAGCATGAGCCTGACCATCGCCACCGGCGCCGGCGAGGCCGCGGCGCAGAACATCGCCGCCTACGAAGGCCTCAAGACCCGCGAATACGAAAGCTACTGGAACTACCGCGAGCAGCAGGCCGACCCGTCGGTCTACGACCCGGATTTCCACGTCAGCCTGAGCGCGGACGAGCTGGCCTGGTATCAGGACAACGGCTGGTCCGAGTCGGACATCGCCGACCTGGAGGCCAAGCGCACCGCCGAATACCACGACCTGCACGAGACGTACGGCAGCCTGGGCGATACGCGCATCGTGGGCTACGCCTACACCGTGGAAGTGGGCAGCGAAGAGTATGAGACCCTCATGGCCGGCCACTACTGGACCGACGCTGAACTGGCCACGAACTTCAACCCGTCCCTGCTGCGCACCAAGTCCGATACGGAGACGAAGATCGAGGAAGCCAACATCATCGGCAACAACGTCTTCATCGCTACGCCCAACGGCGGACTGGGCTCCATCAGCGGTCAGGAGACCTTCAGCCTGCCGCTCGATACCGGATCCCTCACAGCGGACCAGCGCGTCCTCCTGGCCGCGGCCGAGCGTGACGACCTCATCGCCCGCGACGCCGACGGCAACATCGTCGACATCTTCGCCGGCGACGGCACGGCCAAGAGTCTGGAAGTGCTGCTGCACGACGACATCGACGTGACCGCGGACAGCATCACCGTCACGGCCGGGACCCACGTCTACCTGGGCAGCGAACAGGACATCAACATCGACGCCGTGACCGGCGGAGACGCCATCCGCATCAAGGGCGCCGGGGGCATCTACGATGTCGGCGGCGGCACCACGGTGACCGGCGGTGGCGCCAGCGGCGGCGTGATCATCGAAGCCGGCGGCTCGACCATCGGCACGGCCGACACCCCCGTGAGCGTGAACCTGCTGGGCGGAAGCCTGACCGCACGTGCCACGGGCGACATCAACCTGGCCGGAGTGACCAGCGACCTGTACATCGACGGCATCTATTCCGAGGAAGGCGCCGTGGTCCTCTCGGCCGAAGGCTCCATCCTGAACGGCAACGCCGATGGCGAGTGGAACATCAACGCGCCGTCCATCACCCTGACTGCGGGCGGCTCCATCGGCGCCGACGGCAACGCCCTGAACACCGAAATGCCTCTGGCCGACGCCGAACAGCCCGGCCTGGGCCTGATATACGCCACGGCCGTGGGCGACATCTTCCTGAACGAGGTCAGCGGCGACATGAACGTCGGCCTCGTGCAGGCAGGCGGCACGGCCTCCCTGTCGGCGGCCGTGTCCATCCTGGACGCGAACGACAACCCCGACGCGGACGTCATCGCCCGCAACATCACCCTGCACACCACCCTCGGCGGGATAGGCGCCGCGGGCAACGACCTGGACATCGATTCGTCCTTCGGGACGCAGGGTCTGGTGAACATCACCTCGTCCGAGAACGTCTACATCATCGAGGTGTACGACGACCTCTACCTGGAACAGGTGCTCATCACGACCCTGGACCGCAAGGCCTACATCGCGGCTCAGGGCAGCATCCTGAACGCCAATGCCCTGGGCGGCCCGGCGGTCATCGCCGGGGCGGCCATCTTCCGTTCCGAGGAAGGCGTGGGCGAGGACGGCAACACCCTGGTCACCCAGGTCCAGAACATGGAGGGCGAGGTCCTGGGCAGCATGTGGGTGCACAACATCGGCGCCCTGAACGTGGGCAACGCGGGCGACGGCACCGGCGGGACCACCGGCGCCGGCGGCGGCATCGAGATCACGGCCAGCAGCCCGGTGACGGTGGTGGCCGACGTGACTGCCGCGGGCGACATCTCCATCACCTCGGACGACAACACCGATGACGACGACATCACCGTGCAGACCGGCGTGACCGTGCAGAGCACGGGCGGCTCGGTCGCCCTGCACAGCGGCGACGGCGTGCTCCTGGAGAGCGGCAGCGCCATCCTGGCCGCCGGCACGGTGGAGATCGTCGGCGACTTCGGTGATTCGGACGCCGGCACCGGCAGCGTCATCGAACTCTACGGTTCCATCACCGCGGCCTCCGTCGAGGTCCTGGGCGGGGACGACGACGACACCGTCGTCATCACCGGCGTCACGTCGCAGACTACGGTCCGCACGGGCGGCGGCGACGACGTCATCTACGTGGGCAGCAACGCCACGGCCACGGGGAACACCGGCGGCACCATGGACGGCATCCAGG
>CALMTS010000192.1 GCA_937872685.1 uncultured Desulfomicrobium sp.
GTCATGGCGGCGGAGGCGTTGCGGTTCATCCGCGCTTTGGCCACGGCGGCCGATCCGGTGCGGCGGGCCCTCGACTGGGAATGCGTGTCGCCCTCGCTGCGCCCCCTGAGCGGCTACTGCGCAGCCCATGTTTCCAACCATGACGGGTCGGCGGAGAGCGTCCGGCGGGCCTTGGCCTTGATCGAGGCGCATATCGGGTTCCTGGCCGAAGGCTGAATCCCGTAAATTTCAAGAGCAACCCAGCAAAAAAGGCGGCCGAAGTGGCCGCCTTTTTTGCTGGTCAGAAGCTGTCTTTCTCTTGAAGAGACGCTGTCGCGACCCGTTCTTCCCAACCGCCGCCCAGGGCGGCGTAGAGTTCGACCACGGTCAGCTTGCGCGCCAGGCGCGCAGCAAGCAGGTCCTGACGGGCCGAGAACAGGGTGCGCTCGGCGTCGTGCACGGCAAAGGCGCTCTCCAGTCCGGCCTGATAGCGCCGGTCCACCAGAATGCGGCTCTGTCCGGCGCTGGCCACGCGCCGCGCCTGGGCCTGGACCTGCCCTTCATACCCTTCGCTTCTGGCCAGGGCGTCGGCCACTTCGCGGAACGCGTTCTGGACGGCCAGTTCGTAGGCGGCGACGCGAATCTGCTGTTCCGCCTTGGCTGCGTCCAGGTTGGCCTTGATCCTTCCCGCGTCGAAGATGGGCAGGGAGATGCTCGGCACGAAGGTCCAGGTGCGCGCCGCCGCGTCGAAGAGGTCCGTCAGTTCGAGGCTGGCGTAGCCCATGCTTCCCGTCAGGCTGATGCGCGGGAAGAAGGCGGCGCGCGCCGCGCCGATCTGCGCCCCGGCGGCCCAGAGACGGTGCTCGGCCTCCAGGATATCCGGCCGGCGGGTGAGGAGCTCCGATGGGAGGCCCGGGGCGAGGGGGCCGCCGAGCTCAACGTCGCGGATGGCCCGGGCCGGGAGGTTCAGGCTGGCCACGGGCCGTCCCGTCAGGACCGCCAGGGCGTTTTCGTCCATGGCCACCTGCGCCTTGAGCCGCGCCTCCTCGGACTGGGTTACGGCCACGGCCTCTTCGGCCTGGTGGCGTTCGAGGTCCGTGGCCAGCCCGTTCGCCACCCTGGCCAGGGTCAGGTCCAGGGTGGCCTGGCGGCTTTGGAGGGTTTCCCTGGTCAGGGTCAGGGCTTCACGGTCCCCGGCCAGGGTCAGGTAAGCGCGTGCGACCTGGGAGACCAGGGAGATGTGCACGGCGCGCCGGGCTTCCTCCGTGGCCAGGTATTCCTCCAGGGCCGCATCTTCCAGGCTTTGGACCCGCCCGAAGAAATCGAGCTCGAAGGCGGTGACGCCGAGTCCGGCGGCCCATTGCCGGTCGATGCCGGCAATCCCTCCGCGCAGCTCGCCGGGCAGCCGGGTGTTGGTGTTCCGGCCGGAGGCGTCCACGCTCGGGAGGCGGTCCGCCCTGGAGATGCCATACTGGGCGCGCGCCTTCTCCATGGCCAGCACGGCCTGCCGCAGGTTCCGGTTATCCTGCAGCGCGGCGCTGATCAGTTGCTGCAGGGCCGCGTCGCTGAAGATGTTGCGCCAGCCGGTTTCATCGATGTCCGTTGCATTGGCGTCCCGCGCGGCGGTTGAGACCGGCACGGCGGCGCCGGCCTGCCGCATGTCGTTCCAGCTGCCGGGCAGATCCACGACGGGGCGTTCGCGTTCGGGAGCCAGCGTGGCGCAACCGCCGGCAAACAGCAGGCAGAGGGTCAGGATCAGTCTTCGCATGTGTGGCCTCCGGGGATGATGACGCGTGAGGGGGCATGTCTTGGCGCTTTGCGGGTCAGTCCCATCCGGGCCACGAGGACGAAGAAGACCGGAACGAGGAGCGATCCCAGGATCGTGGAAGCGATGGTGCCGCCGATGACGCCTGTGCCGATGGAGTTCTGGCCGCCGGAACCTGCGCCGGAATTCAGCGCCAGGGGCAGGACGCCCAGGCCGAAGGCCAGGGACGTCATGATGATGGGCCGCAGACGCTGCCGGGCTGCCTCGACCACGGCCTGCACGAGGTCCATGCCGGACTCGGCCAGGCTCTTGGCGAACTCGACGATGAGGATGGCGTTCTTGGCCGCCAGACCCATGGTGGTGAGCAGGCCGACCTGGAAGTACACGTCGTTGCTCAGGCCCCGCAGGCTGACCGCGGCCAGGGCCCCGGCCACGCCCAGGGGGATGACCAGGATGACCGAGGCGGGCAGGCTCCAGCTCTCGTAGAGGGCCGCCAGACAGAGGAAGACCACGAGGATGGACAGGCTGTAGAGCAGGACCGTCTGGGATCCGGCCTGCCGCTCCTGGAAGGAGAGGCCCGTCCAGGAATAGCCGATGCCTTCGGGCAGCTTTCCGGCAAGCTCCTCCATAACCGCCATGGCCTGGCCCGAGCTTCGTCCG
>CALMTS010000193.1 GCA_937872685.1 uncultured Desulfomicrobium sp.
GACGCGACTTCGCGCATGATTCTGGACGGACAGGCCAGGACGCCGGCGATGCTTTTGGCCAGATAGACGGCGCCGTGCGCCGCCGACGAGAGCGAGGATGGGTGGTCGGCCGCATGTTTGCGGCGAAACCTGCCGAGGCCGGCGCCATCCCTGAACGAATGGGCCATGAAGTCCCGGAGGCCGGCGGGGTGGCGGCGTGCCGCCACGGCCCCGGAATTGTACCGGTACCGGAAGCGTCCGCAGCGGACCATGCGCCAGAACATGTCGCGGTCCTCGCCGGTTTCGAAGGCTTCGTCGAAGGTCCCGACGGTGTCGAACACTTCGCGGCGGTAGGCGATGTTTGCCGCCGACGCCGCAGGCGGGGCCAGGGAGAGCATGTGGCGCTGAGACATGAGGTTCGTGTCGCGGATGAACGTCGCGATCGCGTCGGCCGGACCGTCGGGGACGAACTCGCCGATGAAGCACCCGCATTCCGGATCGTCTGTGCCCGCCAGCAGCATCCGCAGCCAGCCCGCACGAGGGACGCAGTCCGCGTCCGTGAAGGCCAGGATGTCCCCGTGCGCGGCGCGTATGCCCGCGTTGAGGGCCGCAGGGCGCCCCGGGCCGGGTGCGCGCACCAGCCTGACGGGCAGGCCGGAGATGCGCCCGGCGGGGCCGGACGAGCCGCTATCGACCACGACGATCTCGAAGGCCAGGGCGATGTCCTGGGACAGCAGCCCCTGGAGGCAGGCGGCGATGGGCTCTGCCTCGTTTCGGGCAGGAACGATGACCGATATGCTCGGCCGCTGCTGCGAAGGGGGCACGACTGAGTTTCCTTATGCGCAATGAGTGCAGGGTATGGCCGGGCCGCGGTCCGGGCACGTCCGCTTGCAGTAGCGCAACGCCGCAGCGCGGCCAAGCGCAATGAGCGGGGCAATGCCGGACGGATTCAGCCGTGCGTGTTGTCTTTATCCGCGCGTTGTGCCAGCACGTTGTCCATGAGCGCGCCGTCCATGCCGGGCGGCGGCATACCGGAGGGCGGATGAAAAAGATCATGGTGCTGGTGGTGCTGGCGGCGGTCGTATATGTCGGGGCGTCGTACGTTCTGGGCGGACAGGTCAGGGACCGCTATTTCGGCGAGCTTGAAGCGCGAGGCGGGGGGGTGATCGCCCTCTCGAACCAGTCCTACGAGCGGGGCGTCTTCAGTTCGGACGCCGTGACCCTGGTCGAGGTGGCCGTGCCCGGTGATTCCGG
>CALMTS010000194.1 GCA_937872685.1 uncultured Desulfomicrobium sp.
GCCACGGTGTGCTTCTCCATGTACTCGCTCATGTCCAGGCGGACCATGTTCTCCTCGGTGTCGAAGAGGCATTTCGCCAGGGTCTTGCACAGCTCGGTCTTGCCCACGCCCGTGGGGCCGAGGAACATGAAGGAGCCGATGGGCCGCTGCGGGTTCTTCAGGCCCGCCCGGGCGCGCAGCACCGCGTCGGCCACGGCCTGCACGGCCTCGTCCTGGCCGATGACCCGCTCGTGCAGGATGTCGGCGAGTTTCAGAAGCTTCTCGCGCTCCCCTTCCACCAGCTTGGACACGGGGATGCCCGTCCACTTGGAGATGATGGCGGCAATGTCGTCGGGGCCGACCTCCTCGCGCAGCAGGCGAGGCTCGCCGTCATCCCCGCCCGACAGGGCCGCGAGCTTGCGCTCGAGTTCCGTCAGGCGGCCGTACTTGAGCTCGGCGGCCTTGTTCAGGTCGTACTCGCGCTCGGCCTTGGCGATGGCCTCCTTGGTGGCCTCCAGATCCTTCTTGACCTGGCTGATCTCGTCGATGCCGCTCTTCTCGCGCTCCCATTGGGCGCGAAGGCCCGTCTGCGTTTCCTTCAGCTCGGCCAGCTCCTTCTCCAACTTTTCCAGGCGCTCACGCGACGCGGCGTCGCTTTCGCGGCGCAGGGCCTCGCGCTCGATCTCCAGCTGCATGGTCTTGCGGTTGATCTCGTCGAGCTCCGTGGGCAGGGAATCGATCTCCGTGCGGATCATGGCCGCGGCCTCGTCGATGAGGTCGATGGCCTTGTCGGGCAGCTGGCGGTCCGCAATGTAACGGCTGGACAGGGTCACGGCCGTGACCAGGGCCGAGTCGGAGATGCGCACGCCGTGGTGCACCTCGAACCGCTCCTTGAGGCCGCGCAGGATGGAGATGGCGTCCTCGACGCTTGGCTCGTCCACCACCACGGGCTGGAAGCGGCGCTCCAGGGCCGGGTCCTTTTCGATATACTTGCGGTACTCGTCGAGGGTCGTGGCGCCGATGCAGTGCAACTCGCCGCGCGCCAGCATGGGCTTGAGCAGGTTGCCCGCGTCCATGGCGCCCTCGGTCTTGCCCGCACCGACGATGGTGTGCAGCTCGTCGATGAAAAGGATGACGCGGCCTTCGGATTTCTGCACCTCCTTGAGCACGGCCTTGAGACGTTCCTCGAACTCGCCGCGGTACTTGGCCCCGGCGATGAGCGCCCCCATGTCCAGGGCGAAGACGGTCTTGTCCTTGAGCCCCTCGGGCACGTCCTTGTTCAGGATGCGCTGGGCCAGGCCCTCGACGATGGCCGTCTTGCCCACGCCGGCCTCGCCGATCATGACCGGGTTGTTCTTGGTGCGGCGCGACAGGATGCGGATGCAGCGCCTGATCTCCGAGTCGCGTCCGATGACCGGGTCGAGCTTGCCCTTTCGCGCATCCTCCACCAGGTCGCGGCCGTATTTCTTGAGGGCGTCGTAGGTCTCCTCGGGATTGGCCGAGGTGACGCGCTGGTTGCCGCGCACTTCGGCCAGCACGCCCAGAATCTTGTCCTTGGTCAGCCCGAACTGGCGCAGCACCGTCGCCACGGGTCCGCTTCCGGGCTTGTCCAGGATGGCCAGCAGCACGTGCTCCACGCTGACATACTCATCCTGCATCTTCTTGGCGAGATCCTGGGCGGCGAGCATGACCTCGTTCATGCGCTGGGTGACGTATATCTGGCCGGGCTGGGCGCCGGGGCCGCTGACGCGCGGCATTCTGCCCAGTTCCTTGTCCAGGGCCTGGACAATGGCCTTGACCTCATAACCGGCCCGCTCAAGCAGGCGCGGGACCAGGCCGTTTTCCTGCTCCGCGAGGGCCCGGAACAGATGGTCCACATCCACCTGCTGGTGTCCGAGGCGGATGGCCACGGCCTGGGCTTCGGCCACGGCTTCCTGGGATTTTTGCGTAAATTTATTGAGATCCATTCGAATCCTCCATAGGGGCGCGCGCCGTCAGAATGTGTCCGTAGCGGCGCGCAGCCGTTCTTCAAGGTGAGCGATGCGTTCCAGAAGATCGACAATGATGATTCCGGCCACGGGGCTCAGTTCGAAATCCGCACACAGGCGCCTGTACTTGCGCACGCGCAGCACATCCATGTTCACGAACAGAAATTCCTCCTGGGCGGTCCGGGCCGGGACGATCCAGTCCAGACGCACCAGCTCCATGAGTGCGTCCTCGGTCAGCCCCGTCAGTTCCAGAAACTCCCTGGTGCCGATGCGCTCGGAAAGGCTGGGCACTCCATGTTCATGTATCTGCACGATGGTCATTCCCGACTCCTACCTCGCTTGAAACGACGAAATTTCCGAAAGCTCCTCCCACAGCTGCCGTTCCCGGTCCGAAAGGTCCTTCGGCGAACGGACGGCGATGCGTACGAACTGGTCGCCCTGGCTTTCGCCCTTGCCCAGGCCCTTGCCGGACAGGCGCAGCTTCTGGCCGCTGCTCACCCCGGCGGGGATGTTCATGTCCACGGGACCGTCCAGGGTCGGGACGCGCACCTTGCAGCCCAGTACGGCCTCCCAGGGAGCCAGGCGCAGGTCGTAGACCACATTCACTCCTTCGAGGCGGAAAAGGGGATGGTCGGCGATGGTCACCTGCAGCAGCAGGTCGCCGGACGGGCCCCCGCCCATCCCCGGCGATCCCTGGCCAGCCAGCCGGATCTTGGCGCCGTCCCTGACCCCGGCCGGGATATTCACTTCCAGGGTCTTGGCCTGCATCTGCGGCCGCCCGTCAGCGCCTCTCACCTGCTCCTGCAGGGTCAGGGTCTTGCGGCCGCCGCGGTAGGCCTCCTCCATGGTCAGGGTCAGGCGCACCTCGGCATCGCGCCCGCGGCTGCGCATGGTCCGCCCGAAAGGATCCCCGCCGCCGAATCGGCTCCCGCCAAACCCGCCTGTCCCGCCGAAAATGGTCTCGAAAAAGTCGCTGAAACCCTCTCCGCCAAATCCGCCGGACCGGAACTGGAAATTCTCGAAGCCCGGAGGCGGCTGAAAATTCTGCCCCTCCTTCCAGTTGGGCCCAAGGGAATCGTAAAGCTTGCGCTTCTCCGGATCCTTCAGGACCTCGTAGGCCTCGTTGATTTCCTTGAACTTGGCCTCGGCCTCTGGATTGTCGGGATTGAGGTCAGGATGGTATTTGCGGGCCAGCTTCTTGAATGCCTTGCCGACTTCGTCCTGGCTCGCGCCCTTGGCCACACCGAGCAGTTTGTAATAGTCCTTGTATTCCAAAGTAGTACCACTCCTTATGCTCGAAATCTTCGGGGGATAGATAATGCGCGGGACGCATAAGTCAACAATTTGACATGAAATTCGGACTGACTTCGTACCGCGCAAAAGCGGAGTCCAGGGGCAGCAGGACCATCCACAGGGGGCGCCCGAAGTAGGCCCACAAATCCGTGTCACGTGCCCCGACCTTTTCCGCAAGGGCGTGCCTGAAGTGCTGTTCGCGAGAGATCATCCTGCCGAGATCCTGCGTCACACGGGCTCCCTCGGCCCGCTCCGAAGCCAGACGCATCGCCTCTGACACGGGAAAGAGCTTTTCGTGCTCCGCGATGCACTCCCAAAGTGCGGTTCCAGGCGGAACAATGTCCCTCCTCGTGATGACCGGGGTTTCCATGGCCACGAATATTTCTCCGGTGTCGGAACACGACAGGGACCTGCATTCCAGTGGCCGATGCTCATAAATGGAACACTCGGTGGGTTGCGACGAGAAGTACACGCACTCCCATCCTCCCTCCTTGCCCCGGATTTTGAGCAACTCGTGCTCCAAAGGCTCAAGACCGCCCTTTCGTGGGTCGAAAGCCGGCTCTCCCCGGCGCAGGCAAACCAGATCGGACATGGGAATATGCTCCAGCAGCCCCAGATCGGTCTGGTGCAGGGCCGGCCCCCCCTTCCTACAACAGGTCCCGCACCTGCGGCATGTGTTCAAAGACATTCACTCCTCCACGGACGGATCGTCGTGCGCAGCGTGCAAAACCGGGATTTTCCCATAAGCACTGGCGCCGGACGCAGTTACACGGTAGCGCCGCTTGCCGAACAGTCAATGCCAAAAACACGAAAAGCCGGGCAGGCCGGCTTTTCGTGATTCGTATCAACTGAAAAAATCAGTTATAGAGCTCTTTTTCGAGCCACTGTCTCACATCGTCATTCACGGGATAAACACCCTTGTGGTGATAAACACCCTTCAGAAACTTGTCTGCCAGCTTGTCGGGCAGAGGCAGTACCGCGAGCTCATCCGCCCCATCAGAGTTACGGTAGAGCAAAGTCGCAATAGGTTTTTCATTCCAGGTGTTTATGACAAAATAATGGGAAAAGTCCTCTTTCCCGCGAACGGCATTCTGGTACCCGCCCCGATAGCCGTTGTTGCCCCATTCGAGATAGATCGCCACAGCATCTTCGGGAGTCATTTCCCAGTCGATGATGAGATCCTTGAATGCGCGTAACTGTCCCATAATTCACCTCCGTTTCTTGAGATGAATTATTAATAACTATTCCTGAAAAGGTCAAGTGGACTTTTCAAGTCGGATATCCGGACACGGGGAACCAGAGTCTCGGGCTGTACGAAACACCCTGGCCGCATTGACGAAATTCTGCGCCCAGAGCGGATTTCCGAGAGCGTGCATGTGCGTGTAGCCGGCCAGGCAATTGCGCACCAGCACACCATCGTGTCCTTTGAGCATGCCCTGCCCACGTTCGACTTTGAAGACAAAGGAATCAATGTTCTCGATATCGACGCAGCGGGAATAATGGAACTCATGCCCCGTCAACCGGGTTTGCGGCGCGTAGAACGGATTGGATGCCGTGACTACTGAGCTCATGTATCCATGCCCCTGAGGTTTCGCGAAAACCTTCGTGGTCAGAGGGAAAACTCCGGCCATGGGATAGGAAGCACCCTCGTACTGCAGTTCTCGACTCAGGTACATCAGCCCACCGCACTCGGCATAGACGGGCATGCCCGAAAGGACGCTGTCCCGGATAGAACTGCGCATGGAGGCGTTTGCGGCCAAGCCTTGCGCAAGGGTCTCGGGAAACCCGCCGCCCATGTACACGGCGTCCACATCCGGCACGGCGCTGTCGGCCAGAAGGCTGAACTCGACGAGTTCGGCTCCGGCGTTTCGCAGAGCCTCGAAATTTTCCTGATAATAGAACCATAGTGCCGCGTCGCGGGCCACCCCGACGCGAACGGGACCTCTCGTGGCGGCACCGGTGTACAGAGGGGCGACGGCTCCCGGCACATCCGGGGCGGAGCGGGCGACCTCAAGGCAGGCTTCGACATCTGCGTTGGAATGCATCCATCGAGCGATTTCCGAGAACGGGTCGTGCGAGTGCTCGGCGTCGGAGATGAGGCCCATGTGCCGCTCAGGGATGGGGTTCTCCTGGAGTTTCGGCAGAATCCCAAGCACCTTCACATCGGTGTATTTTTCAATGGAGTCGCGGAGGATGTTCTGATGACGGCAACCGGCGGTGCGATTCAGGATCACGCCCCTGATGTCGACTTGGGGATCGAAGGCGGTCAGGCCAAGGATAATGGCAGCCATGGTCCGGGTGACCTTGGTGCAGTCGGCCACAACGATGACGGGGCAGCGGATGAGCTTCGCCAATTCCGCGGAGGAGCAACTGCCCTCCACGTCCTTTCCGTCGTAAAGACCGCGGTTGCCTTCCACCAGTGCCACATCGGCACCCTGGGCCCGGGACCAGAACAGGTTTCGCAATACGTCTGGGGACAATAAGAAAGGATCCAGATTCGTCGTGTCACTCTGGCTGGCAAGGCTCAGCCATTTGGCATCGATATAATCTGGACCCTTTTTGAAGGTCTGGACCGCAAGCCCGTTGTCACGAAAGGCACGCGCGAGGCCGAGGCTGACGATCGTCTTGCCTGAGCCGCCACCAAGGCCAGCGACAAGAACTCGCGGACAAGACAAAACAGATGCGGGCATCTGAAAACTTATTCTTCGCCTTCCGCGCCGGCCTGCTTGCCGGTGCCGGGCAGACCGTACATGGTGGTGCTGCCGCTGGACCAGTATTCGAGCACGCCGTCAGAGACCAGCTGGTTGATGATCTTCTTGGCCTCGCGCATCTTCATTTCGGGAAACAGGGCGGCCAAGTCGTTGAAATAGAACTTGGATTTCTGTTTGGACTTGGAGTGAATGAATTCCAACACGATTTCTTTGGGATCTGCCATAGTCGCCTCTCTTATGGTTTAGGGCCGGCTTGCGCCGGCCCTATGAATGGTCAGTTCTGGCTCGAGATTAGAACTTGAAGTTCGTGGTCTGGCGCCAGGTGTAGTAGGCCGGATCGCGGAAGTCGTCGATCATGTGCTCGGAGAAGTCCAGTCCGGTCTTTTCGAAGAAGCGTTCCCAGCCGATGCGCTCGGCCCAGTCACCCACGCGCTCGTACTTGCGGGCGTCGGAGGCGTAGGCTTCCACGATCTGGCGGATGGTCTTGGCCAGTGTGGGCCAGCGGGGCGGCTCATTGGGAATGAAGGCCACGACGACCTTGGAGAACTTGGGATTGCTGATGCGGTTGGAAACCTTGCCGCCGGCCATGATGACCAGGCCGTCACCAGTCTGGTCGGACAGGGGCAGGGACGGACACATGGTGTAACAGTTACCGCAGAACATGCAACGCTCGTTCTTGATAGCAACGGTGTTGACCGTCTTGGTTTCACCGGCTTCGGTCACGATTTCCTTCTTGGTCGGACGGATGGCGCCTACGGGGCAGGCGGCAACGGCCA
>CALMTS010000195.1 GCA_937872685.1 uncultured Desulfomicrobium sp.
CGTCGATTACGGCACACATGGCCCGCACGATCCTGTTCATGGCGGCCGGCGAGACCGGCTTGGACAGGAGTTCCGGGCGGTCGTCGGGGGCTGAGACGATCCTGGGCCGCATGACGACCCCTCCGTGGGCAAAGGCGCCGACAGCCATGGCCATCTGCAGGGGGGTGGCCAGCACGACGTTCTGGCCGATGGCGCCCTGGGCCACGAGTCTGGGGTTGCGCCTGAAATCGGTTTCGGAGAACGGAGTGGCCTCCGGGCCAGTCGGGGAGCCGAGAAAAAAACTGAAGCTGGGCACCGCCTCGAGACGTTGTCTATCGGGGCTGTCGGCGATGATGACCGGCTTCATGAAACCGAAGGCCGCGCACATCTCCGCCAGACGGGGCCCAAGGGCCACGCCCCAGCGGGCAAAGTAGACGTTGCTGGAACCGGCCAGGGCCGAGGCGAAATCCGTATGGCCGAAGGCCTGGCGGTCGCCGATGCCAAGGGCCGCGTCGCGTCGGGGCAGGTCCATGACCGGGGCTTCTCCGGCGCCGAGGCCCGCGGCGGCGACGATGAGCTTGAAAATGGAGCCCGGGGGATAGCGCCCGGCGAGGGCACGGTTGAGCATGGGCTGCTTCATATCCCGGGCCGCGCGATCCCAGGCCGAGCCGGGTGGGAGGTTGGGGTCGAAGGACGGCGAGCTGACCAGAGCCAGGATGTCCCCGTTGCGGGGGTCCAGGACCACCACCGCGCCCGTGCGGCCGGCCATGGCATCGAAGGCCGTCTTCTGCACGTCCGCATCGACGGTCAGGTGCAGGTCAGCCCCGAGTGGTCCGTCGCCTCGCCAGAGCAGGCGCCACCAAGGGGCGCCGTCGGGATTCAGAGAGGCATCGAACACGCCTTCCAGGCCGGATTTCGGATAGAGGCCGCCACCGTAGCCGACGACATGAAATGCGGCCGGTCCGAGGGGACAGAAACGGCCGCCGGATGCGTCCACACCCGCCAGGAGCCGCCCCTGTCGGTCGAGAATGCGGCCGCGCAGGGCGTCGTCCCGGCCGTGCGTGACCCGGGGATGGGCGACCGAAACGAAGCTCGGGTCAAAACGCATGGACTGGGGGCCCCCATCCACGCCCCCCAGCAAACGCTCCGCCCTGCGGGCCCTGGCCCCGCCAAGCCGGTTGCGGGCCGTCGAGTCGAGCACAGCCCCACGCTCCTTCCAGGCGATCGAACCATCGGCAACCAGCCCGTCCATGAACGTGACGCTGTCCTGGTCCACATACCTGCGATCGACCACTCCTCTGCCCTTCAGGACGAAGGCGTGGAACGCGTATGCCGCGTATACGAGAAAGATCAACGCGACGAGACGGACTCCCCCTTTGAAAACACCTGTCATGACAACGACACCTGCGGCTCGATGATACGGGAATGGGCCGTCAGATGAGGAAGAGCAGGCCGCTCTTCAGCATGGTCACGAAAAGCTTCATCTTCCACTTCTCGGACATGCCCTGGACGGCTTCGCCTGTAACGGGCTCTTCCCGGGGCAGGTCGATGGCGTTCCTGATTTCCTGCACGCCGCCGACGGCCTCCAGGCCGCTCAGGGCAGCTGTCGGCTCGAAACGCCCCTTGGCGCGGGGAGTCATGAGCGTGTGCGAGACGCAGAAGCCGATGGCATCCAGGGCGTAATGCCCGGCCGGGACATCCGAAAAAGGCGAAGCGCCCATGGACGACGCCCCGTCGGCGTTCCCGAATTCCAGAATGCCTGCCAGATCCTGCAACGCCATGGCCGCCTCGGCCCGGGTCAAAGGCTCGTCCGGCCGGAACCGACCATCGGGCAGGGGTTCGAGACCACGCAGGCGCAGGGCCATGACGGCCATGACATCAGCCTCGAGGGCGTGATCGCGCACGTCGGAGGGTACGGCCTGCCGGGCCTGGTTACGCGCGGACATCTGCTCGGGCGTCACGAACTCCGAAACCGGGGCGGAATCCTTCATGGCGGCGATGATCTGATGAAGATAGAGACCCTCGACGAGAATGGCGGAAAACTCTGCCCGGGTCACTGCGGCCTTGCGCGCCATGTCCCGGGCTGCACGCTGACCGGCCTCCAGACGCCGTGCGCTCTGCATGGATTTCCAGGCCTCGCCGGCATCCTTACCGACAGGTCCGCCGAGGTTCACGGCCCTGGCGTACAGGGCGGCGGCCTCGTCATACTGCCTGGCCACGGAGAGCGCGTTGGCCATCAGCAACATGGCCTCCGGGTTCTCTCCCGAGGCTTCAAGAACTGTCTGGTAGCAGTCCCGGACACCATCAAGCCAATCGCCGGGCCGGAACACTGACAAAGCCTGCATCTCGGCGATCTTTGCTCCGGTGACCTCGGCGGGTATCTGTGCCAGCGCGATCGAGGCAGAGGCAGCTTTGAAGGCCTCTTTCTCCCGTCCGAGCAAGGTCATGGACCTGCTCTTTCCTGCCAAGGCCTCAGCAGATTCGGGCGATACGGCCAGGGCATTTCCGAAAGCCTGCAAAGCGCCCTGCCCGTTCTGCCCCTCCAGCAACTGCCACCCGACCCGGATGTGGTGTTCTGCAGTATTCATGGTCTCCAGAGGCGCCGTGGGCTGGACCGTCTTGGCGCACCCGCCGGACAGCAATGCTACGAACACAGTCGCCGTCAGAATCAGAAAATTTCTCATGTTGCTCCCCCATGGCAATTCCAGTGCGAACGATTTCCAGGCAAGACGAATCCGGCCACCGGTTTTCTGCGGCAGATCGCGAAGTCCGATGGCCGTACCATTGCGAAGCCGGCAGAATCAAATATTTTTCGTGTCATACATCAAAATTGATGTGCATGATCATGCAGTTGCAAGAGCGGACTCAGACAGGGAAAGATATCCCTGAATCGCGACTTCTCATGGAAAATGAAGTGAACGAGGACTTATCGCGAATTTCGCTCCAATACCACGGGCGAATATACCGACCGACAAAAATCGTCTGAAAATCGAGAAAATAAAGGGTTGGCAGG
>CALMTS010000196.1 GCA_937872685.1 uncultured Desulfomicrobium sp.
ATAATTTTAAAAAACTTTGCCGCAGACTCAATTTCTGCTTTGACGAGAAAAATTTCTAGGGATACTGTTTAATCAAACAACCAGCTTTTGGTCCGTACTTTTTTTCACATGGGCTCCGGACCATCCGACAGGAAACGCAGCTGGTTGAGACAGTCCGATGGAGGGCTCCCATGCACACGATCGCGAACGCATCAGGCAGGCAGGCCTTCAGGGCAACTCGAAACGGAAAAAACTTCCCCGGGTGCCGGGGTTCATATTCGCCATCCTTTTGAACGGGCGTTCATCAGGATCAACCTTTTCCGGATAGGAGACATTCATGCAGCTGACCATCACGCTCGTTACGCTCGTTGGCGCCGTGATCGCTCTCGGGTGCGAATGGCTGGCGATCAAATCGCTCCATGACCTCAAAAAGGTCCTGACATATTCAACCCTTGCCCAGCTCGGATATGTGCTGATCGGTGTGAACCCGGCCACGGCCGACGGTTTCGCCGGTGCCGGGCTGCACCTGTTTTTCCAGGCATCGGCCAGGCTGCTGTGGTACATCTGCCTGCACCGTCTTGCAGGGCAGAAGAAAGATTTCACCTTCAAGGCGGTCTGCACGGCCGGAGCCCGTCTTCCGCGGACGGCGATGCTCATGGGCTTTGCCATGTTCACGGCCATTGGCCTCACGCCGTTCACCGCTCCTCCCGGCAAGGCCATGCTGCTTCTGGGGGCGATGGAAGGCGGCCACCTTCTCGCGGGGCTTCTGCTGGCCGCAGCCGGAACCATCGCCGTCGTGTACACGGTGCGCATCATCCACGGCATATGTCAGCCCCATACCCGAAACGCCGAAGCGGAAGGCGCGACGGAATCCGGCAACACCATGGGCTTCGTCCTGGCCGGGGTACTGGCTCTGGCCTGTCTGCTCGCCGGGCCGCTCTTCAACATGACGGGGAGCCTGCTCCCGGGCATGCCGTCCGACGCGGCCGCGCAGCACGGTTGGCCATACGCGGTCATGCTCCCCTATCTGGGGGCATTCGCCATGGTGGTGGTCGTCCGCCTGCTGCCCGCCCTGACCGGCCCGAGCGCCTTGGTTCTGGCTGCCGTGACCGTCGCCTCCGCCATCGCGGAGCCGGCCGCGGACCCGGTGCTCCGGCTGTTCGTCCTGCTCTTCGCCCTGGGCGGCGGTGTCATCGTCGTCTACTCCACCGGCTACATCGGCACGCAAAAGGGCGCGGACAAATACTACTTCTTCCTGTTCATCATGCTCGCCTCGCTGATCGGACTGGCCAGGGCGCAGAACTCCGAGGCCTTCCACGGCTGTTTCGAGCTCATGACCTTTTCGTCCTACATGCTCGTGATCCACAAACGCACCAGCGAGTCCCTCGCCGCGGGCGCGAAATACCTGATCATGTGCGTCGGCGGCGCCAATTTCATGCAGATCGGCCTGCTGGCCCTGGACTCGGCGGGCATGCACGGCGGCCTGAACCAGATGGCCGGCGCTCTTGCGGCCTACAGCCCGCTGGCCGCGGCCTGCGTGACCCTCGCCCTGCTGGCCGGTTTCGCCGTGAAGGCCGGCTTCTTTCCCGCGCATTCCTGGCTTCCCGCCGCGCACCCCGTCGCCCCGTCCTCCATTTCCGCGCCCCTGTCGGGCCTGCTGACCAAGGTCGGCATCATGGGCGTGGTCTTCGTCGTGGCGGCCATAGCGGCTAGTCCCGAAGGAAACGGGCACTGGATTCTGGGCCTTCTGGCCACCATGTCCGTAGCCACCTTTCTCCTCGGAGAGCTGATGGCCCTGATGCAGCAGGACATCAAGCGCATGCTCGCATACTCCACCCTGGCCCAGATCGGTGAAATCGGCCTGATCCTGAGCCTGGGAACCTACGCCGCCACAACCGGCGCCCTGGCCCATGTGGTCAACCACGCCATCATGAAGGACCTCCTCTTCCTGGCGGCGGGCGGCTTCATCATGCGGGCGGGCAGCCAGCGGCTTCAGGACCTGGCCGGGCTGGGCAAGGCCATGCCCTTCACCGGGGCGTGCATGGCCGTCGGGCTGGTCTCCATCATGGGCCTGCCGCCCATGGGCGGATTCTTCAGCAAGTTCCTGATGCTCAAGGCGGCCATGGATGCCGGACAGGTCTGGATGGCCGTGCTCATCTTCACCGGCAGCCTGGCCGGATGCGTGTACTACGGACGCATCATCAAGACCCTGTTCTTCTCCGGCTACGAAGGAAAGCCCGTCGAGGCGCTGCCTCTGGGCATGAACCTGGGCATCGGCGTCCTGGCCGCCCTGACGCTGGCTTCGGGCCTTTTCCCGACCCAGTGGGTCTCCCTCGTCGTGCCCGCGGCGACAGCGCTTTTCCCCGCCGGGGGGACGCTGCCCGACATCGCCATCGGCTGGTCCCCGGCCGCGATCCTGCCGCTGCTGGGCGCCGTGTACGCCCTGGTCATGCGCGGCGACCTGAAGAAGAGCGCCATGGTCGCCACGGGCAGCGTGCTGCTGGCCCTGGTCGCCGCCCTGCTCCCCGGCGGCTTCGAAACCAGCCTGCAGCGCTATTTCGCGATCCTCGTCCTGGCGCTGGGAGCCCTGAACCTCTTCTACTCCGCCGGGTACATGTCCCACAGCCGCACGACCTGGCGCTTTCTGGCCGTCTTTCTGACCATGCTGAGCGGTCTGGTGGGCATGACCACCGCCAGCTCCCTCCTGACCTTCTTTTTCTTCTGGGAAGTCATGAGCAGCTGGCCGCTCTTCTTCGTCATCATCCACGAGGAGACTCCCGAGGCCCTGGCCGAGGGCACCAAGTACTTCCTGTTCAACATCATCGGCGCATCCGTGCTCTTCCTCGGCATGCTCCACCTCGGACACGCCAGCGGCGGCTTCGGCTTTGGCGACGTGATCGCCACGGTCAGCGCCTCGCCCGCCGGGGTCTGGCTGCCCGGCATGGTCCTGATGGCCGTCGGCATGCTCATGAAGGCGGCCATGCTGCCGGTGCGCATCGACTGGCAGATGCACCCGCCCACCGCGCCCACGCCCGTCAGCGGCTACATCTCGGCCATGCTGCTCAAGAGCGGCCCCTTCGGGATACTGCTGCTGCGCTTCGTCTTCGCCCAGCACGTCAGCCCCGACGCCGCCCCCGCACTGGATGCCGTCATGTACGTCGGCGCCTGGATCGGCGGCATCACCATCCTGTACGCGGCCGTGCAGGCACTGCTGCAGACAGGGATCAAGGAGATGCTCATCTATTCCACGGTCAGCCAGCTCGGCTACATCGTGCTCGGCATCTGCCTGGGCACGTCCCTGGGCGTCAGCGGCGGACTGCTGCATCTCTTCAACCACATGCTCTTCAAGGACCTGGCCTTCCTCTGCGCCGGAGCGCTGATGTTCGCCAGCCACGCCCACAACCTCGAGGAGCTCGGCGGCATGGGCCGCAGGATGCCCGTGACCTTCCTGTGCTTCAGCGTGGCCCTGTTCTCGGCCGCGGGCATGCCGCCCTTCAACGGGTTCAGCTCGAAACTGATCCTCTATTACGCCCTCATCGAACGCGGCGAGATCATCCTGGCCATCATCTCCATCCTCGCCAGCGTGATCACCCTGGCCTACTTCCTCAAGTTCATGCACGGCGCGTTCTTCGGACAGCTCTCGCCGGCCGCGGCCCACGCCGAGGAAGTCGGCCCGATGATGCGCATCCCGCTGGTCATCCTGGCGGGCCTGTGCCTGCTGACCGGCATCTTCCCGGGCATCGCCCTGATGCCCATCGCCGCGCTGGAGCAGACGATGGGACTCACGCCGCCCCCGGTCACCCTGGCGGGCATCGCCAGCGGGCCCGGATCCTGCGACATGACCCTGCTCAGCTTCATGTTCTTCCTCACCGGGTTCGGCATATGGAGCGTCGTTTCACGCCTCGTCGCCGGACGGGTGCGGCGCACGGCCATCCATACCTGCGGCGAGACAAGCGTGAACCAGACCTGCACCAATGTCGGCGCGGGCAACCTGTATGCGGCCCCGCTGCAGCTGCTGACGTCGGTTTCCAAAGGCCACCTGACCCTCAAGCGTTTTGGAGGACAGCATGACTAATATCCTGGAAGCGGCCTTCGCCATCCTGATCTTCCCGGGCGGCCTGTTCGCCCTGGCCCTGGGCCTGCTGCTCAAGGGCGTGGACCGAAAGTTCTATGCCCGCCTGCAGCGCCGGGTCGGTCCGCCCCTCATCCAGCCGGCCCTCGACATCATCAAGCTGTGCACCAAGGAGACCATGATCCCCGACAGCGCCAACGCCACAGCCTTTCAGCTGGCGCCGATGCTGGGCCTCACGGGCGTGCTGGTCACCGCCGCCGTGATGCCCATCGGCGGGGTCTGGAGCGGCGTGACCGGCCTGGGGGACCTGCTGATCCTCTTGTACCTGCTGCCCATCCCGGCCATGGCCATGATGCTGGCCGGCGGCGCATCGAGCTCCCCGTACGGTTCGCTGGGCTTCTCGCGCGAAATGTGCCTGATGTTCGCCTACGAGATGCCGCTTATCGCCTCGTTCCTGGCGGTCGCCGTGCGCGTGGGCGGGGCGGACGGGTCGGCGCTGTCCCTCGACGCCATCATGTCCTACCAGTACCTGCACGGCCCGCTCCTGCTGGACCCGGTCATGCTCCCCGCGGTGCTGGCCCTGCTGATGTTCATTCCGGGCACCATGGCCAGCGGCCTGTTCGACATCCCCGAGGCGGAACCGGAAGTCCTTGAGGGGCCGCTGCTCGAGTACTCCGGCCCGCTGCTGGCCGTCTTCAACCTCATGAGCGCCGTGAAGCTCACGGTGGTGCTCCAACTGGCCGTGGCGCTCATCTGCCCCAACCCCATCGGCGGAAGCGTGGTGGTCAACCTCGCCTGGCATGTCTTCAAGTGCCTGACGCTCCTGCTTGTATCGGTGACCTGTTTCCGGGCCGCGACCGGACGGCTGCGCCTGGACCAGGGATTCTCGTTTTTCGTCAAGTACACATCACCACTGGCACTCGTCAGCCTCGGGCTGGCGGTCATGCTGCGATAGGAAGGGTTCACCATGCTCAAATTCATGTCCAAACTCGCTCCGCGCTCACCCTGGATTTACCGGATCAATGCCGGCTCCTGTAACGGCTGCGACGTGGAAATGGCCACGGCGGCGCTCATCCCGCGCTACGATGTGGAACGCCTGGGCTGCAAATACTGCGGAAGCCCGCGCCATGCGGACGTGGTCCTCATTTCGGGCCCGCTGACCATGCGCGTGCGCGACAGGGTCCTGCGCGTCTACGACGAGATTCCCCACCCCAAGGTCACCGTGGGCATCGGGGTGTGTCCGGTTTCGGGAGGATGCTTCAGGGAAAGCTACTCCGTGGAGGCGGACATCAGCCGGTACATCCCCCTGGATGTCATCGTTCCCGGCTGTCCGCCGCGGCCCCAGGCCATTATCGACGGCATCGTCAAGGCAGTGGATGTTCTGCGTAACCGCATTGAGGAGGGCGTATGTTCCCGTTCTTGAAAATCATGGTCCGCAATCTGATTCAGGGCCCCGCGACCGATCCGTACCCCTTCGCCCCGGCGCACACGCCCGCGAAATTCCGGGGCTGCGCCGTGCACGATCCGGAAAAATGCATTCTGTGCGGCATCTGCCGCCACGTCTGCGCACCCGGCGCCATACAGCTGCGCCCCAGCGAAGACGGTTCCGGCATGCAGTTCGCGCTGTGGCACAATTCCTGTGTCTTTTGCGGCATGTGCGCCCATTACTGCCCCACCGGCGCGCTGAAGATGTCCACCAACTGGAAGCTCGCGCATCTGGGCGAAGAGCGCTTCGACAACGCCATCGCCAATTTCATCCCCTTCGGACAGTGCGCGGAATGCGGCAAGAGGATCCAGCCGCGTCCCCGGGCCATCACCGACAGGCTCGGCGCCGACAACCCCGACCGCTTCCTGCTCTGCCCCGAATGCAAACGCACCAGCGTGGCCCGGCTGGCGACCGAAGAACGCCGCAGCCACACACAGGAAACCGTATGAAAAAAAATATAATCCACTCCGTAACTCAGGCCCTGTCCCCGTTCTGCGACCAGGACATCGTGCGCTGGACATATGACGTGAACGACAACGCCTTCGCCTGGATCGCGCCCGGCTCCCCCGACACGCTGCGCACCATCGCCCCGGCCCTGGCCGGGCTGCAGGCCCGCCTGCTGACCATCACCGCCTACCGCAGGGACAAGTTCGGACGGGCGGACGGACGGGAGATCGCCTACCACTTCGACATCGACGGCGTGGTCGCCACGGTGACGGTCCTCCTGGACGACGAGTTCCCCCGTGTGCCGTCCATCGCCCACTGGTTCAAGAACGCCGGCTGGAATGAACGCGAATTCGCGGAACTCTACGGGATCGAGATCATCGACCATCCCGACCCGCGCCGCCTGTTCGTCGACAAGGACCTCGACGCGGACATCCTGGACCGGTTGATTCCGCTTTCGACCCTCATGAACGGCGCCTCGACCACAACCCTGTGGGAAAAGGTGTTCGCGGGAAAACAAATGCCTGAATGGGCCAAGGGAGAGCTGAACTGATGTCCACGACACCATCGACATACACCCTGCCGGTAGGGCCCATGCATGTGGCCCTGGAAGAGCCCATGTACTTCAACATCCAGGTCGAGGGCGAGACCGTGCGCAGCGTGGACCTGGCCGCGGGCCACGTGCATCGCGGCATGGAAGCGCTGGCCATGAACCGCAACTATTTCCAGAACGTCACCCTGACCGAGCGCGTCTGCTCGCTGTGTTCCAACAGCCACCCCGCGACCTACTGCATGGCCGTGGAAAACCTGAGCGGCCTGTTCGTGCCCGAACGGGCCAGGTATCTCCGCGTCATCGCCGACGAGGTCAAACGCGTGGCCTCGCACCTGTTCAATGTGGGCATCATGGCCCACCTCGTGGGTTTCGATTCCCTGTTCATGCATGTCATGGAAGTGCGCGAGATCATGCAGGACGCCAAAGAAGGCGTCTACGGCAACCGCATGAATCTCGGCCAGTGCGTCATCGGCGGCTGCCGTACGGACATCGACGCCGACACGGCCGCCTTTCTGCGCGGCCAGCTGGAGCAGCTCAAGCCCCAGCTCGACGAAATCCACGGCGTGTACGAGCGCGATCCGCTCATCCGCGCCCGCACCCAGGGCATCGGCCTGCTGTCGCAGGAGGAGGCCATCCGTCACGGCGTGGTCGGGCCGGTGGCCCGCGCCTCGGGCGTGGTCTACGATATCCGCGCCAAGGCCCCGTACGCGGTGTACCCCGACCTCGATTTCGAGGTGCAGTCGGACACCAGGGGCGACGTGCACTCCCGGGCCCTCCTGCGCCTGCGCGAGGCCGCGGAGTCCGTCAGGATCATCGAGCAGTGCCTGGACATGATCCCCGACGGCCCCATCGCCGTGAGCGGCATGGTCACGGTTCCTCCGGGCGAATCCGTGGCCCGCACCGAAGCGCCCCGGGGCGAGGTGGTCTACTACCTCCGTTCCGACGGCTCCGATACGCCGCAGCGGCTCAAGTGGCGCGTCCCGACCTACATGAACTGGGAAGCCCTGCAGGTGATGATGTCCGGCTGCCAGGTCGCCGACATCCCGCTCATCGTCAACAGCATCGACCCGTGCATTTCCTGCACGGAACGCTGAGTCGTCGAGGCGCCCATGCACGAATCCACACTGGCCATGAACATTCTCGAGATCGTCGTCGACCAGGCCGTCAAGGCCCAGGCGCCGGCGGTGCACCGGGTGGACCTGTGCGTGGGCGAATTCGCGGGAGTGGAGGCCACGACCCTCGTCTCCTGTTTTGCCATGCTGGCTGAAGGAACTCTTGCGGAAAAGGCCAGACTGGAGATCGAACGCATCCCGGCCGCCGGAACCTGCAACCGGTGCGGCGCAGCAGCGTCGCGCCAGGGCGGGATCTTCCGGTGCCCGGTCTGCGGGACATCGACGGTCAGGCTGGTCGCCGGACGTGAACTGTACGTGAAGAGCATCGAAGTGGAAAACCCATCGCAGTGAGGGAGCATATGTCAAACCCGTCAGAGAAGACCATTATCCAGGCCAATGTCGAAAATTGCATCGGATGCAGGAAATGCGAGATGGCCTGCGTCAGCGCGCACATCAACCTGCCGTTCAAGGAAGCGAAAAAACGCGGCCTGCCGGTCTTCCCGCGCATCAAGGTCGTGAAGGTCGACAACCTCAAATTCCCCACGCGCTGCCACCACTGTGACGACGCACCCTGCGTCCACGCCTGCCCCTTCGGCGTGATCCGGCAGGAAAACGGCATCGTCACCGTCAATGAAGCCATGTGCGTCGGGTGCAAGATGTGCGTCATGGCCTGCCCTTACGGGGCCATCGAAGTCGGCGAGGAAGGGGAAACGGGCTTTACGGGCCGCAAGAACAAGGGCGCGGCCAAAAAGTGCGACCTCTGCCAGACCTGGCGTGCCGACAACGGCAAGGACGTCTGCGCCTGCGTCGAGGCCTGCCCCAAGCACGTCCTGGAGCTCGTGGTGGTGCCGGCGACCGGATTGCGGCAATAGGCGATACCCCGGACAGGGGAACGGGCAGTGCCTGAGGCCGAAACTCAGGCAGGCCGCCCCCCCTCCTTGCAGCCATCCGGTCCCCTGTCCCCGGATTCGTATGATATATACTGAGGCAACCCATCTGCCGCAGACCGTGTTCCGCACCTCCGGGTGCGGAACACTTTTTTTGGCGAGCCGAAATCCCGCACCACGCGGCCCTCTCCCCGCCGCCCCGGAACGCCGCGCGTCCCTTGCACGAAGGGCCTTCGCCGAACGAACGCCCCCCTACCCTGCGTCCACGCGGCCCATCACGGCATGCCGCAGGTCACGAAGCACCGTATCCTGTTTCTGACTTCGGAAAACCGCGTGTTCCCTGCGCCTTTCCCGCCTTCGCCGCCCCATTTCTCCGTGTCGGAGACGATGTCCTCCACCTCGCAGAACAAGCGGTGGATGCCCCGGGCGTCAAACGCGACGCCCTTGCGCCGGTACAGGTCCTCGATATGCACGAGGATCTGGATGGCCCTGGGTATCTCATTGATGAACATCCGCGGATCTTCGTTCATCGCTTCGCCGGAGACGATCTCGAGCGTGCCCAGCAATTCCTTCTTGTAGAAGGCGATGGCCATGTCGATCTGCTCCGTCGTGATCTCCTCCTCCCCGTGATCGCACTCCTGCCGGTACGCGAGGTACCGCGGCCCCGCCCATGCGAGACCGAGAACCGCAACGGCGATCACCCATATTTCAACCGGCATGCTCTGCTCCTTCGAAAGTGTTTCCTGCTCCCCCGCCCAGAATCCCGGGCCGCCCGGCACCGACGGAGCCTGGCGGACACGGCGAAACTGGCCCGCATGGCGCATGAGCCATGGCGGAACAGTCCCGTTGCCTTAGACTGCGGGTCTTACGAATTTCTTACAGGGGAACAGAAAGGGCGGCATGGCGGCATGAAGATGGATTGCCACGCTTCGCTCGCAATGACGTGTTTACTGATGCGTCATTGCGAGGAGTCTTCGACGTGGCAATCCATGCTTTTATCCGCCATTG
>CALMTS010000197.1 GCA_937872685.1 uncultured Desulfomicrobium sp.
CATCCCCCCCCGCACACAAACGAAAACCCCGGCTCTCACCGGGGTTTTCCTCATTTTGCCTGCTTTCCGCAGCACCGCTTGTACTTCTGTCCGCTGCCGCATGGGCAGGGGTCGTTGCGGCCGACCTTGGGGTCGGCCCGGCGCACGGTGTCGGGTTTGGTTTCGGCCGGCTCGGCGCCGCCCGCGTATTTCACGTTGTCCTGCTCCTCGTGCTTGAGTTCCTCCTGGCGGACGATCTCGATGCGCAGGTGCATGAGGGCCTTCATGGTGTTCTCGCGGATGCGGAAGAGCAGGTCTTCGAACAACTCGAAGCCTTCGCGCTTGTATTCCTGCTTGGGATCGCGCTGGGCATAACCGCGCAGGCCGATGCCCTCCTTGAGATAATCCATCTGGAGGAGGTGTTCCTTCCAGTTACGGTCCAGGGCGTCGAGGAGGAAGAAGCGCAGGACTTCCTGGTACTGGTCCGGGGCGGCGGCGCGGTGTTCGTCCAGCACCGAGAGGACGGCCGCACGGGCGTCGTCCTTCTCCACGAACTTCCCGGCCTCGACCCGGCGTTCCAGGGCGAAAATCTCGTCGAGCTTGGAACGGACCATGCCCTTGAGTTCGTCCACAGGCTCAGTCCGGCCCTTCTTGTTCTCCAGGGGCTCGTAGATTTCAGCCAGCAGGTCGTCGACGAAGTCTTCCACCGTTGGCTGCAGATCTTCGATGGTCATGAACTCGCGACGCAGGGAGTAGATGACCTCGCGCTGCTGGTTCATGACGTTATCGTAGTCGAGGAGCTGCTTGCGAATCTCGAAGTTGTGACTTTCGACGCGCTTCTGGGCGTTCTCGATGGAGCGGGAGATGAGGTTGTTCTCAATGGTCTGCCCGTCTTCCAGGCCAAGCTTCTCCATGATCCCGGCGATGCGCTCGGAGCCGAAGAGCCGCATGAGGGTGTCGTCGAGGGCCAGGTAGAAACGCGAGGAGCCCGGATCGCCCTGGCGGCCGGCGCGGCCGCGCAGCTGGTTGTCGATGCGTCTGCTCTCGTGGCGCTCGGAGCCGAGGATATGAAGGCCTCCGAGTTCACGCACGCCCTCGCCGAGCACGATGTCCGTCCCACGGCCGGCCATGTTGGTGGCGATGGTCACGCGCCCCTTCTGACCGGCCTGGGCCACGATCTCGGCTTCCTTTTCGTGATGCTTGGCGTTGAGCACCTCATGCGGAACGCGCTTCTTCTTGAGCAGTTCGGAGATGAACTCCGATTTCTCGATAGAGGTGGTGCCTACGAGCACAGGCTGGCCCTTGGAGTGCAGCTCGCGGATTTCCTCGACGATGGCCTCGAACTTCTCTTTCTGGGTCTTGAGGATGACGTCGGGGAAGTCCTTGCGGACCATGGGCCTGTTGGGCGGGGCCACGATGACTTCGAGCCCGTAGATCTGCTGGAATTCCACGGCCTCGGTGTCGGCCGTACCGGTCATGCCCGAAAGTTTCCGGTACATGCGGAAGAAATTCTGAAAGGTGATGCTGGCCAGGGTCTGGTTTTCGGCCTCGACCTTGACGCCCTCCTTGGCCTCCAGGGCCTGGTGCAGGCCGTCGCTGAAGCGGCGCCCGGGCATGAGGCGGCCCGTGAACTCGTCAACGATGACGACCTGCCCGTCCTTGACGATGTAGTGATCGTCGCGGGTGAAGAGGAAGTGGGCGCGCAGGGCCTGCAGGATGTGGTGCTGCATGGTGATGTTGGCGGGGTCGAAGAGGTTGCCGACGTTCAGAATCTCTTCGCAATGGCTGACGCCCTCGTCCGTAAGCACAACGGTGCGGGCCTTCTCGTCGATGGAGAAATGTTCGTCCCGGACGAGCCGGGGGATGATGGCGTTGACGCGCCCGTAGAGGGAGGTCGATTTCTCGCCGGGGCCCGAGATGATGAGCGGGGTGCGGGCTTCGTCGATGAGGATGGAGTCCACTTCGTCGACGATGGCATAATTGAGGGGACGCTGCACAAGCTGGTGCTTGTAGAACTTCATGTTGTCGCGCAGGTAGTCGAAGCCGAACTCGTTGTTGGTGCCGTAGGTCACGTC
>CALMTS010000198.1 GCA_937872685.1 uncultured Desulfomicrobium sp.
TGCATGGTTCGGCAACCTCCGCAGAGAAGAAGTGTCAGGATGGCAAGGAAACACAGGACGGAGCGGGGCGGGCGAGCGAGGTGCGCTCCCTCGCCGGAAAGATCGTCACGAGCGCCGCACCGGGGTGGCCCGTTCACGTCCGTCCGGCCCTGTGCCGGGGCAGGACCAGGCCATGCTCCATCTTGGGGCGGAGCAGTGCTTCGGTGACGTTGCTGGCGACGATCTCCGGGCGCTTGTCATGGAATAGCCGTTCATGGCTGAGGGTAAAGCAGTACCAGGGGCTCGGCAGGACGGGTCTCGGTTGAGGCGGCGCCGCCATGAAATCGGTGTCCCTGTCGCCGCACACCCATTCCTTTTCATCGTTCAGGGTCAGCACGCGGCGCACCGGACCCAGGATCACGGGTGTCTCCTTGGGCAGGGGGCGGCAGATGCGGGTCAGGACATTGCCGTCCCAGAAGCGGAAGACGACGTCCCCGCCGTCCGATTTGACCAAGAGCAGGCTGCGCAGATGGGCCAGGACCTCGTGGAACGGCGCATCCGAAGCGAGGAGCATGCCCCAGGCGAGGGGCGCGGTGTCGCCGATCCAGCGCAGGATCGGAGAATCGGGGGTAATGGGAACCAGTCGAGGGGATGCTTCGAGGGTCGCCGCCAATGGCGTTTTCGAAAAAAGGATCGTCTTCTCCGCGTCGGGTTCGTCCGTCCAGAGTTGCGCCAGGGCCTGAGGATGGCAGAGCGGGTCCAGCATCAGCCAGAGCCCGCAGCCCTTGTCCTGGGCCTCCAGAAGGTACGGACTGGAATTTTCGACACGCCGGTACGTGCCGCAGCCATGATTCATGTCTTCCACGCTTGCCTCCCGCGTTTGTCGGGACCGTTGCCCTAGGTCCGGGAAAACGTCATCCAAGGAGTCAAGCTAACTCGGAAGCGCGTGATATGGCAGTGGGATTGGTGGGTAAAATGAGAGAGTTGGAATTGCGTAGTTCGCGAAGCTCCAGGCCAAAGGGTGCTCAGGCGATCGGCGACATGCCTCGCGCCCGCCGCGGGGTGCGGGCCGGTGGGAGCTCTGGCCGCGGGAATGCCTCGACGGCCTCCTGGGCGCCACCATGTCGCAGATCGTCTGAAAGCCTGCTCAATCCACGAGTATTTCCAAACCCTTCAGGTACGCCCCCTCCGGAAACGCCAGCTCCACCGGGTGGTCCGGGGCCTGGGTCAGTCTGCGTATGATCCTTCCCGTACGTCCCGCGTCCAGCGCCGCATCGGCCACGATCTTCTGGAACAGCCCGTCTTCCATCAGGCCCGAGCAGGAGAAGGTGAAGAGCCTGCCTCCGGGTCGCAGCAGTTTGAAGGCGCACAGGTTGATGTCCTTGTAGCCTCGGGCCGCGCGGGTCAGGCTGGCCTTGGAGTCGACGAATTTGGGCGGGTCCAGGACGATGAGGTCGAAGGTGCGGCCTTCCTTGCGCCAGGCGCGCAGGAGCTGGAAGGCGTCGCCGCAGACCGTGGTCATGGCCCCGGGCGCGAAGCCGTTCAGTTCGCGGTTGCGTTGGGCCAGCTCCAGGGCCGGGGCCGACGCGTCGAGTTGGGTGACGCTCGCCGCCCCGCCCCTCAGGGCGGCCAGGCCGAAGCCGCCGGTGTAGGAGAAGCAGTTCAGCACTTCGGCGCCGCTGGCCGCGTTTCCGACGGCCAGGCGGCTGTCGCGCTGGTCCAGATAGAAGCCGGTCTTGTGCCCCCGTTGCACATCCACCATGAATTTCACGCCGTTTTCCAGAATTTCCACCAGTTCCGGGATTTGGCCGTGCACCGTCTCAATCCGTTCACTCAGCCCTTCCTTGGCGCGCACGTCCACATCGGAGCGCTCCAGGATCGCGTCATAGGGATAGAGCTTTCTCAGGGCGGCAATGATGGCTTCACGCCAGAATTCCGTTCCGGCCGTGAGGAGTTGGAAGACCAGCACATCCGCGTAGCGGTCCAGGATCAGGCCGGGCAGGCCGTCGGATTCGGAGTGGACGAGGCGCATGGCGTTGCCTGCCGCTTCGAGATCCGTGCGCCTGGCGGCCGACGCGGCGATGCGGCGCAGGAAGAAATCGGCATCGATCGCTTCGCCTTCGTCGAACGTCCAGACACGGCCCTGAATTTGCGATTTGGGGGAGAAGGCGGCTCTGGCCAGCCAATCTCCGTTCTGGGCGACGACGTCCACGGTCTGGCCTGATTTCGGACGGCCCTTGACAGCGGCCACTGCACCGGAAAAGATCCAGGGATGACGCCGGAACAGCGATTTTTCCCGGCCCGCGGCGATGATGAGTTGTGGGTCCACGATGATTTCCTCAATGCGCAGGGCGATCCCCCGCGATGTGATGTCTTGTATGCGCAGGTCACGCCTGCGTCGCAAAACATAGGGAAAGGCCAGGAGGCAGTCCACGGGAAAAATCCCGGCGCGCTCTCGAGTCAGGCGGAAGAGGCCGGGCGTGCGTTCCCTGTG
>CALMTS010000199.1 GCA_937872685.1 uncultured Desulfomicrobium sp.
CCTCATGGGTGGGAACATCTCCGTGGTCAGCGAGCAGGGGGTGGGGACGGCCGTGTACTTCAGCCTGAGTTTCGACATCGAGGGCGCCGGCGAAGCGGCTCAGCCGCAGCGCCCCCCGCATTCCGCCCGCATCCTGGACGGAATGCGGCTCCTGCTGGTCGAGGACGACCATTTCAGCACGGTGCTGGCGGAGAAGCTCTTCAACAGGCACGGCGCCGCCGTGCGTCATGCCGGAGACGGGAAGGCGGCTCTGGAAGCCCTGCGGGCAAACGATTTCGACGTCGTGCTGATGGACATCCAGATGCCTGGCATGGACGGCATCGAGGCGACCCAGGCCATCCGGCGGGGCGAAGTCGGGGCCAGGATGCGCCGCGTGCCCATCGTCGCCATGACGGCCTACGCCATGCGCGGCGACCGGGAGCGCTTCCTCGAGGCGGGCATGGACGGCTACGTGTCCAAGCCCTTCGACATCGAGGACCTCCTCTGGACCATCGAGGACATCGTGATGCGCAAGGTGTCCTGAGCCGGCCCTATTTCTGGGGCGGTGCGCAGACCGAGGTCATTGCGCGTGGCCAGGGCTTGATTCTCTCCGTGCGGTCGTTCAGGCCCCTGAAGCATGCCGGCGGGAGGGCGACTGCTCTTATGCCGGGATCAGGTTGAGGCTGAAGACCGGGGCAAAGACCTTACCGCCTTCCCCTCGATGACACAGCACACGATGGCCTCCACCAGGTTTTCAATCAGCACGGGCTTGGCGAGGTGCATGTTCATGCCGGCTTCGGCGAAGTTCTCTGCGTCGTGGGCTGCCGCGTAGGCGGTCAGGGCGACGACGGGGATGTCGGCTGTGTGCCGGAATTCGGGGGCGGTGCGCAGGATGCGGGTGGCCTGGACTCCGTCCATGAGGGGCATCTGGACGTCCATGAGCACAAGATCGAATTCCTCCCGCAGAAGGGCTTCCAGGGCCGCCCGGCCATTGTCCGTTTCCGTCACCACGCATCCCAGGCGCTGCAGCATTCTGGAGGCCGCGAAGCGGCTCACGGCGTCGTCCTCGGCCAGGAGCACGCGCAGGCCGAGGTCATTGCGCGCGGCCAGGGACTTGATCTTTTCCGTGCGGTCCTCCAGGCCCCTGAAGCATGCCAGCGGGAGGGCGACCGCCATCTCCGTGCCGGCGCCTTCCTCACTCACGACGCACATGACCCCACCCAGGAGCCGCACCAGTTTTTTGCTGATGGCCAGGCCAAGCCCGGCGCCCTGGTATGATCTGGTGAAGCCCCTGGCGATCTGGGCGAAGGGCTCGAAAAGCTCCTTGAGCCTGTCGTCTGGAATGCCGATACCTGTATCCTTGACCGTGAACAGGACGCGGCAGTGCTCGTCCGACCCGGTTCGCAGCTGTGAGGCTTCCAGAATGACGGTGCCGGATTCGCTGAATTTGACGGCGTTGCCGACGAGGTTGTTCAGGATTTGCATGAGCCGCGGCCCGTCTCCGGCAACATTCCGGGGCAGGGCCGGATCCAGACGCAACTCCAGGGTGAGCCCTTTTTCCCGGGCTGCGGGAAGGAAGATCTCATGCACGGCGTCGAGAGTGTCGCGCAGGTCCAGCGGCTCGCAGGCGGCCTTGAGGATGCCGGCTTCCAGCCGCGCAAGGTTCAGGATGTCCGTCAGCAGGCTCGTCAGGCGGCGGCAGGATTGCATGGCGTAGGCGGTGTAGTCCTGCTGCTCCGCACTGAGGGCCGTTTCCTGAATGAGCTGGAGCATGCCCAGGACGCCATTCAGCGGGGTGCGGATTTCGTGGCTCATGTTCGTCAGGAATTCGGTCTTGGAGCGGCTGGCCGCCTCGGCCTGCTCCTTGGCCCGCTGCAGGTCGCGGATGCTGACGAGCCGGTCTATGGCCAGGGCGAAGAGGTCCGCCAGGACCGTCACGGCGTCCAGGTCCTCCTGGGTGTAGTCCCTGCCGGGGTTGCCCAGGGCGATCTGGCCCAGGACCTGTCCCTTGTGCATGGCGGGGACGGCCAGGAACTGCCCGATGGGCGGGTGCCCGTCCGGCAGGCCTCGGAAGGTCTGGTGCTCGGACGGGGCGTTGGTGAAGAAGCCCTGGCGCGAGGCGGCGGTCACGCCCAGAAGGCCCGGGTGCCTGGAGAGGTCGTTCAGGACCGACGCCGTCCCGCACTCGGCGGGCGTGATGATGGCGGCCATGCCGTGATGGGCCACGCTCCCCCTGTCGGGGTCCATGGCCACGGCGAAGCCCACGCTGCTGCCGGTGATGCGCATGGCCCACTGGTGGATGGCCCGGGCCAGGTCCGTGAAATCGGAGTCGCCGGCGGCCAGGACCGCGACGAGCCCGGCCTGGGCCTCGATCATGGTCTCGCCCTTGCTGACGCGCGCCTCGGCGCGGCGCTGTTCGGTGATGTCCCGGCTGATGGTCAGCACGGAAACCACCTCGCCTTTTTCATCGAATTCCGGCGCCAGCCGCCACTCATGCACAGCCTGCCCCGCGATGCCCGTGAAGGAGACCTCGGTCCGGAAAGGTTCGCGGGAGGCGACGGTCCGGCGCACGGCCTCGGTCCAGCGATCGATGGCGCGGCCTGGGTATCCGAATTCCTCCAGGCTCCTGCCGATGAACTCGCCGGCCGGGGTTCCCGAGACCCTGGCGACGTTTGCGGAAACGAAAAGGTAGCGGCCTTGGGGGTCGAGGCGCATGATCACGTCGGGCAGGGCGTCCAGAAGGGCGCGCTGGGTCTCAGCGGTCTGGCGCAGCTCTTGGCGCGCCTGGACCAGGGCCCGGTCGCGCAGGCTCAGCAGTTCCAGGTGGTTGCAGACCTTGTGGCGCAGGTGCCTGAGCTGGAAGGGCTTGGTGATGAAGTCGAGGGCGCCGCCTTCCAGGGCCTTAATCATGCTCTCCGAGGACGCCAGTGAGGTGATGAAGATGATGGGGATTTCCCGGGCGAACTCCAGGTTGCGGATACGGCGGCAGGTCTCGTAGCCGTCCATACCCGGCATGAGGATGTCCAGAAGGATGAGGTCCGGCATCTCTCGCCCGGCGCCGATGAGGTCCAGGGCCTCCTGTCCGCCCAGGGCCACGCGGACGCGGGCGAAGGGACTCAGGGCCGCGCCGAGTTCGTGCAGCGTGGCAGGGTCGTCGTCGACGATCAGGACGATGGGGAGCGATGGGTCGTTATCGGTCATTTTCGCCCTCCGAGTTCGCGGCGGGCGTGGCCTGGTCCAGGAGGGCGGCGGCCGTGAGGAAGTCGAAGGAGTCCAGGGCCCCGGCAATACCCTTGAAGACTCCGTGTGCGGGCGTGCCCGGTTCGCTGCGGCGCAGCAGTTCGCCGGCCAGTGGCACGGCCCGGTACGAGTTCAGGGCGAGCTCCCGTCGCAGGTCCGTCATGAGCGAGCGGATTTCCGGGTCGAGAAGGGCGTCCTTGGCCTCGGGCCGGATGGGTTGCGCGTCGTCGATGGCCTGGGGTTCCCCGTCCGACACGCTGCACCGCATGTCGCAGGCGGCCGGCAGTTCGACGGTCAGGGTGGTTCCGGCTTCATCGGACGTTTCCATGCGGATGTCGCCCCCGAGGGTCAGGGCGATGAGTCTGGCCGAGTATGTGCCCAGGCCCGTTCCCTGGGTCTTGCCCCGGGTGACGTATTTTTCGAAGAACGTGTCGCGGATCTCCGCGGGGACGGTCCCTTCGTTGTGGACGGCTGCGCGGGCCCGGCCGTTGTGGGCGAGGTCGATGGTCACAACCCCGCCCTGGGGGGAGGCCTCGATGGCGTTGAGGACGAGGTTGGAGAACATGGAGTAGCACAGGTTGGGCTCGGCCATGGCCCAGAACGTCTCGCGCGGCAGGGCGGGGCGATTGTCCATGACGATGCGCACGAGCACCTTCCTGGCCCGGGTGCGCTCGGAAAGGTCGGCCAGGATGTCCCGGAACGTGCCGATCAGGTCCACGGCCTCGGGCTTGAACTCGAAGCTGCCCTGCTCCATCTTGTAGAGATTGAGGGACAGGCGGATCATGTTCAGCATGCGCATGCCCGCCCTGGAGATCATGTCCAGGATGCGCCGCTGGTCGGCCGTGATGTTGGTGTCGTCCATGAGCAGTTGCGGCAGGGAGACGATGGGGTTGAGGGGCGAGACGAGGTCGTGCTGCAGGATGCGGCCGACGTCGTCCTTGATCTGCTCCATCAGTTTGCGCTCGGTGATGTCGCGCAGCGAAAAGAGGGTGGCGGGGCGACCTTCCCAGGAGACCTCCGTGTG
>CALMTS010000200.1 GCA_937872685.1 uncultured Desulfomicrobium sp.
TGCCGACCTCAGGATTATGCCGCATCAAGTGAGGGCGCCCTTGCGGGACGTGGGTTCGCGCCGGGTTGGAGCGGCATAATCAGAGGGCTTCCAGGAAGGCCAGCAGATCGTCGCTTGGGCGGTATCGGCCGGTCGGCGCCTCCAGGGGCCTGGTTTTCTCCATGGCCTGCTCCTTGAGCTGGAGATCGGCGTGGACGTACATCTGCGTCGTTTCCACCGACTCGTGGCCGAGCCAGAGCGCGATCACGGCGCGGTCCACGCCGTTTTGCAGGAGCTGCATGGCCGCGCTGTGGCGCAGTACGTGCGGCGTGACGCGCTTGTTCTGCAGCGTCGGGCAACTGTTGCAGGCCTGGGCCGCGTATTTGGCAACGAGTCGTTCCACCGCATCGCGGCTGAGCCGCCCGCCGCGGTTGCTGACGAACAACGGCTCGGCATCGCTCCCGGCGCGCTCGGCGAGCCAGTCCCGCAAGGCTCTGGCGCAATCCTTCCTGAGCGGGGTGGCGCGTTGCTTGCGGCCCTTGCCCATGCAACGAACGTGCGCGCTCGGGCCAAGGACCACGTCGCCGCGGTTCAGGTTGGCCAGCTCCGAGACCCGCAGGCCGGTCTGCACCGCGAGCAGGAGCATGGTCCGGTCGCGACGGCCGATCCACGTGTCGAGATCCGGCGAGGCGAGCAGCGCCTCGATTTCGACGCGCGTCAGATAATCGATCGTCCGTTTCTCATGTCGCCTGGAGGGCATGGCCAGGACCCGCTGACAGTGGTGCAAGAGCTGCGGCTCATTGATGGCGACGTATTTGAAGAAGGACCGGATCGCCGACAGCCGCGTGTTCCGGCTCCGGGCGCTGTTTCCGCGCGCGGTTTCGATGAAGCCCAGGAAGTCGCACACGAGATCGACGTCCAGGTCAGCGACCTGGAGGTCGGTCGGGGTGCGCCCGAGGCGCTCGGCCGCGTATTGCAGCAGCAGGCGGAAGGTGTCGCGATAGCTGGCCACCGTGTGCGGGCTGGCCCGAAGCTGGTTCGCCAGCCGGTCAGTGAAGAAGCGTTGCACGTAGGCGGGAAGCGGGTAGACGATCATAGCGCTTCCCGGGCGAGGGAGTGTTCGGCGCGCTCGGCCGCGAGCTGCAGGAGTTCCGGGACCGCCTCCAGGTACCAGTAAGTGTGCTCCGGCTTGCCATGCCCCAGGTAGGTGCTGAGGGTGAGCATCTCTCGGTCCGGGTCGAGACCGCGCCGGTACCAGTCCATGATCGTGCGCACGGCGAAGGTGTGCCGCAGGTCGTGGATGCGCGGCCCGCGGCCGTGCCTGTTGCAGCGCTGCTGCTGGCGAAGGCCGATGCGCTGGCAGACCTGCGCGAAGTTGTACCGGGCGCAGCAGTCGGTCGGCCGCCGACCGTCCTCTGCGAGGAAGAACGCCGCGGGACTGGGGCCAAGGATGCGAATACGCTCGGCACGGTAGGCGGCAAGCCGGCCGGCCGTGCACGCAGCGAGCGGCACAAAGCGGGCCCTGCCATTCTTGCCGTGTGTGACGGTCAGCACCGCCTGATCGAGGTCGACATCCCCTTCGTCCAGGCCGAGCGCCTCGCTTACCCGCAGCCCACTGACCGCAATCAGCCCGAAAAGCGTGGCGAAGGTCCACCCTCGCAGGCCGTAGGAGGACGGCAGACCCGCCGCGGCGTCGACGATCCTGGCGATCTGCTCGTCGGAATAGATATAGGGCCGTGACCGACGGGGCTTGCCAGGGATCAGGCCCAGTGGCGGGACCTCGGTATGCGGATCCAGGCCTTGCAGCCAGGCGGCGAAGCCTCGCAGCATGCCGAGCCGGGTGGACCACGTGCCATTGTTCGCCGCGCCGTAGTGCTTCTTCCAGCGCAGGAACAGCTCGACCGTCAGATGGTCTGCGCCCAGGCCGTCTGCAAAGGCGACGAAGCGGCGCAGGACGCGTTCGCTAAAAGATAGACTGTAGCCAAGGCTGCGTCGGACGGTAAGATACTGATCCAGGCGCGCGGCGAGCAAGGTCATGGCGCGTCTTTTCGTTCAGGGGACAGGGGCCAGGGCCGGGCGATCGTGCGTAGCGCATCGATGTCGTGCCTGGCGTAGACCATGGTCGTCACCCGCGAGCGATGCCGCAGCACGTCGGCGATCTCCTCGAGCGACGCCCCCTTGCCGAGCATGTCCATCGCCAGGCTGTGGCGGAGCACATGGGAGCCGACATATTTCTGAGGCGGCCTGAGGCCCGTTTTCCGAAACGCCTCCCGCAGGAGCATGTTCACGATCTGGGCATTTTTGAACGGCCGATGGGGTGCACGCTCGGCCACGAAGAGCGCGCGCGAGGTGCCGGCCCGGCCGTTCCTGAGGTAGTCGACGATGGCCTCACCCACGTCGGCCGGCAACGGCATGCGGTCATGCAGCCTGCCCTTGCCGCGGATCAGAATTTCGCCAGCACGCCAGTCGATGTCCTCCAGCCGGATGGCGACGGCCTCCGTCGCCCGCAGCCCGAGCCGAGCGATAAGCAAGAGTATCGCGTAGTTGCGTCTGCCGATGGCATCGTCCGTCCTGACCGCCTCGAGCAGCCCACGGACCTCCTCCGGCCGCAGATGGCGCGGCAGCCTGCACGCTTTGGGCTGGGCCACGCGCGGCACGCTGTTCGCCAGGTTGCGCGTGGTCTTGCCGATCCAAAAGAGGAACTTGAAGAGGGTGCGCAGATGCGACGGCATCGTCTTGTCCCCCAAGGAACGCGCCCCGTCATGGCGCGGCAGCGGGCGCCGGCACAGGAAGGCCGCGATGTCGTCCGGGGTGATGGCGTTCAGGTCGCCGAGCCCGTCCCCGAAGCGAAAGCGCATGAATGCCCTCAGATATCGCTGACAGGCGGCGGCCGTGGCTTCGCTCAACCCGCGCAGTCGGCGCAGGTAGTCGTCGTATTCCTCGCTCAGGCGGTCCAACGCCGTGGGTTCGTCCGCGGGCGGCGCAGGCAGGCTGAGGATGCCGGCCTGGACAAGGTGCTCGACGAACCGCCCGAGGCAAAATCGGGCATAGGTGCGCGCGCGTGGCCTCGTCGCATTGACCACGACCTCACGAATGCTCTCGACTGCAGTGGCGTCGATATCCGCGACGCCGAGGCTGCGCTTCTCAACTTCCGCACAAAATTTGCTTATTGTCTGCTTATAGTTGCGGATTGTGGCGAAGGCATACCCCTGGGACTCAAGCGCATCCAGCAACACATTGCGCTGCGCCCGCAGTATCTCCGCAGCGCTGGTACAGTGAGATGGTATCGAAGAATTGGGCAAATCGCAGTATTCGATGATGCGCATTGCCTCCTCGTTTGGATGACAGGACCAGTGCCGCAGTCTCCTTATCAACGATAAATTGATCGACATAAAACTTATCATTGATAAATTGTCAAGCGCTCCAGGAGGGCACGCATGACAAAATTGCAGCGCGAGGCGATCGTCCGGGCCGCCCTTGAACTTGTGAACGAGGTCGGCATGGACGGCCTGACGACGCGCCGGCTGGCCGAGCGTCTCGGCGTCGAGCAGCCGGCGCTCTACTGGCACTTCAAGAACAAACGCGCCCTGCTCGACGCGGTCGCGCAAGCAATGCTGGCCGGGCGGCAGGCCTGTTTGCTGCCTGGTCCGGGCGAGGATTGGCGAGTCTTCCTGCGGGAGTATGCGAGGAGCTTCCGGCGAGTGCTGCTCGCCTGCCGTGACGGCGCGCGGATTTACGCCGGCACTCGGCAGTCGGGTCTGCAGATGTATACGCGCCAAGCGCAATGTGATTTCCTCTGCGCGGAAGGCTTCGCCCCGGCAGTGGCAGCTTGCGCCTTGCAGACGATCGGCCGCTATGTCGTGGGCGCGGTCCTCGACGAGCAAGCCATCGAGGCCGCCCGCCCTGCCGCCGCAAACGAAGGACCAGATCATCACCCGGCGTTGGCGGCGGCCGCCCAAGAAAACTTCGCCCAGGCCGAACCTGATACGGCCTTCGAACGCGGCCTCGCGATTTTCCTCGACGGTCTGGCCGTGTCATCAGATTCCAATACGCGCTGACCCGGCTAGACACCGCCATCCGCGACGTCCCAGAAGCGTCCTCGTCGCGCCCTCTGATTATGCCGCCCCCACCCGGCGCGAACCCACGCCCCACAAGGGCGTCCTCACTTGATGCGGCATAATCCTGAGGTCGGCATAATGGGACTTATGCCGATATCGGCATAACGGGCACTGGAGCGGCCATCCCACGCGCCTGAACCGCGAGGGCGGCCCCTTCGGCTCTGAACCATACGCCCGCGAGGAGCTGCGCGCCGAGATAGCCTCCTGGATGCTCGGGCAGGACCTTGGCCTGGGCCACGACCCCGGCCAGCACCTGGCCTACGTGGATTCCTGGATCGCGGCCCTGGAGAAGGACCCCTACGAGATCGTGCGCGCCTGCCGCGACGCGGAGAAAATCAAACAGTACGTGCTGGGGCTGGAACAGACACTGGAGCGTGGCACGGAGCAGATTGGGGAGCAGATGCGGGAACAAGGACAGAGCAACTCGACGATAGCAGAGAACTACACGCGCGCCCAAGAGACGTCAACAAAAAACTCGCTCGCACAAACATCCGCACCGGTAATGCCATCCCATGCCCAACCCGAATCGCTGGAATCCGCCAAACCCTTTTCAGCCCACACCCCGGCCGCACCGTCTCCCCACGAGAAAACCTACCTCGCGGTCCCCTATCACCAGAAGAACCAAGCCAAGGCCGCTGGCGCCCGCTGGGACCGCCAAGCCAAGCTTTGGTACGCCCTGCCTGGCGCGGATTTGGCCAAGCTCGAAGCCTGGTTGCCCAGGCAGTCTCCCCAGGCCACGCCGACCCTCTCGCCCCAAGACGAATTCGCCCGCGCCATCGAGGCCGCAGGCCTGGACCTGGGCGGCCAGAGCCCGATCATGGACGGCACCATCCACCGCGTCCCCCTCCAGGACGCCAAGCCCGGCAGGCTCGACGGCGCCTATCTGGGCTACGCCGACGGCATTCCCGCGGGGTTCATCCAGAACCACAAGACCGGCGAGCGCATCACCTGGAAGGCCACGGGCCATGTCCTCACAGAGGACCAGAAGACCTCCCTCAAGGCCGAAGCCCAACAGCGCAAGCAGGAACTGGAGCGCCAGCGCTCAGAACGACAAATCCAGGCCGTCCAACACGCCCAGGCGAAACTCGACGCCTCCCAACCCGCCGACCCCAACCACCCCTACCTGACCCGGAAGGCCGTCCCAGCCTATGATCTCCGCCAAGACACCGCCGGCAACCTCCTCGTCCCGGGTTACGACAACTCCGGCCTCCTCCAAACCCTCCAAACCATCTCCCCCGACGGCACCAAACGCTTCGAAGCCGGTACCCGCAAGCACGCCGCCTTCCACCCCATCGACCCCGAGCGCAAACTCGGTACGCCCGACACTCCCATCCTGTACCCGCTCACGGGGTCTAGACTTTTTCTTGAAAATGGCTATCTCTGATT
>CALMTS010000201.1 GCA_937872685.1 uncultured Desulfomicrobium sp.
GGCCGGACCATGCTCTACCTGATCCGCAAGCGCCTGGACGAGAGCGGCGGGGAATCGGGTTTTTTGGCCTCGGGCCTGACCTTCTGCGGCCTGAAACCAATGCGCTCCATCCCCTTCCGGGTGGTCTGCCTGACGGGTCTGACCAGCGCGGCCTTCCCGCGTCAGGACACGCCCCCCGGCTTCGACCTCATGGCCCTGCGGCCCCGCCCCGGCGACCGATCCCTGCGCGAGGACGACCGCTACCTGTTCCTGGAGAGCATCATCTCGGCCCGCGACAGCCTCATCCTGACCTACCCGGGCCTGTCCCAGTCGGACAATGCCGAGGCCCCGCCCTCGGTCCTGGTCTCGGAACTGCTGGATTTCCTGGACGGGAGCTACACGGTCGGCGGCCGGAAACCCTCCGAAGCCCTGGTCTTCCGGCACAGGCTGCAGGCCTTCCACCCGGACTATTTCAGCGTCGGCTCGCGCATCTTCTCCTTTTCCGGCCAGAACCGCGACGCGGCCCAGGCCCTCTTCGCGCCCCCCGCGCCGGGAAGCTTCTTCCCCGAGGGCGGCGCCCTCCCCAAAGGGGCGGCGACGGAAGTGGACATCGAGGACCTGACCCGCTTCCTCGCCCATCCCTGCCGCCACCTGCTGCGCGCCCTGCGCATCGACCCCGGCGGGGGTGAGGACGATTTCCTGGACGAGGAGCCCCTCGCCGCGCCCACGGGCCTCGACGCCTACGGTCCCCTGCAGGAACTCCTGCATACGGCCCTGGACGCGCCCGACGCCGGTCTCGAAGACCTGCTCCTGGCCTGGCAGATCCTGCCGCCGGGGGAGGCCGGGACGGACGCCGGCCGCGAGCTCTGCGCCAGAATCCACTCCCTGGCCGAACAGGCCCGGGCCTTCATCGGCGAGGGCGGGGCGCGCAGGCTCGAGCTGAGGCTCCCCCTGGGCGGCGCCACCCTCACGGGACGCATCGACCTCCACGGCGAGCACATCGTGACCTGCCGTCCGGCCAGGACCAAAAGCGCGGACATGCTCCGCCTGTGGGTCCGCCACCTGGCAGCCACGGCCGTCGGCATCAACGCGCAGTCCATGCACATCGGCACCGAGGACGGTTTCGCCGCCCCGGACGCAGCGGACGCCGGGAGCGTCCTGCGGGACCTTCTCGATCTCTACGCCCAGGGCACGCGCGCCCCACTGCCGTTCTTCCCCCGCACGTCCCTGGCCTATGCCGAAGCTCGCTTCAAGGGGAGCAGACCCAAAGGCCGGGACGAAGCGCTGGCCTCCGCCATGCGGCAGTGGGAAGGCGGCTTCATGGTCGACCCGGAACGGGACGACCCGCACCTGGCCTTCCTCTTCCGCGACGCCGAGCCGGACTGGGAGGATTTCGCGGACCTGGCCGAACGCATCTACGGGCCGATCCTCGGAGGTTCCCGGTGAAGGAACCCATGGATCTCTGCACGGCCCCACTGGACGGCATGACCCTTATCGAGGCCAGCGCCGGCACCGGCAAGACCTACACCCTGACGGGCCTCTTCGTGCGTCTGCTGCTGGAGAAGAACCTGACCGTGGACCAGATCCTCGTCGTGACCTTCACCGACGCGGCCACGGAGGAATTGCGCGGCCGCATCCGCAAACGCCTGTCGGACATGGCCGGCGTTCTGGCCGACAGGCTGGAAGCCGACGACGACCTGGAACGGGACCTTCTGGCCCGCTTCGGGGGCACCGACGCCGCCCGCAGGCTGGAACTGGCCCTGCGCAACTTCGACCTGGCCCAGATCTTCACCATCCATGGCTTCTGCCAGCGCATGCTCTCCAAAAACGGCTTCGAGTGCTCGGCCCTCTTCGACACGCAGCTCGAACCCGACCTCTCGGACCTGCGCCGCCAGGTCTGCGTGGATTTCTGGCGCGCCCGCATCCTGTCCCTGTCGGGCCTGACCGGCACGGCGATGCGCGAGGCCCTGACCCCGGACCTGCTCACGGAGCTGGCCGGCCTGCCCTTCCTGGCCCAGAGCGTCCGCATCGTGCCCCACACTGTCCCGCCGGACCCGGCCCCCCTGGACCGGGCGGTGCAGGACGCCTGCGCGCGGCTTCTGGCCTCGTGGCCCGCGGCCGAAAGGGAGGTCCGAGACCTGCTGCTGGGCCAGGCCGCCAGTTTCAACGCGCGCATGTTCACGCCCGAAAAGCTGCGCCAGCGGCTAGAGGCCGCCCGGAAGTTCCTGCTGCTCCCCCGCCTGGACGCAAAGAACCAGCTCAAGGCTCTCGGGGAGCTCACCCCGGAATACGTGCGGGGCATGACCAAGAAGGCTTTTACGGCGCCCGAACACCCGCTGTTCGAGGTCATCCGTGAGCTGCTCGACCTGATCGAGGCCCTGCGCCAGGCCGTCGGCCCCTTCGTCGTCCACCTACGCCACGCGTTCCTCTCCGGCGTGACGGCCCGCCTGGACGAGCTCAAGCGCCGCCGGGGCGTCATGGGCTTCGACGACCTGCTGCGGGGCATGCACGCCGCCCTGGCCAGCCCGGAACTCGTGGACGCGGCGCGGAACCAGTACCGCGCCGCCCTCATCGACGAATTCCAGGACACCGATGGCCTGCAGTACGACATCTTCCGCACCCTCTTCGCCGGCCCGGACGACACCAGCCTGTTCCTCATCGGCGACCCCAAGCAGGCCATCTACTCCTTCCGCGGCGCGGACCTGCACACCTACCTGCAGGCGCCGGACAGGTGCGCACGCAGCCGCACCCTGGGGGGCAATCATCGCTCCACGCCCGAACTGATCGAGGCCGTGAACCGCGTGTTTTCCAGGCCCGAAAACCCGTTCCTGCACCGCAAGATCGCCTACCAGGACGTCGCGGCCCCGGCCGGGGAGCACGAGCGCTTCAGCGAGGACGGCAGCCACCCCGCGCCCCTGGTCCTGTGGCACGCCGGGAGCGGGGACAAGCCCCTGCCCAAGGGAGCCCTCGCCCCGCGCATCCGCCGGGCCGTGTCCGCAGAGATAAGCCGCCTGCTGAACGGGGGGGCATCAGGGCGTATCCGCATCGGCGACGCCCCGCTCCTGCCCGGCCACATCGCCGTCCTGGTCGAGACCCACGCCCAGGGAGAGGATATCCACAAGGCCCTCGGGGCCCTCGGCATCCCCAGCGTGGTCACGCACACCTCGTCGGTCTTCGGCACGCCCGAGGCCGGGGAACTTCTCTCCCTGCTGCACGGCGTGGCCGAGTGCCAGCGCCCGGCCGCTCTGCGCACGGCCCTGGCCATGCCCATGATCGGGCTGACAGCACCGGAGCTCCTCGCCCTGGACGAGGACGGCGGGCGCCTCGACGCCTGGTTCGAACGTTTCCTCGCCTGCCGCGACCTGTGGGAGCGCCGCGGGGTCATGGCCGCGCTGCAGCGCCTTTTCGCCGAACTGGACGTGCGCAAGCGCCTCGTCTCCCTGCCGGGCGGCGAGCGGCGCATGACCAACGTCCTGCACTGCCTGGAGCTGCTCCACGGCCATGAGCGCGAGGCAGGGGCGTCCATGCACGCCCTGCTGACCTGGTTCGGCCGCAAGCTCGACACCGACGGCACCGAGGAAACCCAGCTGCGCCTGGACACGGACCGCGACGCGGTCCAGATCGTGACCATCCACAAGA
>CALMTS010000202.1 GCA_937872685.1 uncultured Desulfomicrobium sp.
CGGTTTGCGCATCGACGCCCCCTGCATTATGGCTGTGCCAGTTCGCAACACCCGCAACCAGAAGCATCAGAGTGACCCCATTGAGCATCCTCACCCCCGAACAACTCGCCCAGGCCGACGCCATCGTCGCAGAACACCGCCACACGCCGGGTTCCCTCATCACGGTCCTGCGCCTGTGCCAGGACATCGCCGGCCATTTTCCGCCCGAACTCATCGAGCGCATCGCCCGCGGCATGAACCTGCCCCTGTCCAAGGTGTATGGCGTGGTGTCCTTCTATTCCCTTTTTTCCCTGGAGCCCAAGGGCCGCCACCAGATCCGCGTCTGCACGGGCACGGCCTGCTACGTGCGCGGCGTGCGCGAGGTTCTGGACCGGGTGGAACGGCGTTTCGGCGTCAAGGCCGGCGGCACCTGCGAGGGAGGCCGTTTCAGTCTGGAGCCCGTGCGCTGCCTGGGCGCCTGCGGCCTGGCCCCGGTCATGGTCGTGGACCGCGACACCCACGGCGGGGTCACGCCCGACGCGGCCTGCGAGATTCTGGAGAGGTACGAATGACAGCCCCGACACAACTCGACCGGGCCGGACTCGCGGCCCTGCGCGACAGGGAGCGTGCGCTCCTGAACACGGCCGCCCCGCGCATCTTCTGCTGCAGCGGCACGGGCTGCCACGCCACGGGTTCCATCCCGCTCATCGCGGCCCTGCGGGACGAGGCCGCGCGGCAGGGCGGCGCGGTGCAGGTCGTCGAGACGGGCTGCAACGGCTTCTGCGCCCTGGGCCCGGTGGTCGTGCTGCAGCCCGGCGGCATCCTGTACTGCAAGGTGCGCGTGGAGGACGCGGCCGACGTGGTCGCCTCGGCCGGGGGCGAGCCCGTGGAGCGCCTGCTGTACCGGGACCCGAAGGGCAAGGCCGTGGCTGGCATGGACGAGATCCCCTTCTTCGCCCTGCAGCGGCCCTGGACCCTGCGCAACAAGGGCCGCATCGACCCCGAGAACATCGGCCACGCCATCGCCCGCGAAGGCTACCAGGGGCTGGCCAAGGCGCTTTTCGACATGGCCCCGGCCGACATCGTCGAGGAGATGCGCGCCTCGGGCATGCGCGGCCGCGGCGGGGCGGGTTTCCCCACGGGCCTGAAGTGGAAGTTCGCGGCCGCTTCGCCAGGCCCCGTCAAGTACGTGCTCTGCAACGCCGACGAGGGTGACCCCGGCGCGTTCATGGACCGCTCCATCCTTGAGTCCGACCCCCACGCCGTGCTCGAAGGCATGCTCATCGCGGCCGTGGCCATCGGCTCCCGCCACGGCTACATCTACTGCCGTTCCGAATATCCCCTGGCCATCAAGCGCCTGACCATAGCCATCGGCCAGGCCCGGGAACTGGGCCTTTTGGGGGAGAACATCCTGGGCAGCGGTTTTTCCTTCGACCTCGAGATCTACCAGGGCGCGGGCGCCTTCGTCTGCGGCGAGGAGACGGCGCTCATGCGCTCCATCGAGGGCAAGCGCGGCATGCCCGTCCCCCGGCCGCCGTTCCCGGCGCAGCAGGGCCTGTGGGGCAAGCCGACCATCCTCAACAACGTCGAGACCCTGGCCAATGTCGGCCGCATCATCCGTCTCGGCGGGGCGCACTACGCCGGCGTCGGCACCGAGGGCAGCAAGGGCACGAAGGTCTTCGCCCTGTCCGGCGACGTGAACAACATCGGACTGGTCGAGGTGGACATGGGCACGCCCCTGTCCGTGTTGGTCAACGACATCGGCGGCGGGGTGCCGGGCAAGCGCACATGCAAGGCCGTGCAGCTCGGCGGACCGTCGGGCGGGAGCATTCCCGCGCACCTGCTGGACACGTCCGTGGACTACGAAGCCATCACCGCGGCCGGGGCCATCATGGGTTCGGGCGGGGTCATCGTCATGGACGACCGCACCTGCATGGTCGACATGGCCCGCTTCTTCATGGACTTCATCCAGGACGAGTCCTGCGGCAAGTGCACGCCCTGCCGGGAGGGAACCAGGCGGCAGCTCGAGATTCTGACCCGCATCTGCCGGGGCGAGGGCCGGCCCGGAGACCTGAAGGCCCTGGAGGATCTGGCCGCGGTCATCACCGACACCTCCCTGTGCGGCCTGGGCCAGACCGCGTCCAACCCGGTCCTCTCGGCCCTGCGCCATTTCCGGGACGAGTTCGAGGCGCACATCGCGGAGAAGCGCTGCCCGGCCAAACGGTGCGTGGCCCTGCTCAGGTTCGAAGTGGACGAGGAGCGTTGCCGCAAGTGCGGCCTGTGCTTCAAGGCCTGTCCGGCCGGGGCCGTGGAGTGGGCGAAAAAACGCCCCGCGCGCATCGACCGAGAAAAATGCGTGCAATGCCTCGCCTGCTTCCAGGCCTGCCCCTTCGACTGCATCGACTGACGGGAGCGACATGCAACTGACCATCAACGACATCGCCTGCGAGTTCTCCCCCGGGCAGACCATCCTGGACGTGGCCAGGGCCCACGGCATCTTCATCCCGACCCTGTGCCGGCTGCCGAACTGCGCGCCCACGGGCGCCTGCCGCATCTGCGTGGTCGAGGTCTGGGGGGCGCGCACCCTGGTCGCGTCCTGCGCGGCCCCCGCGGCCGAGGGCATGACCGTGCACACCGACTCGGACCGCGTGCTCCGGGCCCGCAGGACCATCCTGCGCCTCATGCTCGACTCGGGAAACCACGACTG
>CALMTS010000203.1 GCA_937872685.1 uncultured Desulfomicrobium sp.
CTGAGGCTGTCGTACCGGCCGTCGTCCCTTTTCATGCCCGTCCCCCCTTCCTGCGCTTCACAGCCTGCGCGCTTGGGGATTGAGGTTCCGAAACGTCCGGGACGACCAGTTCGCGGCAGAAACCGACATAGCCGGCAAAATCGCCCTTGTCGTCGAGACGCGGCCGGCCCTCGTCCACGATGAGCCGGTACTCGCCGTCGTGTCGGCGCAGCCGGTATCTGATGGAAAAGGGCGCACGCCTGTCGAAGGCCGCCGAATACTCCCGCAGGCAGGCCTCCATGTCTTCGGGATGCACGCCTTCCAGCCAGCCGTCGCCCTGCTCCTGCTCCAGTGTACGGCCCGTGAACTCGAGCCAGGTCTGGTTGAACCAGTTGCATTTCTTGTCCAGCCCCGACATCCAGACCATCTCGGGGGACAGGTTGGCCACGGTGGAAAAGAGTTGCTGCGAGTGGCGCAATTCCTCTTCAACCCGCTTGACTGAGGAGATGTCCACAAAAGAAATGACAATGCCGGAAAAGGCCTCCTGGCCGATGGAATACGGCACGACGCGCATGAGCACCCATTGCCCGTCACGCAGTCTGACCTCGTTTTCGGCGGAACGGCTGGTCCGCTGCACCTCATGCACGATCCGGATCGGGTCCAGCCCCGCCATTTCATGCGGGATATGGGTGATGGGGCGCCCGACGTCGCTGTCCAGAAGCTTGAATACCTCGGACGCCTTCCGGGAGAAGCGCCGCACCTCCAGGTTCTCGTCGAGGAGGATATGGCCGATGTGTGTGGCGGAAAGCAGGTTGTCCACATCGTTGTGCAGTTCGGTCAGCTCGATGATCTTGCTCTGGTACTCCGCGTTGACGGTGAAGAGTTCCTCGTTGGTGGACTGCAATTCCTCGTTGGTGGACTGCAGTTCCTCGTTGCTGGCCAGGAGCTCTTCGTTGGTCGCCTGCAACTCCTCGTTGGACGTTTCCAGTTCCTCGATGGTCGCCTGCAGGTTCTCCCGGGCGAACTGCAGCTCCTGCTCCATGTCCCGCAGCCGCTCCTCGGTCTCCTGAGAGATATCGAAGGCGCAGGCCTCCTGGCCGCTTTCGGATGTGCGCGTCTTCACCGTCTCGATGAACACGGCCACCAGCGGATCCTGGCGCTTTCTGCCGGGCAGGGGCCTGATATGCAGGTTGACCATTTCCGCTCCGTCGCCGCGGGGAATGCGGATGCCCGAGAAACGCTGTTCGGCGTTTTCCCGGAAGGCCTTCTGGATGCCCGTGCCGAGCGGGATGGCGATCTCCTTGACGGCCATCTTGGAGACGTCGTTGACCATCCTGCCCGCAGGAAGCTTCAGAAACCCCTCGGATTCGCCGATGATCTGCAGAACCTCCATCTGCTCGTTGACCAACAGAGCGAGGGGCAAAAGGTCCGAAGCGGCGGCGAGAAAGCGTTCCAAAAGCCGCTCTTCCTCCGTGTACTTCAAAGCCCTCCGCGTCGCGCCTGCCTGGCCCTTCAGGCCCCGGGCCCTGGTGTCCGTGACCGAGGGCAGGACAATATCACCTCCGACATTGCGGACCCGCCCGCGGGATCGATAAATCTTGTGCCTGGATTCAACGGAGTCGAAGTAATCGCTCATGTCGCCGGTGGTTTCGCTGCTGCCCAGGAACAGGATTCCTCCCGGAACCAGGGAAAAATTAAAGAACTCCATGACCTTGCGCTGCAAAACAGGCTGGAGGTAGATCAGTATGTTGCGACAGGAAAGCAGGTCGATATTGGTGAAGGGAGGGTCCTTGATGAGGTTGTGCTGGGCGAAAACGACCATTTCGCGGATGGAGCGCACGACCTGGAAATTGTCGCCGCGCTTGTGGAAGTACTTGGCCAGGTAACGGGGGGATATGTCCGCGGCGATGCTCTCGGGGTAGGACCCGCTGGCGGCGAAGTGGATGGCGTCGCGGTCGATGTCCGTGGCGAAAATCTTCACGTCGTGGCGGAAGCCGAACCGCTCCTGGCACTCGCGGGTCAGTATGGCCAGGGAATAGGCCTCCTCGCCCGTGGAGCACGACGAGACCCAGAAGCGCACCTCGCGCTTGGGCGCGTTGCGGAATATCTCGGGCAGGATGGTTTCACCGACATAGTCGAAGGCCTCCTGGTCCCGGAAAAAACATGTCACGCCGATGAGCAGCTCGCGATAGAGGGCGGTCACCTCGGCCGGGTAGTCGAGCATGAAGGAGAGGTAATCCCTGATGGTCTCCGTCTGGCTGATGGTCATGCGCCGCTCGATGCGGCGGGTCACGGTGCTCGGCTTGTAATAGGTGAAGTCGATTTTGCACTTCTCGCGCAGCAGGGCGAAAATGCGGGTCAGCCCGTCCTCGTCCGAGAGAATCGTTTCCGACCGCGACGACTTGGTGCTGTATGGGTGCTTGGCGAAGGCCAGAAGCTGGTCCGGCATCCTGTCCGGAGGCAGGACGAAGTCGGCCAGGCCGGTAGAGATGGCCGAACGCGGCATGCCGTCGAACTTGGCGCTCTCCTCGTCCTGGACCATGACGATGCCGCCGCACTCCTTGACCGTCCGAACCCCGCGCATCCCGTCGCTGCCCGTGCCCGAGAGGATGATGGCCACGGCCTTCTCGGCCTGGTCCTCGGCAAGGGAACGCAGGAAAACGTCGATAGGCAGGTTGACCCCGCGGACATGGTCCTGTTCGCTCAGGAGCAACCGGCCGTGAAAGATGGTCAGGTTCTTCTTGGGGGGAATGAGATAGACGTTGCCCGGCTGCACGAGCATGCCGTCCTCCGCCCTGTGCACGGGCATCGGCGTCTTTTTGGACAACAGCTCGACCATGAGGCTCTTGTAATCGGGCGAAAGGTGCTGAACCACGATGAAAGCCATGTTGCTGCCGCTGGGCATGTGGGTGAAGAAAGCCTCTATGGCTTCGAGCCCCCCGGCCGAGGCTCCGATACCGACATAGTGCGAGGGCGTCGGCCCCTGCGGTCCGGGCCTGACATCTCTTGCGCAATCTTCCTTCATGGTCTTCGAAGAACCCTGCTTCATCCCATTTTCTCCAAACTCTCTCATGACGTTGTCGGAGCGTTCCCTTCCTTCCATTTCGGGTCCTGCTGCCAGG
>CALMTS010000204.1 GCA_937872685.1 uncultured Desulfomicrobium sp.
CAGCCAATCACGCTTCTTTCGACGAAAATGTGGTCAAGTGGATGGATTTGTGGCACCTTCATGAAACGGGTATGCCATCTCACGCGGCTATCCCGCGCAGTAGGGACCTGGTCTCCGCGGCTGAAAGCCGGCTGAGTTTCCCGCACCGTCCTTCATCGGGAGAAAATATGCTGATGCGCCTCCTTCATGGATCAATCCGCAAGAAACTCGCCATCCTGTTCCTTTCCGCCGCCCTCCCCTCCATCCTCATCATCATGGTCACGGGCCTGCGCAACCGCGACATGGCCATCGCCGCTGCGGAAAAGGAGCTCCTGCAATTCTCCGGGAACCTTGCCGAATCCCAGGCTCAGACCACCAGCTCCATCAAGACCCTCCTGGAAAGCCTGGCGAAACTGCCGGCGGTGCGCCGGGGAGACGCCGCGGCGTGTACGGAGCTTTTCAGCAACGTGCTGCAGATCAACCCGCTCTATGGGGCCCTTCATCTGGTTGATCCCCGCGGCGAACTCATCGCCTCCGGCAACGCGCGCAGGCCTGCCAATTTCGCGCACACCAAGCACTTCAAGGATGCCATCGCCTCGAAAGGGTTCGCCACCGGGGAATACACCCTCGGCGTGACCCTGCACGTGCCGGTCTTCGCCTACGGACAAGCCGTCCTCGACGATGCGGGCCGCGTGACCGGGGTGCTGCTGACCAGCATCCGGCTGGACCAGTACGGGACGCTTTTCAAGCAGACCCAATTCCCGGAAAACTCGTTCATCGGCATGTGCGACCACAACGGCGTCCGCCTCTTCCGATTCCCGGACAATCCCGCCACGCCCCTGGGCCAAGTGATCAAGGAAGCGATTTTTTCGGCCGCGCAAGGCTCGGCGCCAAGCGGTTTGATCATGGAATCGGGTTCCGACGGATTGGAACGCATCCATGCGTTCCAGCAGTTGCGCCTGGCGCCGGACCAGCCGCCATACATGTATTTCTTTGTCGGCGAGCCCAAAAAATCCGTCTACGAACATGCCCGGGCGCAGATGTTCAGCGACTTCCGCATCCTCTTCCTCGCCATCGGGCTGACCCTTCTCAGCGGCTGGTACCTCGGCGGGAAGACGGTGGGACGGCGCTTCGAGGAGATGGCCGCCGCGGCCAGGCGCATCGGGGGCGGAGACCTTTCGGCCAGAGTGCAGGCGGCCCCGGATATCACCGAGCTCGATATCCTCGCCAGGGCGTTCAACAACATGGCCGAATCCCTGTCCCTGGACATCGTCAGGCGCGAACAGGCGGAAAAGGCCCTGCGGGCGAGCGAGCACCGGCACAAGGTCATCTTCCAGAACTCGCCCCTGGGCATGGTCCTCTTCGACAGCGACGGCACCATCGTGGACTGCAACCCGCCCTTCGTGGAACTCATGGGCTCCTCGCGCGAAAAGCTCATCGGCTTCAACACGGCGCGGCAAAGCAGCCCCGCGATGCGGGCTACCATCGCCAGGGCCCTGGCCGGGGAAGTTGCCGTCTTCGAAGACGAATACACGTCCATCACCGGGGGTACGACCAAGACCCTGCGCGTGGTGTTCAACCCCATCTCTCCCGGCGAGCCGACCACGGGCGTCATCGCCACCCTGGAGGACATCGGCGAGCGCAAGAGGGCGGAAAAAGCGCTGCAGGAAAGCGAGGAACGCTTCCGGAAACTCTTCGAGCAGGTGCCGTCCGTGGCCGTGCAGGGCTACGACATGAACGGCAAAACCATCTATTGGAACGCGGCCTCGGAAAGCCTCTACGGGTACTCGGCACGGGAAGCCGTCGGAAAAAACCTGACGGACCTCATCATCCCCCCGGAGATACGCGGTTACGTGGAGTCGGACATGCGGTCCATGGCCGAGACGGGCATCCCCATCCCCGCCGGCGAACTGTCGCTCATGCGCAAGGACGGGTCCCGGGTCAGCGTCTTCTCGAGCCACGTCATTCTGCAGAAGCCCGGGGGGGCTCCGGAATTGTTCTGCCTCGATGTGGACCTGACGAGCAGGAAGCAGGCCGAAGCGGCCCTGCTCAAGGCCAAGGAGGACGCCGAGGCTGCCAACCAGGCCAAGTCCGAATTCCTGGCCAACATGAGCCACGAGATTCGCACGCCCATCAACGGCGTCCTGGGCATGCTGCAACTCATGGAAACCACCGCCCTCGACGGCGAACAGCGGCAGTACATCGGCCTGGCGGTCACATCGGTCAACCGCCTCAACAGCCTGCTCACGGACATCCTCGACCTCTCCAGGATCGAAGCCGGGAAACTGGTCATCCGGGCGGCGGAGTTCCACGTCGCTGACCTGCAGGACGCCGTGCTGGGCCTCTTCGCCGTGGCAGCCAGAAACAAGGGCGTCGCCCTGGAATGCACCCTGGACCCGGCCCTGCCGCAACGCCTCGTCGGCGACGAGACGCGCCTGCGCCAGGTGCTCTTCAACCTCGTGGGCAACGCCCTCAAATTCACGGACCGGGGACGCATCGAGGTCGGCATGTTTCCCCTTCCGCCCCTGGCGAACGGCGACGAACGCATCCTCTTTTCCGTGTCCGACACGGGCATCGGCATCCCCGCGGACAGGCTGGGGGACATCTTCGAACCCTTCAGGCAGGTGGAGAGCTCCTACACGAGAAACTACCAGGGAGCGGGCCTGGGCCTGGCCATCGTCCAGAGGCTCGTGCAGTCCATGGGCGGGAACATCAACATCGAGAGCGAACCGGGCGAAGGGACCGAGGTCCACATCGTCATCCCCTTCCCCAAGGCCGCGCCATCCGTGCAGCAATCCCGCCCCGCTCCGGCCGAGCCCGAGGCAGGAAAGGGCCTGCGCGTCCTGCTGGTGGAGGACGATCCCTCCAACCAGTTCCCGGTCATGAAATTCCTGGAAAAGGCGGGCCATGAGCCGACACTGGCCGAGAACGGCCGGCAGGCCCTGGAAATCCTGTCCCGGGGCGACTTCGATCTCGTCCTCATGGACATCCAGATGCCCGTCATGGACGGCGCCCAGACGACACGCGCCATCCGCGGCTCCGAAACCCTGGGACAAAAGCGCCACATCCCCATCATCGCCCTGACGGCCTACGCCATGCGGGGCGACAGGGAAAAATTCCTGGACATGGGCATGGACGGCTACCTGTCCAAGCCGGTGACCATGGAAGACCTCGTCAAGGCCATCGACGACGCCGTCAGGGCCGCCCGCCGGGACGGCAAGGCGTCATCGCCGGCCTAGGCGGAATTTCCATTCCTCCACCCAGCAATACAGCACCGGCACCACGAAGACCGTGATCGTCGCGAAGACCATGCCGCCGAAAGACGGGATGGCCATGGGGATCATGATGTCCGAGCCACGGCCCGAGGAGGTCAGGATGGGCACCAGGGCCAGGATGGTCGTGGCCGAGGTCATGACCGCCGGCCTGATGCGCCGTTTGGCGCCTTCCAGGACCATGCTCCGGATGGAGGCGATGGAATCGGGCTGGAAACGCGCCCGGCTCTCGTCCAGGAAGGTGGCCATGAGCACGCCGTCGTCCGAGGCGATGCCGAAGAGGGCCAGGAAACCGACCCAGATGGCCACGCTCAGGTTGATGGGATGCACCTGGAAAAGCTCGCGCATGTCCACCCCGGCCAGATGGAAGTTCAGGAACCAGTCCTGTCCGTAGAGCCAGATCATGGTGAACCCTCCCGACCAGGCCGTGAAAATGCCCGAGAAGACCATGAGGGTGGTCGCGATGGACCCGAACTGCAGGTAGAGGATGATGACGATCAGCAAGAGGGCCACGGGCAGGACGACCATGAGCTTCTTCTGGGCGCGGACCTGGTTCTCGTAGCTCCCGGCAAATTCCAGGGTCACCCCGGCCGGGATGGCCAGGTTGCCGTCCGCGCGCTGCTGCTCCAGATACGCCTTGGCCGACTCGACCACATCCACTTCCGCGTACCCCGGCTTCTTGTCGAAAAGCACGTAACCCAGCAGAAAGGTGTCCTCGCTCTTGATGGCCTGGGGACCGCGCACGTAGCGGATCTCGGCCAGCTGCCCGAGCGGGATCTGCCTGCCGTTGGCCGCGGGCACGGGAATTCGTTCCAGGCTTTCGGCGGAGTCGCGCAGGTCGCGCATGTAGCGCACCCGGATCGGATACACCTCGCGCCCCTCGATGGTCGTGGTCGCCACCATGCCGCCCACGGAGGCCTGGATGATCTCCTGCACCGTGGACAGCATGATGCCGTAGCGCGAAATGGCCTCGCGGTCCGGCACGATCTCCAGATACGGCTTGCCCACGATGCGGTCCGCCACCACCGCGGCCGGCTGCACCATGGGCACTTCCTTGAGCAGCCGTTCCACCTCCATGGCCACGTTCTCGATGGTCTGCAGGTCCGGCCCCTTGACCTTGACCCCCATGGGCGCGCGCATGCCCGACTGCAGCATGACGATGCGCGCCGCGATGGGCTGCAGCTTCGGGGCCGAGGTCATGCCGGGCACGTCGGCGGCCCCCACGATCTCGTCCCAGATGTCCTCGGGAGTCCTGATCCCGCCCCAGGCGCTGCGTCCGCGGTTCAGCTCAGGGTCCAGGGCCGGCCGCCAGAGGCGGAAGGGCTGCCCGTCCTCGTCGGGGATGAGGCGCCCCTCTTCGTCGCGCTCGAACCAGCCGCGCACCAGGTACGGCATGCCGTCGGCCGCGGGCACGGGATTGCCCGCCGCGTCGCGGAAATAGTCCTTGGCGTCCTCGTGCCAGAGGAAGCGCAGGCGCCTGCCCTCGGCGTCCAGCAGGAACTCGTTTTTATAATTGATGACGGTCTCGACCATGGACACCGGCGCCGGGTCCAGGGGCGAGTCCGCGCGCCCGAGCTTGCCCACGGCGCTGTCCACTTCCGGGATGGCCTGGATGGACATGTCCTGCAGGGCCAGGAGGTCCTTGACCTCGCCCAGGGAGGCGTGGGGCATGGTGGTCGGCATGTAGAGGAAGGAGCCTTCGTCCAGCGGCGGCATGAACTCCTTGCCGAGGCCCGGGAAGGCGTGGACGAAGGCCACCATGGGCCGGCTGGTGCGCAGCCCTTCGGGCAGGGCGGACAGGAAGGGGGCGGCCCCGAGCCAGACCACGCCGCCGAACATGGTCAAAACGGCCGGAATGACGAGGAAAAGGGCTTTATGCTGCAGGAAGATCTTCAGCAGCGGCCCGTACGTAAAACGGAAAAGCTGGAAAAAGCCCATCAGCAGGCCGATGAGGCCAATCACGAAAAAGGTGTTGACCGTCCGCCCCTTCTCCAGCCCCAGCGGCAGCCAGTCCAGAGCCAGAAACACGGTCACGGCCAGGGCCAGGCCGAGACTCGCGCCCCAGCGCAGCCAGGTCTGCCGGCGTTCGGGCAGGCGGTCGTAAACCAGGCGGTAGAGGCCGGCCACGACGAGTCCCGAACCGATCCAGACGGACTTCCAGACCGCCACGACCAGGCCGGCGGCCACCAGGGCGGCGACGAACCACAGGGACGGCCGCGTGGAACGGCGGCGGAAAATGAGCGCGGCCCCCGCCGGAAGGATGGTCAGGGCCACGATGATGGAAGCCAGAAGGGCGAAGGTCTTGGTGTAGGCCAGGGGGCCGAACAGCTTGCCCTCGGCCCCGGTCATGAAGAAGACGGGCAGAAAGCCGACGATGGTCGTGGACACGGCCGTGAGCACGGCGCTGCCGACCTCGGAGGCGCCCTCGAAGACCACCCGGATCATGGGCGTGTCCTCGGGCGAGGAGTCCATCTTCTGCAGGATGCTCTCGCAGATGATGATGCCCATGTCGACCATGGTGCCGATGGCGATGGCGATGCCCGACAGGGCCACGATGTTGGCGTCCACCCGGAACTGTTTCATGGCGATGAAGCACATCATCACGGCCATGGGCAGAAGGGCCGAAATGAGGAAGGAGCTGCGCAGGTGCATGACCAGCACCAGGACCACGATGATGGTGATGAGTATTTCCTGGTACAGCGCGGTGCTGAGCGTATCGAGGGTCTCGTGGATGAGGCCCGTGCGGTCGTAGAAGGGCACGATGGTCAGCTTGGAGCGCGTGCCGTCGGGCAGGGTCTTTTCCGGCAAACCGGGAGCGATGCGCGCGATCTCGGCCTTGACCGCGTCGATGGCCGCCAACGGGTTTTCGCCGTAGCGCACGGTGACCACGCCGCCGACCACCTCCACCCCGCCCTTGTCCAGCAGGCCGCGGCGGTTTGCCGGGCCGAAGCTGACGTGGGCCACGTCGTCCACGGTGATGGGGATGGAGTCGCGCATCTTGATGACCGAAGTGCGCACCTGTTCGAGATTCTTGATGAAACCGATGCCGCGGATGACGTACTCCACGCGGTTGATTTCCATGGTCCCGGCGCCCACTTCCAGATTGGCCATCTTCAGGGCGCCGACAATCTCCGGGAGGCTGACGCCGGCCGCGCGCATGGCGTCGGGATCGATTTCGATCTGGTATTCGCGCACGAAGCCGCCCACGCCGGCCACCTCGCTCACCCCTTCGGCCGAGGTCAGGGCATAGCGCACGTACCAATCCTGCACGGCGCGGATTTCATCGGGGTCCCAACCGCCCGTCGGCCGCCCGTCGGGGTCGCGGCCCTCCAGGGTGTACCAGAAGACCTGGCCCAGGGCCGTGGCGTCGGGGCCCAGGGTCGGACGCACGTCGGACGGCAATGTGGACGGCGGCAGGGAATTGATCTTCTCCAGCAGACGCGTGCGGGACCAGTAGAACTCCACGTCCTCGTCGAAGATGACGTAAATGGTCGAGAAGCCGAGCATGGAGTAGGAGCGCACGGTCTTCACGCCGGGCATGCCCAGAAGGGACACGGTCAGGGGATAGGTGACCTGGTCCTGCACGTCCTGGGGCGAGCGGCCGGGCCAGGAAGTGAAGACGATCTGCTGGTTCTCGCCGATGTCCGGGATGGCGTCCACGGGCACGGGGTCGCGCTCGATGCCGGGCGCGTGCCAGGCAAAGGGGGCGACGACGTAGCCCCAGCCCAGCGCCATGCAGACCAGGAGGAAAACGACGAGCTTCTGGTCCAGGCAGAAACGGATGATGCGGTCCATGAGGGTCGGCTGCGTGCTCATGGCTACTCGTCCTTGAGCTGGCGTTTGACCTCGCCGCAACGCAGCATGGCGGCCCCGAAATAGGGGTTGTTGACCTTCGGGTCGCCCTGCAGCCACGTCGCCCCCTGGTTGCCGAAGGCCATGGGACAGTAGAGTTCATAGACCGCCCCCTGCCCTGCCCCATAGGCCTCCACCATGCGGGACATGGCTACGGACAGGGGGTAGAACCCGGCGCGCAGGCCGTCCATTTCGGAGGCCTGTTCCATCTCGCCGAGGGCCGAAGCGATGGCTGCGGAATGCCCGGCCCATGCCTCGCTGCCTTCGGCGCGGGCGGCCTCGTCGGAATTTCCGAGGGCCTCCCGGAAAAGGATGAGGGATGCGTGGGCCGCGTTCGCGTCATCGCCGGCCAGGGCCTCCTGCACCGGGACATAGGCGGCGTACAGGGCGTCGAGGGCCCTGCGCAACCCGGCCGGGGCCTCGATCTTGGCCGTGAGCTCCTGCAGGGGGAACGCGGCCCGGACCCGGGCGAAATGGCCTCGCATGTCGTCCAGCACCTGGGCGGCGCGGCGCGGGGTCGGGGACTCGTAGCCCAGCAGGGCGTCGTTCCCCAGAAGCATGGACAGCTCCTTCCATTCCAGGGCCGCCTCGCCGTCCAGGGCATCGGCGTCCACGCCGTTCAGGGCCTTGCCGAAATCATGGTACGCGCCGCGCACGGCGTCCAGGCCGCCCGCGGCCACGGCTTCCTCCACGGCCCCGAGGCGCTGGGCCAGAGCCGCCAGGCGGACGCTGAAGGGCTGCGGCACGTCCGCGAAGCGCACCCCGCTCGCGGCCGGAGCCTCGGCCGGGTTCATCATGCTCGGCCGGGCCACGATCTGCAGGGCCGCGTCGATGCGGAAATTGCCCTGCACCACCACCAGTTCGCCTTCGGCGATGCCGCCGCGGACCACGTAGCCCTGATCGGTCCTGGGTCCGAGCACCACCTCCCGGCCCTCGTACACGCCGGGACGATCAGGGTCGGCCACGTACACCACGGCGCGCTCCCCGGTGATGAGCGGGGCCGAGGCCGGAACGACCAGTTCACGCGGCCGCTGCGCCGACCCGTCCCGCTGCATCGCGCTGACGAACATGCCGGGTTTGAGCGCAAGACCGGGGTTTGGCACTTCCACCCGCACCTCCACGGTGCGCGTGGCCGGGTTCACGGACGTGCCCACATAGACGACCTTGCCCGTGAACTCCTGCCCCGGCAGGGCCTCGACCCTGAAGGCCACGTCCTTGCCCGGGGCCATCCAGACCAGGTCCGACTCGTAGGCCTCAAGCACCACCCAGACCCGCGAGAGGTCCGCCACGGCATAGATGGGCATGCCCGTCTGCACGTACATGCCCTCCACGACCTTTTTCTCGATGACGATGCCCGACTGGGGCGCGGTCAGGGTGACATGGTCCGCCGGGGTTCCGCGTTTGACCATGCCTTCGATCTGCGCCTTGCCCATGCCCAGCAGGCGCAGCTTCTCGCGGGCGGCGTTCTCCATGCGCAGGGCGGCGTCCGCGACCAGGCCGCTGCCGCCGGACATGCGCTCACGCGCCCGCACGGCCTGGATCAGCTCGGCCTGGGCCGCCACAAGTTCCGGGCTGTAGATGAGGGCCATGGCCTGCCCGGCGCGGACCACCTCGCCGGTGGTGTCCACGTGGAGCCTGTCGATGCGGCCGCCGATCCAGGCCGTGATGACGCCAACGCGCGATTCGTCGTAGGCCACCTTGCCGAAAAGGCGGGTCTGCACGGAAACGTCGGCCAGACGCGCCGCCTCCACCCGGATGCCCGCCAGGCGGGCCGCGTCCGGGGAAAGGGTCAGCTGGCGCAGGCTCGTCCGCCGGTCCTCGCCGTCGGGGACGGCCAGAGGGATGAGATCCATGAAGCAGATGGGGCACTGCCCGGGTTCGGGCAGCTTGATCTGGGGATGCATGGAGCAGGTCCACAGGGATGCGGCGGGCGCGCCTCCGGCGGTCTCCTGCCCGCCATGGCCGTGCCCGTCATGCCCGTCCCCGGGAGGGGCCCACAGGAGGTATCCCCCGCCAAGGCCGAGGGCCACGAGAAGGCATCCGGCCGTGACCCACACCGCGTATGTCCTGAATGTCGCGTTCATGCATCCCTCGGAGGAGGTTTACTGTTTCTTTTCCGCCGGTGCGGCTTCGGCCGGGACCTTTTCCAGCTCGATGCCTTCGGCCTTGAGCTTTTTCATGTACTTCTCGGGATTCTTCTTGAAGGTATCGGGGCAACCCGCGCAGCAGAAATACACCCTCTCGCCCTTGTAATCCACATAGAGTTCCTTGTTGATGGCGCCGCCCATGACGGGGCATTCGGTCTGGGGCGCGGCCCAGGCCGGGGACAGGGTCAGGAAGGCGAAGGCGGTGACGGCCGCGCAGAGCAGAATGAGCTTTTTCATGATGGTTCTCCTTGCCTCACTTGGAGGCTTCGGGTTTTGTCAGTGGGACCCGCAGGTCGCGGGCCTGTTCTTCCCCGGCCAGAGCCGGGGCCCTCGAAAATGTGCGGGGAATCTCCTCCCCGGCCAGCACATCGAGATCGGCCAGGCGCACGGCCTGGTCCGCCAGCACCCGGTGGTACTGCAGTTCCAGCTCGATGAGCGTCTTCTCGGCGGTCAGGAGGTCCAGCATGGAGGCCTTGCCCGCCTGGTACGCGTCCATGGAGGCATCAAGGTTCTGCCGCGCCTTGGGCACGATGGTCCCGGACAGAAGCTCAAGGCGCCTGGCCCCGTCGCGGACGCCGAATAGCAGCCTGCTGGCCTGGGCCTCGAGGCCGGCCACCTTGTCCGCCCGCTCCAGCCGCGTCGCCCGGGCGGAATTCTTCGCCTGCCGCACCGCCGCCTCCCGCGCCTCCTGGTCCAGGGGCAGGTTGATGCCGAAGGTGACGGCCACGGGGTCCCTGCCCTCGTTGACCACCCCCGCCATGCGCGGGGCGTCGGTGTAGATGGACTCCACCCCCACGGTCAGGTCGGGAAAAAACTCCTTTCGGGCCAGGGCCGCGGCCGCATCGGCGGCTTCGGCCTTGGCGTCGAGGGCGGCCAGCGCGAGGTTGTGCTCCGTGACGGCAGCGGCGATCCGGGCGTCGTCCCAGTCCGTATCCATGAGCGGGACGCTGCCGGGCATGGGCAGGATCTCCCCGGCGGGTCTGCCAAGCAGGGTGCGCAGGCGCTCGGACAGGGGAAGCCGGTAATCGTTCAGGGAGGCGACGCGCTCCTCGACCTTGGCCCGCTCCACCTGGACGCGGGTGAAATCCGCGTAGGAGGCGCTGGAAACGGTGTAGCGGGTTTCCACCAGTGCTTCGAAATATTTCAATATTTCAAGCTCTTCCCGGGCTGATTCCAGCGCCTTGCCGAGATAGGCGTACTCGAAATAGGCGGCACCTATCTCGCGGAAAAGGGTCAGCTTGACGCCCTGGGCCTGGGCCAGCAGGGCCGCGGCCTCGCGCTCGGCCACGGTGGCCTTGAGGTCGCGCTTGCCGAACCACGGCAGCATCTGGGACACGCCGTAGCGCATGCGCTGGGGTCCGGTGCGCGTCTCGACGGGCACGGTGAAGACGCCGAAAGACAGCCTCGGATCAGGCCAGGCCCGGGCCTGGGGCACCTTGTCCAGGGCCGCGTCGAAGCGGGCGAAGGCGGCCTGCAGGCCCGGATTGGCCCGCGCGCCCTCCTCCAGATAGCCGTTCAGGACGCTCTGCTCCGGCCACTCGTCCGCGAACGCGGCCTTGCCCGC
>CALMTS010000205.1 GCA_937872685.1 uncultured Desulfomicrobium sp.
TCGTCCGCCCCTGAGCGGATCCGCACCAGGCTGTCGCCGCCCAGACCCACGGTGTACATCTCCACGGCCCGCACGTGGGTGCGCCACGCGCCGATGGTCATGCCCTCCTCGCGGATGACGGGCCTCCCGTCGCGAATGAGGGTGATGTCCGTGGTGGTGCCGCCAACGTCCACGATGACGGCCGTGCCGCCCGCCGCGGCGCGGGCCCCGAACAGGGCCGTGGCCGCCGGGCCGCTGGCCACGGTGGACGAGGAGTTGCGCAGGGCGTGGCCGAGGTCCATGCTCCTGCAGTCCCCGCGCACGATGCGCACCGGGCAGGACAGCCCCAGGCGCTGCATGGAGCGGTCGATGCTGTGCAGGAAGTCCTGCATGACGGGAAGCAGGCGGGCGTTCAGCACGGCCGTCGCGGCGCGTTCCTGCATGCCGGGGAGGGAGCTCGCCTGATGGGAACAGAAGACGGGCTTGGGGTCCATGAGCTCCACGGCCTTGGCCGCGATGAGTTCGTGGGTCGGGTCGTCGAAGGCGAGCATGGCGCAGACGGCGTAGGCGTCCACCTGACCGCGCATTTCCGCGATGCCCTTGACCAGGAACTCCATGCCCAGGGGTTCGGATTCGACGCCCCTGGCCTTGTGTCCGCCGGGGATGAAACGGACGTCGGCCGCAGGCACGTTCAACCGTTTGTCATGGCCGATGACGAAGAGGCCGACCTCGGCCCCCTTGTCTTCCACCAGGGCGTTGGTGGCCAGGGTGGTGGACACGGTGATCAGCCCGATCTGTGCGGGGGGCACGGCCGAAGCCGCGAGGACCTCGGCGAGCCCCCGGCCGATGGCCAGAGCCGGGTCATGGGCCGTGGTCGGCGCCTTGGCGCTGGCCAGGACCTGCCCCGAGGCGGGGTCCAGGACCACGGCGTCGGTGTAGGTGCCGCCGGTGTCGATGCCGATGACGAAGGATGGAGAGGGCATGAACGTTTCCTTGAGGTGTGCCTGTGAACGGGTCTGCATTAAGGATTTCCCGCAGTCGCGTAAAGCCCGCGGCCTGCGATTTTCCGGACGCAGTGAAGGACGTGGTTGTCTCCGGGGCCGAAATGTGCAACCTACTGAAGAATCGTCATTCATCCTGCGCGGCGCCGTCGCGGTCACGGGAAACCAAGGAGATATTCGTGCGTGAAGAACTGCATCTGATCATGGGAGGGGAAGCCGGACAAGGGCTGGACACTGTGGCCGGACTCCTGGGGAAGGCCGTTGTCCGCTCCGGACGGCACCTGCTCGCCGTCCAGCATGTCATGTCCCGCGTGCGGGGGGGGCACAACAACGTCCGCATCCGCGTCGCATCGAAACCGGTGCAGGGTCCGCCGGACACGTTCCACCTGCTGGCGGCCATGAGCCTCGAAAGCGTGGAACTGCACCGCGCCAGGCTTGCCGACGGGGCCGTCATCCTCGTTGATGCGGGCTGGGAACTGCCGGCCGAACCCGGCCTCGTCGCGATCCCCTTCGCCGAACTGGCCTCGCGGCCGGTCTTCCGCAATGTGGCCCTCATGGGCGTGATCGGCGCCATGATCGGCATCGAGGCCGAAGCCCTGGGCGAGCTCGTCGCGGACAACTTCCGGGCCAAGGGCGAACAGATCGTGTCCAGCAACCTGGACGTCCTGGCCGCGGCCATGGGCTGGGCCCGGGAAAACGCGCCGGCGATGCCCATGCCCGAAGCCGCGGGCCCGTCCGGGATGCTGACCATGGACGGCAACCAGGCCGTGGTCCTGGGCGCCCTGGCCGCCGGCGTGCGCTTCTGCAGCTTCTACCCCATGTCGCCGGCCACCTCCATCGCCGAAGGCCTGGCCCAGGCCGCCGTGGACATGGGCGTGGTCGTGGAGCAGGCCGAGGACGAGATCGCGGCCGCCAACATGGCCCTGGGCGCGGCCTACGGCGGTGCGCGGAGCATTGTCCCGACCTCGGGCGGAGGGTTTGCCCTGATGACCGAAGCCGTCAGCCTGGCCGGCGTCATGGAGATGCCCGTGGTCTTCGTCGTGGCCCAGCGCCCCGGCCCGGCCACGGGACTGGCCACGCGCACGGAGCAGGCGGATCTGGACCTGGTCCTGCACGCGGGGCACGGCGAGTTCCACCGCGCCATCCTGGCCCCCGCCAGCGTGGCGGACTGTTTTCATCTCACGCACAAGGCCTTCGACCTGGCGGAGAAGGCCCAGACCCCAGTCTTCGTGCTCTCGGACCAGTACCTGGCCAGCGCCGCCAGATCCGTGGAGCCCTTCGACCTCGCGTCCCTGCCTCCTGTGGCGGGGCCCGACCTGTCCGACGACGACCCCGGCACATACCACCGGTACGACTGGTCCGCCCCGGTCTCCCCCCGGCGCATCCCCGGCCATGGCAAAAGCCTGGTCCTGGTCGACTGCCACGAGCATGACGAGGCCGGCCACATCATCGAGGACGGCGGCATCCGCGTGCTCATGCAGGACAAGCGCCTGGCCAAAATCGACGTGCTGCGGGACGAGGTCATCCCGCCTGCATACACGGGCGAGGAGGAACCCGACCTGCTGCTCGTGGGATGGGGCTCCTCGGGCGACGCGCTGCGCGAGGTCACGGAACTGCTGCAGGGCAGGGGCGTCAAGGCCGCCTGCCTGTGCTTCACCCAGGTCTGGCCCCTGATCCCGGAAACCTTCCTGCAACGCCTGCACGCGGCCGGGTCCGTGGTCGCCGTGGAAGGCAACAGCACGGCCCAGTTCGCCGGCCTGCTGCGCAAGGTCACCGGTTTCCACATCGCAAACTCCGTCCTGCGCTACGACGGCCGGGCGCTTACGGCCGGCTATGTCCTGGAGCGCCTCGCGCCCATCCTGGAGGCATTATGATCGACAGCAAGATATACGGCCAATTCACCACCAGCTGGTGCCCCGGCTGCGGCAACCACGACGTGCTGCTGGCCCTCAAGGAGGCCCTGGCCCGCCAGGGGCTTGAGCCCCACCAGTTCGCCATGGTCTCGGGCATCGGCCAGGCGGCCAAGATTGTCCATTACCTCAAATGCAACGGGTTCAACGGGCTGCACGGCCGCGCCCTGCCGCCGGCCCAGGCCCTGAAGCTGGCCAATCCGGAACTGAAGGTTGTCGTGGAGTCGGGAGACGGCTGCTCCTACGGTGAGGGCGGCAACCATTTCCTGGCCGCCATCCGCCGCAACCTGGACATCACCCTCATCGTGCACGACAACCAGATCTACGGTCTGACCAAGGGCCAGTCGAGCCCCACGACCATGACCGGGCACGTGACCAAGAACAACCCCCTGGGCATGCTCGACCAGCCCTTCAACCCCGTGGCCGTGGCCGTGGCCATGCGCGCCTCCTTCGTGGCCAGGGCCTTTTCGGGGCTCAAGGAGCACGCCGCCACGACCATCGCGGCGGCCATGGAGCACAAGGGCTTTTCCCTGGTGGACATGCACTCGCCGTGCATATCCTTCAACAAGGTCAACACCTTCGGCTGGTACAAGGCCCGCTGCAAGGAGGCCTCCCATGATCCCGCGGACTGGGCCGAGGCCATGAAGGTCGCCACGGTTTTCGGGGAGGAGATACCCATAGGAGTCATCTACCGCGAGGAGAAGCCGTCCAAGGAGACGCTGTTGCCGCAATGCGGCCAAGGGGCGCTGTACCGGAAGGCCGTGGACATGGGCAAGGTCGCGGAGCACATGGCGGCCTACGCCTGAAGGGCTTCTTGCCAAGTGGCGGGCATCGGGTTAGGGCCACAAAAAAATCAAGGAGATCATCATGGCCAAAGCACGTGCCCGTCACATTCTGGTGGCGACCGAAGAGGTCTGCCAGGCTCTGAAAAAGAAGATCACCGAGGAAGGCGGAGACTTCGCCGAACTCGCCCGCAACTATTCCCAGTGCCCGTCCGGCAAGCGCGGCGGCGACCTGGGCACTTTCGGACCCGGCCAGATGGTGCCCGAGTTCGACCACGTCTGCTTCCACGAAGCCGTGGGCGTGGTGCACGGACCGGTCAAGACCCAGTTCGGCTACCATCTGGTGGAAGTGACCGAGCGCTCGTAACCCGGGACGCCGATTCTGTTCGCGGAAACCGGGCTGCTTGGTGGCCCGGTTTTTTTTGGGAAGAAGGGAAGAATGGGACCTATGGGTCGTATGGGACCTATGTTTGAAGAAAGAACCTATACGTCCCATATGTCCCATACGACCCATAACTCCCATTCTTTCAGAGGATCATTCATGGAAGACCATATCCGCTTCGACGCCGAAGCCTGCACCCTTCTGCTTCTCGACCAGCGCAAGCTGCCCCTGGTGGAGGAGACGTTTGCCTGCCGCACGGTGGAGGACGTCATCTACGCCCTGCAGACCATGGTCGTGCGCGGGGCGCCGGCCATCGGCGTGAGCGCCGCCTACGGGTGCCGCATCGCGCTGAAGCAGGCCATGGCCGCCGGCGCCTACTGGGCCAATGAGCTCGGCCGCCTGCTTGGGCTTTTGGTCCAGGCCCGGCCCACGGCCGTCAACCTGGCCTGGGCCGTGGGCGAGATGCGCGAGGCCGCCCGCGGCATCGCGGACCCCCGCGAGCTGGGCGAGGCCTGGCTTGCCCTGGCGCGCAAGATCCACGCCGACGACATCGCCATGAACAGGGCCATGGGCCGCTTCGGCGGCGAACTCCTGGCCGACGGCGACACGGTCATGACCCACTGCAACGCCGGCGCCCTGGCCACGGCCGGGTACGGCACCGCCCTGGGCGTGATCCGCGGCGCCGTGGACATGGGCAAGAAAATTTCGGTCATCGCCAACGAGACCCGGCCCTTCCTGCAGGGCGCCCGGCTCACGGCCTACGAGCTGCACAAGGACGGCATCCCCGTGACAGTGGCCTGCGACAACGCCTGTTCGCTGCTCATGAAGCGCGGGCTGGTGGACAAGGTCGTGGTCGGCGCGGACCGCATCGTTGCCAACGGAGACGTGGCCAACAAGATCGGCACCTCCGGCGTGGCCATCCTGGCCCGGCATTACGGCGTGCCCTTTTACGTGGCCGCGCCCAGCTCCACGTTCGACCTGGCCACGCCCGACGGCAGCCTCATCCCCATCGAGGACCGCACTCCCCTGGAAGTGACCCACGTGGGACCGACGCAGATCACCCCCGACGGGGTGCCCGTCTTCAACTACGCTTTCGACATCACGGACAACGCCCTGATAACGGGCATCGTCACAGAACGCGGGGTTTTGTACCCGCCATACACCACGAGCATCGCCGAGACCATCGGCCGGAAACCCTGATCATGAACGCAAGCCTTCCCCTGGTGGCCCTCATCGGCCGGCCCAATGTGGGCAAATCAACCCTCTTCAACCGCCTGGTCAAGAAACGCGTGTCCATCACGCACGACATGGCCGGGGTGACCCGCGACAGCATCTACAGCGAGGTGCGCGGAGAGAGCCGCTCCTACGTGCTGGTGGACACGGGCGGACTTGTCCCGGACTCCAGCGACGAGATCGAGATGAGCATCTTCGATCAGGCCCGGGAGGCCATGTCCGGGGCGGACCTGATCCTCTTCGTCGTGGACGGCCGCACCGGCCTGCACCCCCAGGACGAGCAGGTCGGGCAGTTCCTGCGCCAGTGGGGCAAGGAGGTGCGTGTCGTGGTCAACAAGGTGGACGGGCCCGAGCAGGAGGAGACCATGGCCGCGGACTTCTACGCCCTGGGCTTTCCCATGGACTGCGTGTCCGCGGCCCACGGCTACGGCATGGGCGACCTGCGCGACATCATCGAGCGCTGCCTGCCCGAGGCCGACGCGGAGTGCGAAGGCGTGGCGCAGACCCCCGGTGGGCTGAAGATCGCCCTGCTGGGCCGCCCCAACGCGGGCAAGTCCTCGACCATCAACGCCATCGCCGGCAAGAAGCGCCTCATGGTCAGCGCCGAGGCCGGAACCACCCGCGACTGCGTGGACGTGAGCGTGGAGCGGGGCGGCAAGACCTACACCTTCGTGGACACGGCCGGGGTGCGCCGCAAATCCAAGGTCACGGATTCCCTGGAGTATTTCAGCGTCGTGCATTCCATGCAGGCCGCCAAGAAGGCCGACGTGGTGGTTCTTGTCCTTGACGTCATGGACGGCGTGGTGGGGCAGGACAAACGCCTGCTGTCCTTCCTGGACACGGAGAAAATCCCCTTCGTCATCCTCCTCAACAAGATCGACTTGCTGACCAAGGACCAGCTGGCCAAGGCCAAGAAGGAACTGGTCGATGAATTCGCCTTCTGCGGCCATGTGCCGGTGCTGTATTCCTCGTCCGTGTCCATGGCCGGGCTCGGCGGGCTCCTGCCCCTGGTCGAGAAGCTCTGGGAGCAGTGCGGCCAGCGCGTGACCACGGGCGAGCTCAACCGGTTGGTCAAGATGGTCACCGAGCGGCACCAGCCCCCGGTCACTGGCGGGCGGCGCGGCAAGATCTACTACATGACCCAGGCCGACTCGCGGCCGCCGACCTTTGTCTTCTTCGTCAACGACGAGAAGCTCTTTCACGGCAGCTACGTGCGCTACCTGGAGAACCAGCTGCGCAAGGTCTTCCGCATGGACAAGACGCCCATCCGCATGATTTTCCGCTCCAGCCACGACAAGGACAAGTAGCC
>CALMTS010000206.1 GCA_937872685.1 uncultured Desulfomicrobium sp.
CGCCGCCAGCCAGTCGTTTGTCTATAATGCCCGGCTTGGGGTGGAGTGAGAGTCCCTGGCCAGTCCCTGTTTTTCCTTCCCGTCTGCCAAGCACGTTGACATGCCTTCCAGAAGCGCATAGCCCGTCCCGAGAAGTTAGGGGTGGCTCGCATGAGCCTGAGATCATACCCTTTGAACCTGATCTGGATAATTCCAGCGTAGGAAAACGATAACATGACGACCCGCGTGCGGCCGTTTTCCTTTGCTGGAAAACGGCTTTTTCATTTTTAACCGCGGAGATCGACATGACACAGTTGCAAGCAGCATTGAATGGCGCAATCACCCCTGAAATGCGGGTGGTAGCGGCGAAGGAAGGTCTGGAGCCTGAAATTCTTCGCCAGGGTGTGGCACGTGGGCGGATCGTCATCCCCAAGAACGTGCGCCGCGATTTCTCGGCCGAGGGCATCGGGGCGGGGCTGAGAACCAAGGTCAACGCCAATATCGGGACATCGGGCGTCCAGGGCTCCCTCGCCGTTGAGCTTGAAAAACTCGACGTGGCTGTCAAAGCCGGTGCGCACAGCATCATGGATCTCTCCACCGGACGCGACCTGATGGCGACCCGGCGCGCTCTTCTCGATCATTCGCCGGTCATGGTCGGGGCCGTGCCGCTCTATGCGGTGGCCGCCGACCTGGTCGATGCCGGGCACGGCATAGAGTCCATGACCCCGGACATGCTCCTTGATTCCATCGAGGCGCAGTGCGCCGAGGGGATCGACTACATCACCGTGCATTGCGGAGTGACCCGCCAGGCTGTCGCCAGGACGCATGCGCAGGACCGGGTGGCCGGGATCGTCAGCCGGGGCGGCGCACTCCTGGCGGCATGGATGGAACGGAACAACCGGGAAAATCCGTTGCTGGAAGAGTTCGACCGGTTGCTGGACATCGCCTTCACATACGACGTGACCCTGAGCCTCGGCGACGGGTTGCGGCCCGGAGCAGTCTGCGACGCCACCGATGCGGCGCAGATTCAGGAATTGCTGGTCATCGGGGAATTGGCGCGGAGGGCCAGGAACAGAGGGGTCCAGGTCATGATCGAAGGGCCGGGGCACATGCCCCTGAACCAGATCGCGGGCAACGTCATGCTGCAGAAGCGCATCTGCGACGAGGCTCCGTTTTACGTGCTGGGTCCGCTGACTACGGACATCGCCCCAGGATACGACCACATCACCGCCGCCATCGGAGGCGCGGTTGCGGCTGCCGCGGGTGCGGACTTCCTCTGCTACGTGACACCTGCCGAGCACCTTTGCCTGCCTGATATGGAGGACGTGCGCCAGGGCGTGGTCAGCACGCTCATCGCCGCCCATTCCGGAGACATCGCCAAGGGGATTCCGGGCGCCATCGACCGCGACAGGACCATGTCTGCCTGCCGCAAGGCGCTGGATTGGGAGGGGATGTTCACTGCCGCCCTGGATCCGGAACTCCCTCGCCGCCGCTGGGAGGAAAACCGTGCCAGAGAAGGCAAAACCTGCACCATGTGCGGAAAACTCTGCGCCATGGAGGCCCACAATTCCCTGCGTCCGGGCTGCACCTCGCAGCATGGGGCTTACCCCGAACACGGGTAAGGACGCGCGATACCGCACGAACAATGTGTTTCCCTGGTTGATCAAACGTGCTTATGAGTCTTTGAAACGTGGA
>CALMTS010000207.1 GCA_937872685.1 uncultured Desulfomicrobium sp.
GTCGCAGGGAGCACGATTCGCCCCCGATTGTCAAACGCCTTGTGCGGCCGCCCGCATGGCGCCGGGTAGGAAGACGCCATCATGGCGTTGGAGCGGCGCATCCAACGCGCCTGCCGTCTGCGCCGGACTGTGCGGCTTGGCGCACCCACTCCAGATCCCGTAGCATATGGCCAGGCCACATGTCGGACGACTTCGTAAAGCTGGACTTCGTGTGCCGCGCATCAGGACGAAAAAGCAATTCGATGAAAAAAGTGTTCAACCGCCTGAAAATGGACTGCTTGAATGAAGCAATTCGCTTTTCAACATACTCATGATCGCGGCCCCACAGCGGGACCGAGCGACCAAAAACTTTCTGAGCTCTTGCTCTCAATGGCGGGTCGAAGACCAAGAGTCTTGATGTATTACGCTGTAATATATTTGTTTATCAGAAAATGATTGCGTGTCCATATCGCCTCCTCATCTTATGTATGACACTCTCGCAAAGATAACTTTACATGCCGAACGATTGTCCAACAAATTTGCTGCAATTTCGTAAGACAAAACGCTATCCTCCAGTAATAGCCTGAAATAAAACATTTTTTTCGGACTATGCCAACACGCACATAGCGCAACATGCTAACATAATGAGATTTTTACATTAGAATATTGAGACACAAAGACTACTTCCAATTGTCATTATATACGCAATATTAGACAAGAATTATTATTATAATTTTGACATGATTAATATTTTTACAACACATAGCATTTTTTTTATATCATTTTTAATTATATATAACAGTATAAATAAATATATTTACAAGATATACGCATGTAAATTTACAAAATTATGATAAAATTTCACCAGTATAAAAATAATAATTAACATTTAGAAATCCAGGCATATTGATACTTAATAATAATCATGCTAAATATAATTATTACGTCAACAAATACGCATAAACATAATTTTCATATAAGTATTTACAAGCGTTACGAGCTTTTCGCAAAGACAGCTGGCGGTCCGCTCGCACTGTGGCAAGAAGCGACACCTGCAGAGAAGAACCCCTGACCGCGCTGAGATTCCGGGAACCTGCAACGGAGTCTTCCGAACATGATGGCTGCCCGATATGTCCTGATGAACGTGGCGTTCATGGCCGCGATGTCACTCTTCGCAGTTGTTCCGCACATTGCTTGGTGCGGGCCGACCGTGATCCTGGACAGGGCGGCGGATGGGTACGACCTGCGGCCCGGCCTCGAGTTCCTGGAGGATCCAGGCCGTTCGATGACCATCGAACAGGCCGCGTCCGCCGCCATGGCGGACCGGTACAATCCTCCGCCGCTCGGGCATTTCAACTTCGGCTTCACCTCATCGGCCCTGTGGTTCCGGTTCACCGTCGCCGAACGCCGGCTGCCCGGCGAGGCGTCCACAGCCTGGATTTTCGACCCCGGCTGGAATTTCTATGACACCATCCATCTCTACGTGCCCGATCCAGGCGCCCCGGGCGGATGGCTGGTCCATGCCGCCGGCCGCACGGTCTCGGCCGACTGGGGCCAGGACCGCAGGCAATTCCGCCTCCCCCGCAACCTGAGAGAGCCCCTGACCTGCTACCTCCGGGTCACAGGCATCCGCCCCATCATGGTCGCCCCCCGCATCGCCTCCGCCGCCAGCACCATACAGGCCAACGACGCCAAGGCCATGAAAACGGGAATTTTCCTGGGTTTTTTCGCCACCCTGACCCTGGGGCACATGGCCATCTGCCTGTACACGCGACGTCCGAAATGCCTCTGGCTCGTGCTGACCAACGCAGCCTTCATGGGGTTCGTGGCCACGAGCAGCTCCCAGTTTCTCGTCACGCATGGACGCCTTCCGGCGGCCCTCATGGCTTTCGGCCTGCTGATCCCTGCATGCCTGGCCGCCGTGACCCGGTCGTTTCTCCCGGTGAGGGAGAGCAACCGCTTCGTCGATGGCCTTCTTTTCATCTCCACTCTCGCCGCCTGCATCGCCGCAGCCTCATCCTTTCTGGCGCCAGAAGCCCTGCAGGGCATGATCGCCATGCGCGCGGCCATCCCTTTCACCCTTCTCGGGGTGCTGGCCTGCCTTGTCACCCTGAGGCGTGAACGGGGCATGGCTCTCGTCCTGCTCCTGGCCTGGGGCGGGATTTTCTGCACCACGGTCGGGTACAATTGGGCCGTGGGCGGAGCGTTGCCATTCTTCCACCCCATGCTCCTGTGGCACGCCCTCGTTGTCGAGGCTTTCTGCATGACCGCCCTGCTGGGCTACACCATCAGACGCATTACCCTTCTCCGCCTGGAAGCCGAGTCCAAGGCCCGGGCCAAGAGCGATTTCCTGGCGAGCATGAGCCACGAGATCCGCACCCCCATGAACGCCCTGATCGGCTTCACGAACATTTCCCTGCAGCTTGCGGAGTCCGGGCCTGTGCGCGAATGCCTGTTAAAAGTCCAGACCGCAGCCGACCATCTCACAGGCATCATCAATGACATTCTCGACCTGGCCAGAATCGAGGCCGGCAAGGTGGAGCTGGAGACGGTCCCCTTCGAACTCGAGGCCCTGCTGCGCGAGACGGCCGACCTCCTGGCGCCCAAGGCGCTCAAGAACAGAAACGAACTCGTCTTGTCCATGGAACCCGGCCTTCCCCGGCACCTGCTCGGCGACCCGCTGCGTTTGCGGCAGGTGCTGCTCAACCTCGTGGACAACGCCGTCAAATACACCAGAAACGGCACCGTATGCCTGGCCGCATTCCGCCCTGCGGGCCTCCCCGCGGAAGGCGGGCGCACGACGCTGCGTTTCGAGGTCGGCGACACGGGCATCGGCATCGACCCCGGAATCCTGCCACGGCTGTTCGAAGCCTTCGAGCAGGCCGACCCGGTCACGTCGAGAATCTTCGGCGGCACGGGCCTGGGCCTGAACATC
>CALMTS010000208.1 GCA_937872685.1 uncultured Desulfomicrobium sp.
GGGGTCATCCAGTTCGACGCGGCCCGGAACAAGGCCCACAAGTGCGACCTGTGCTGGGACCGGGTGCACATGGGCGAAAAGCCCGTCTGCGCCGAAGCGTGCATGACCGACGCCATCCGCTTCGGGGAAAAGGAGATCCTGAAGATGGAACTCGAGGCCCAGGGCAAGGAGATCGTCAAGAAGATGAGCGCCCAGTCCGTCATCTACTTCCGCAATCCCGCCTAGCTCCGAAAATGTGATCGACACGCGGGCCGGAGTCCTTCCGGCCCGCCCCTTTGAACCCTCCGGCCCCGCCGCGCATTGACCGCGCACGGATTTCCCCGCTAGGCTGTCAGCCTCGGCCGGACCATTCCGGCATGGCCCGACATCTCTACCCCGGCGGGAGCCATGACAAACACCCACCTCCTTTCCACCGGCCAGCACCTGTGCTTCGACGCCGCCGGCCGCCGAGCGGACTGCGCGGGGACGGGGCAGGACGGCGAGTTCCGCGCCGGAGCGCCCTGGCCCGAGCCGCGCTTTGAGCTGCAGGGCGACGACCTGGCCCTGGACCGCCTGACGGGCCTGGTCTGGCCCCGCATCGCCTCGGTGGGCGACTTCCCCATGTCCTGGCCCGAAGCCCTGGCCGCCGTGGCGGACATGAACCGCGAAAACGCCTTCGGCCACGCCGATTGGCGCCTGCCCAACCGTCGCGAACTCCTGAGCGTCGTCAGCCACGCCCACCACCGCCCGGCCCTGCCGGCCGGGCACCCCTTCTCCGTGCAGCAGACCTGGTACTGGACCTCGACCACGGCCAGCCGCGCGCCGGGCTACGCCTGGCACGTGCACCTGGAGGGCGGGCGCATGTTTTACGGCGACAAGACGCGCGACGCCATGGTCTGGCCCGTGCGGGGGGAAAGCCCGCTCCTGGCGCGGACCGGGCAGCGGACGTGCCGCGACGTGTCCGGGAACGTCGTGGAATGCGAGGGGACGGGGCAGGATGGGGAGCTGCTCAAAGGCGCGGCGTGGCCGGAACCGCGCTTTGCGCCGGAGGACGCGGGCGTGCGCGACCTGCTGACGGGGCTGCTGTGGACGCGCTCGGCGGACCTGTGCGGCGTGTGCACGTGGGAGGAGGCGCTGGAGGCGGCCAGGCGGCGCCGCGAGGGCGATCTGCGCTGGCGCCTGCCGAACATCAGGGAACTGGAGTCCCTCGTCGACGCCGAGCGGCACGACCCGGCCCTGCCCGCCGGGCACCCCTTCGAGCACCCGCAGGAAGCCTACTGGTCCTCAACCAGCAGCGCTTACTCGCCGGACTGGGCCTACTGCCTGTACCTGCACAAGGGGGCGGTGGGCGTGGGCTTCAAGCCCGGGCGCGAGTTCCGGGCCTGGTTCGTGGCCGTCGAATGAAGCGGACTATTCGACTGAAAAGTTCAAAATTCGCAGGCCGTTCAAAAATGGTGAGATGCAAGGAAGCGAAAAAATTCAGGGCGCGCGGTGTATTGCGCATACATAAGCGGTCTGGATTTTTTCGCTGACGCAGCAGATCGCCGTTTTGGGGCGGCCTGCTATTCGGGAATCACGCGCACCGCGCAGACCTTGAACTCCGGAATCCGGGCCAGGGGATCCAGGGCCGGGTTGGTCAGGACGTTGGCCGCGGCCTCGGCGAAGTGGAACGGGATGAAGAGGTGCCCCCGGGCCACCCGGTCCGTGACCTCGGCCCTGACGGAAATCTCCCCCCGCCGCGAGGCCACCCGCACCCGCCGTCCGTGCGCTATCCCCAGGCTCGCGGCGTCCTCGGGATTCATCTCCACGAAACATTCGGGCACGATGCGGTTCAAGCCCTCGCTTCTGCGCGTCATGGTGCCGGTATGGTAGTGCTGCAGCACCCGCCCGGTGCCCAGGGTGAAGGGGTACTCCGCGTCCGTCGCCTCGGCCGGAGGCTGCGGGTGCACGGGCACGAAGCGCCCCTTGCCGCGCGGGAAGGCCTCGCGGTGCAGGATGGGCGTGCCGGGATGGTCCCTGTCGGGGCAGGGCCAGACCAGGCCTTCGGCCTCGATGCGGCGGTAGTCGATGCCGCCATAGATGGGCGCGGCCTGGGCGATCTCGGCCATGACCGCCTCGGGCGAGTCCGGCCCGGGCCCGAAGCCGAGGCGCCCGGAGAGCAGGTTCAGGATGCGCCAGTCGGGCAGCGCCTCGCCCGGGCAGGGCACGGCGGCGCGCACGCGCTGCACGCGGCGGTCGGTGTTGGTGAAGGTGCCGTCCTTCTCCGCGGCCGAAGCCGCCGGCAGGACCACGTCGGCCAGCCGCGCCGTCTCCGTCAGGAAAATGTCCTGTACGACCAGGAAATCGAGTCCTTCCAGTCTCCTGCGCACATGCCCCACGTCCGCGTCCGAGACCATGGGGTTCTCGCCCATGACGTACATGGCCCGGACCTGCGGCGACGCCATCATCTCCGTGGCCGTCAGGCCGGGATTCGCGGGCAGGCTCGCGTTCCAGAGCGCCCCGGCATGAGCCAGGGCCGCGGCGTCGTCCACGCGGCGGTAGCCGGGCAGGACGTTGGGCAGCGCGCCCATGTCGCAGGCGCCCTGCACGTTGTTCTGGCCCCGCAGGGGATTGACCCCGGCCCCCGGCCGGCCGACGTGCCCGCAGAGCATGGCCAGGCTGGCCAGGGCCTGAACCGTGTCCGTGCCGCAGGTGTGCTGGGTGATGCCCATGCAGTAGAGAATCGTGGCCGCCTTGGCGCGGGCGTAGAGGCGGGCCGCCGCCTCCAGATCCGCCGCGGGGATGCCCGTCAGCTCCTGCACTCGCTCCGGCGTGAAGGCCGCCAGGGACTCGCGCAGGGCCTCGAAGCCCTCGGTGCGGGCCGCGATGAAGGCTCGGTTCTCCAGCCCCTCGCGCAGGATGACGTGCATGAGGCCGTTGATCCAGGCGATGTCC
>CALMTS010000209.1 GCA_937872685.1 uncultured Desulfomicrobium sp.
CGCGCGCTATGCCCTGAACGCGGCCAACGCCCGCTGGGGCAGCCTCTACGACGCCCTCTACGGCACCGACGTGCTGCCAGAGGACGGCGGCGCGACCCGCACGGGGAAATACAACCCCGTACGCGGCGCCGAGGTCATGAAGTTCGCCGCCGCCTTCCTGGACAGGACCCTGCCCCTGGCCGAAGGCAGCCACGCCGGCGTCATCGACTACCGCTGCCGGCAGGACGGGACATCCTGGGTCTTCGAGGCCGAACTGCCCGGCAGGACGACCTCCCTCCGGAACCCGACCGCCTTCGCGGGCTTCGCCCCGGGCGTGCTCCTCTTCGGCAACCACGGCCTGCACATCGAACTGCATATCGACCGCGCCCACCCGGTGGGGTCCGCGCACCCCGCGGGCCTCAAGGACGTGGTCCTGGAAGCGGCCGTGACCACCATCGTTGATTTCGAGGACTCCATCGCCGCCGTGGACGGCGAGGACAAGGCCCAGACCTACGCCAACTGGCTGGGCCTGCTGCGCGGCGACCTGCAGGCCAGCTTCCCCAAGGGCGGGAAAACGGTCAGCCGCAGCCTGAACCCGGACCGCGCCTACACGGCCCCCGACGGGTCGAGCCTGACCCTGCCCGGCCGCAGCCTGCTGCTGGTCAGGAACGTCGGGCACCTCATGACCACGGACGCCGTGCTCCTGGACGGCGAGGAAGTCCCCGAGGGCATCCTCGACGCCATGGTCACGGGCTACATCGCCCTGCACGACCTGAAAGAGCTGGGGACGCTGCGCAACAGCCGCACGGGCAACGTGTACATCGTCAAGCCCAAGATGCACGGGCCCGAGGAAGTCGCCTTCGCCTGCGAGCTCTTCGACCGCGTGGAAGACGCCTTGGGGCTTGGCCGCCACACCATGAAGATCGGCATCATGGACGAGGAAAGGCGCACCTCGGTCAACCTGAAGGAATGCATCCGGGCCGCCAGGGAACGGGTCATCTTCATCAACACCGGCTTCCTGGACCGCACGGGCGACGAGATCCACACCAGCATGGAAGCCGGGCCCATGGTGCCCAAGGCGGCCATGAAGAACCAGCGCTGGATTCTGGCCTACGAGGACTGGAACGTGGACACGGGGCTGGCCTGCGGCTTCTCGGGCAAGGCCCAGGTCGGCAAGGGCATGTGGGCCATGCCGGACCTCATGCGCCAGATGGTCGCGACCAAGCAGGCCCACCCCCTGGCCGGCGCCAACTGCGCCTGGGTCCCCTCGCCCACGGCGGCGACCCTGCACGCCATGCACTACCACGAGGTGGACGTCTTCGCCCGCCAGGCCGAACTCGGCGGCAAAAAACGGGCAACTTTGGACGACCTGCTGACCCTGCCCCTGCTGGACCGCGAACTCACTCCCGAGGAAATCCAGCGCGAGCTCGACAACAACTGCCAGGGCATCCTGGGCTATGTGGTGCGCTGGATCGACCAGGGCATCGGCTGCTCCAAGGTGCCGGACATCACGGACACGGGCCTCATGGAGGACCGGGCCACCCTGCGCATCTCAAGCCAGTATCTGGCCAACTGGCTGCATCACGGCCTGTGCACGCCGCAGCAGGTCCGCGAAACCCTGGAACGCATGGCCGCAGTGGTGGACCGCCAGAACCAGGGCGACCCGGCCTACCGCCCCATGGCCCCGGACTTCGACGCCAGCGTGGCCTTCCATGCCGCAAGCGACCTGATCTTCAAGGGCATACAGCAGCCAAGCGGCTACACCGAACCGATCCTGCACGCCAGGAGAAGGGAAAGGAAACGCTCATAACAGTCACACCAGGGCACGCGCACTCCATCTGCAGGGTGCGCGTGCCCCGCCGCCCCCCAATCCCTGTCTCAACGCCGCTTCGTCCCTTCGTCCTTGCCTGACCTCCCCTTTGGGTATATTTTGTGCAAACTGATTTGTCGCGGATTCACGCACATGCTGGTGTGCAGAATCACGGACAATCTGAAATCAATACCTATATCGCAAACGGCTGCCTTCTGCACACATCAATAATATAATCAAATTATTATCATAAATGATCAGGATAAAATTCATCAGAAAGTTGTCCCGCATATTCAAATCATTTTATTACATACTTTCACTTCGGAATACATTAAAATATCAAATTGATACAATAAGAAAATTGCCCGATTCTCCGTTCAACACATCCCCAGAGAACGGGTTCCGCAGAGGTATCGACTATTACAGCGAAGCTGAACTCCTTCGCATCCTGTCGCTGACGGCGGCGCTCTACCGCAAGACGCACGGCCGCCTCCCCGACCTTGTGCACCCCACGGGTTTCAACGAAAAAATCCTGTGGTCGAAATTCTTTGCCTCCATCAAGGTCCCCGAAAGCGGCAACAAGCTCCTCACCTCACGGTTCATCCCCGACGATATCAGGCACCTCATCGCCTGCCCCGCGATCCATTGGCGATCATCCTCGCCACGACTGCCGCGCAACCACGAAATCAAACCAGGCTTCTACTACGTCAAGGCGACACACGGTTCAGGCATGTACAAACGGGTGCGGTATCCCCTCGACGACACATCCCTCGCAGCACTCGAGGCGCAATGCGCAAAATGGCTTCGCAAGCCCTACGGGCTGGAAAAAGGCGAGTGGTGGTACAACCTCTTCGAGAGAGAGATCATCATCGACGAGGACGTCGCGCAGAGCCCCCGCTCCATCGCCTACGATTTCTTCGTTTTCCGCGGCAAGGTGGAGCACATCATGCTGCACAGAAAGGGCGACTCCAGGCATGGGGAACCGGACGAGGTGACCCGGCTCGACGCCGCGTTCCGCCCTCTCGACCCCTCACAGCAATCGCACCGGCCGCCGGTCAAATTCGACCCCCTGCCCGAAGACACCATGCGAAACATGAGGACATGCGCCGAAAGGATCGGAAGCGGCTTCCCTTTCGCCAGGGTCGACCTTCTGCTTGGAAAGGATGGAAAGCTCTACCTGGCCGAACTGACCTTTTCCCCGGCCAACGGGTTGGCGAAGAGGCCCGTCGAACTCGACACCTGGCTTGGCGAAAAGTGGATACTGTAATTCAAGGAGCTCTTGTGTACTCAGAAACCGGCGTTCTGGCCCTTTACGACGGAGTCGCCCCGTCCGGCATCGGCGACAGCCCTTTGATCATCAATGCCTGCCTGACGGGAAACGTCCTGAATCGCGGCACGGCTCCCCACCTGCCCATGGAACCGGACCAAATCATCGACGACGCCCTGCAGGCCGTCGAGCACGGCGCCAGCATGCTGCACATCCACGCACGCGACGGCAACGGGCGCCCCGAGTGGCGGCCCGAGCCCTACGCACGCATCTTCGCGGGCATCCGCAAGCATCATCCCGATGTGGTCCTCATCGCCACCACCAGCGGACGCGAGCACGGAACCTTCGAAAAGCGGGCCGCAGTACTGGACCTGGACGGCGACGCCAGGCCCGACATGGCGTCCCTGACGCTGGGCTCCCTCAATTTTCCGGAAACCGCTTCCGTCAGCGCGCCCGAGACGATCCGGAAGCTGGCCGCACGCATGAAAGAGCGGCACATCCTGCCCGAACTGGAAGTATTTGGCCTGGGCATGCTCAATTACGGGTTCTATCTGCGGCGCAAAGGCATGCTCCCGAAAAACTGCTACGTGAACCTTCTCCTCGGCTCCCTCGGGACCCAGCCGGG
>CALMTS010000210.1 GCA_937872685.1 uncultured Desulfomicrobium sp.
AGGGCCAGGGCCTTTGCCCCTGCGAGATCCTTTTTGCCTGTGCCCAGTTTCGGGATCACGTCCACGGCAACAAACCTGGATGGAACAAACAGCGGATTCACCCCCGATTCCAGCATGGCGGTCTTCAAAATCGACGGATCGCTCATTCCGCTAACCAGGGCCACAACCCTCTCCCCTTTCTTCGCGTCGCCCAGGGCAACAGCCACGGTCTCCACGTCCGAGGGAGCCGCGTTGAGCAAGGCATCCTCCACGGCTGTCAGGCTGACCATCTCTCCGCCGACCTTGGCGAATCGGGAATAGCGGTCCAGGATGACCAGGAACCCGTCTGCGTCGATGCGTCCTTTGTCGCCGGTTTTGTACCATCTGATTCCATCCCTTTCGACAATGGCCGCCATGGTTCTGGCTTCATCATGCAGATAGCCTTTCATGATCTGGGTGCCTCCGATGAGGATCAGGCCGGCTTCTCCCGCGGGCAGATCGACGAGGGTTTCGGGATCGACGATGCGGAAGGCGCTTCCCGGCAGAGGAAGCCCAACCGTCCCTGGTTTCGATCCGACCTGGACCGTAAAACCGTTGGTATTCAGCACATCCACGGTATTCACGCTGGCCACCGGCGTGGTCTCCGTCGTGCCGTAGCCCTCGTGAATATCCAATCCGAACTTGCCCTTGAAAGCTTTCCTGGTCTCGTCGCCGAGCTTCTCCGCTCCGGCGACAACCAGGCGCAATGAGGAGAACATGAGGCGATGCAGCTTCTGGTTGCGGGTGTAGAGGCCAAGGAACGTTGGCGTGGCACACAGAAAGGTCGCCTGATGCTCGGCCACGAGGCATCCGATCTTGTATGCGTCCGTGGGGTCGGGATGGCAGACCACGGGAATCCCTTCCACCAGGGGCATGAATGTGGTCACCGTAAGGCCAAAAGCGTGAAAGAGCGGCAACGTTCCCAGAAAAACGTCGTGGTCCTGGGCGTTGAACAGGCTGGCGACCTGCTTGATGTTGCCCATGATGTTTTCGTGAGAGAGCATGACACCCTTGGGCGATCCTTCGGAGCCGCTGCTGAACAGAATGGCCGCCGTGTCCGCCAGGGGCGCCCTGCGGAAAAATAGAAGCCGCAGGGCTAACGTGGGCAGGATCTGGGCCGCGATCAGCGCGGCCACAAAGGCGCGCTTGCCGACCTCCTCGCGCAACGCCTCCATGCAGAAGACATCCTTGCCCTGAAGCGGTCCGCTCACATCGAAACCCCTGGCGCCGAGCCTGTCGAGGAACGCCCGTGATGTGACGACGGTTCCGATTTCCGCCCGTTCAAGAATCTGTCTCAGGCAGTCCCGCCCGGCCGTATAGTTGAGGTTGACCACCGTCTTCCCGAGCATGAGCAGGGACAGGTTGGCGATCACGCCGCCGGCGCTGGCCGGCAGGAGCACGCCCACGTTCTTTTGGCCGTCGGTCCGCCTCTTCAGCACGCGGGACGCGAGAATGCACGTTGTGAGCAACCTCCGCTGAGTAAGGTCTGCGCCCGTGGAGTCGGCCACCGCGCGCCGGCCCATGTACCGTTTGGCGGTCTTGAGCCAGGCCACGGGGATGGGGTCGAAGGTCCGGGCGTACTCCCGCCACGCCTCGATGGACAGCAGAGAGACGGCGCTCTTGATCTCCGGAGCGCCGGTCGAGGACGGCATCGGAGGACCGAAGCAGACCGTCACGTCGCGGATGCTGCGGATTCGGGACATCTCGCGCAGCCGGTTGCCCGCGAAGGAAAAGATGCTGCCCCACAGGCCGCGCAAGTAGAATGGCACAATGACGCAGTCCGACTGGCGGGCCGGGATCTCGAAACCTCGCTTGAACTCCCCGAGTTGGCCGTTTCGGCTGATAGCCCCTTCGGGAAAGATGACGACGCATTCCCCGGCCAGAAGCGCCGCCTCGACATCCCGCAGTGCATTTCTGCTCCCGCGCGAAGAGATAGGGATCATGCCGAGGCGCTTCAGGAACCACTTCAGGTACCAACGTTCATAGATGGAGCGTTCCATCACGAACCGCAAACGGCGCGGCACGGCTAGATGCAGCACCGCCCAGTCAATCCAGCTGACATGATTTCCCAGCAGGAGAACGCCGCCGTCCGCAGGGAGATTGTTGAGGCCGGACACCGACAGCCTGTAGCGCTGGGAGAAGACGGCGTAGAGGAGATAGCGCAGCAGGGACTGGGGCAGTTTGCAGAGCGTGTAGAGAGTGCCGCACAGGGCGACGACCGCCAGCAGGTAAAAAACCGGGACGCTGCCAATGCCGGCCAGGGACATGCCAAGTGTCACGCCCAGAAAAGCCAGCATGCCGAGGTTCTGCATGAAATTGTTTCCGGCGAGAATCTTGCCCATTTCCCGTTCCCGCGCAGAGAACTGGATGAGGGCATTGAGCGGAACGACGAGAAGCCCCCCGCAGACTCCATAGACGAAGAGCAGCACGCTGAGCATTGCCCGGCTCTCGATGTTCGGCAGAAGGAAGAGGCTCAGGGTCATGCCCATGGCCCCCAGAGGGATGGTGCCGGTCTCAATGAAGTTGCGCGAGACCTTCCCCGCCATCACCGATCCGACGATGATGCCCAGCCCGCCCAGGGTCAGCATGCCCTGGGCGACGACCGTGTTCGTCTCGCCGGCGGCATCCTTGAGGTAGGCCCCGAATGTCGCCAGCAGCACCTGGTTCACGGACCAGAAAATGGCCAACCCTATGATGGAGAGCCAGATGACCTCCTTCTCCATGAGCAGTCTCACGTTGTCCCGCAAATAACCGCCCCGGGCATATTTCGCGACATCGATCGCGGCCCCAGAATCCCCAGGGTGCTTTTCCGTGAGCCTGAAGGCGAAGATGGTTTCAAGCACGGTTCCGCCCACCAGGATATACCCGCACGGGGCAATGGCCTTGAGGATTTCATGCGGACTTTGCAGGTCCGTTCCCGACAGGAACGCCTCGAAAAACACGGAAAAAATCACGGCGCCAAACAGGATGGCCGCAATGGTTGCCGCCTGGACGGCTGCGTTGGCCCGCGCGAGGCCTTCCGGACCGACCAGTTCCTTGATGTAGCCGTATTTTGCCGGAGAATAGAAGGCGCTTTGCACGGCCAGCAGGAATGTCATGAAGAAGGCGGGCCAGAACAACCCGGCATGGTAGAAGATAACGATCAACACGGTCAGCGGAATGGCCGCGGCCGCGGCCACCCTGATGACCCTGTCCTTGGGAAACCTGTCGGCGATACATGCCGTCGGCGTGAACAAGAGGATGAAAGGCAACAGAAGCAACGCGTTGACGATGGCTGTCAATGCAATCTGTTCTGTACCGGAGTAGCTTTTGAAGACTGTGTTCTGAATCACGATCTTATGCCCAAGATCTGTAATCGCGTTGAGCAGCACCACCAGAATGTATGGCAGGAACCCATCAATTTTTTTCAGACTCCTCATCTGTATCCCTTCATGTATTCAAAAATTTAGACACACAAAAAATACGTGAACACGTTTATTGAAATTTCTGCGAATCCTCGACAGGACTCATTATCTTCTGGCGTAGTACTCCCGAGCCGAAGTGAAGTTGCTCATGATCGCGTCCCACATGCGCAATGCTTCCACTCTGTCCTCGGCCGGGCAGCACAGTTGGAGTTCGATTCTCGGCTTTAGGGGGTCTCCGCCGGCCCCTTCATACTCCCAGGT
>CALMTS010000211.1 GCA_937872685.1 uncultured Desulfomicrobium sp.
TCCATCCGGTGTTCCAACGGAAAGGCCATCCTCGCTTCCGCCTGCACCGGCAACAAGACGTATGCGAAGAGATTCGGGTATTACGATCTCGCCGGGAAGCGTTGCGTCAGTTTTGAAATCAAGGACCCCGAAGATGGAAAGCTACCCGCGGACTTCAGCCTCCCGGCCTCGTTTCCGCTCGTGGTGGATTACGCCAGACGTTTGAGTGTCGGTGTGGACTATGCCAGATTTGATTTCCTGTGCGTCGGGGATCTGGTCTATCCCGGGGAGATCACGGTGTATCCGGGCGGGGGGTTGACCTCGTGCGACGACGAAGGCATCGACGCGGTGATCGTCAACGGATGGGACACCATGTCTTCTTGGTTTCTGCAGACTCCGCAGAAGGGGTGGAGGAACGTTTACGCCCGGGCGGTGCGCCGGCATTTCGAATGCAGAAGGAAGGCGCGCGAGGCAGGCCCCGTCCATGGCGCGTGGGGCGCGCGTTCAGAGGCATGAAGACGAACTGGCGCAACACGATCCTGGATTTCTGCTGGAAGAAGAAGTGGAAATTCATCCGCTCCCTGCGGCGCCGGGGCTTTGACTACAGGTTCGTGCCCCGCGTCCCTTCGGCGGGCGTGACCGGCAGCGTCGGCAAGACGACGACCTGCCGCATGGTCGCGCACATCCTTGCGGCAACCGGCAGAACCGTCGCCCTGACCACCACGCAGGGCATGTACGTCGGCCGGGACCTCATCCGCAGCGGCGATCTGGCCGGCGGCGAATACGCGGGGCGGCTCCTGCTCGACCCCCGGGTGCAGGCCGGCGTTTTCGAACTCGCCCGCGGCGGACTCATCAGCGACGGCATGTTTTTGAGCGCCGTGGATGTCGGGGCCGTGCTCAACGTCCATGACAACCACATCGGCCTGAACGGGAAGAACAGTCGGGAAGACCTTGCCCGCGTCAAGGAGGAGGTCGTGCGGCGCGCCAGGAGGTTCGCGGTCCTGAACGCCGATGATCCCTTGTGCGTTGCAATGCGAGCGCAGGTCGTTGCGCCGAGGCTGTGCTTCGTGTCCGAGCGTCCCGACAATCCCGTCATCCTGGACCACCTGGCGCAGGGCGGTCCGGTCATGCTGCTTCGCGGTTGCGGCCCCGACGGACGGATGGAGCTGCATGAGGGCGGGACGCTGCTCGGTGCCCTCGATGTTCGCGACATCCCTGCCACCTATGGCGGCATTTTTCGTCCGGCCGCCGTGAATGCCGCGTTTGCGGCGGCCATGGCCCATGGTATGGGGGTGAGGTGGGAAGCTTTGGCAGCAGCGCTACGCGTCTTCCAGTCCACGTGGGAGTCCAACCCCGGCCGTATGAATTTTCTTGAGGGCCTCCCGTTCAAGGTGCTGCTGACCTGGGCGGACGGGCCAAAGGCCATGGAGGAACTGGCCTCTTTCCTGCGCCGGTATCCAGCGGAAGGGCGGAAGCATTTGGCGGTCTGCAATGTCGGAAACAGGCCGGACGACTTCATTCTCGGGATGACCCGCGCCGTGGTCGGACTCTTCGATTCCCATATCTGTTTCGACTGGAACGACCTGCGGGGTCGAGCTCCCGGGGAACTCGCCGCGTTGCTGGCCCGCGGGCTTCTCGAAAGCGGGGTCCCTCCGGCGGCGGTCACGATCGTGCCCGAGTACAGGGTCGCGCTGCATGCGGCCTTCGAGCGTCCGGAACCCGGAGATTTTCTTGTTGTG
>CALMTS010000212.1 GCA_937872685.1 uncultured Desulfomicrobium sp.
GCTTGATGGAGAAAAGAACCATGATGGGCAAGCATGTGCTTGCCGTTCAGGATGCCGTTGAGATACGGTTCGCGGGAGCGGCGCTCGATAAACGATTCTTTTTCGCCCGGCCGCCCGGATTCATGCAGCGCCGTCTTTGCAAGCGATGGCGGGAGCATTCGGGTATGGATCGCCAGAGCACCCATGATGCCTCGGATCGTGGAGTCGTCGTCTCTGACTTGAGAAGGCAAACCATATAATGATGATCTTCGTATAAAATGTGGCAATGCGAGAATATATGACTCAAGGAATCAATATGAAACGTACGTCAATGACTCATTATTTTTATACGTATCATAAAACAATTTTATTAAAAAAATATATTTTTATAACATTTTTTGTATTGAGTTTGATTTTAGCCGGCGGATTATCCAGAAGGGCAGCTGCTGAAGACTCGGTAACAATAGCCATTGCCGGGCCAATGGTTGGGACAAGCTTTTCTGTTGGAGTTCAATACAAGGTTGGTGTCACTGCAGCACTTCAGAGCCTTCCAGATGGGAAGTTGCTCGGGAAAAGTGTCAACATAAAGATATATGACGACAGCTGCAGCAAGTCGATTGCCGAAAAGGTGGCCCTTGAATTGACCCAGAGTCTTCCCGAAGTGGTCATAGGCCATTCCTGCTCCATCGCGACCATTGCAGCAGCTCCGCTCTATGCGCGTCAAAACCTGCTGCAGATAACACCCGCCTCCACCAACCCCAAGGTGACGGAGATGGGCATCACGACACTATTCCGGATGATCGGCCGGGACGATGTGCAGGGCGAGGTTGCGGCCGAACGGATCGCGACACGCTACGCAGGCAAGAAGATAGGCATTCTCTCTTTTCCCGGCGACTATTCAACAGGTCTCACCCAGACCGCCATCGCGGCTTTGAAGCGGCGAGGGATCACGCCCGTGAAACAACTCGTCGGCGTTTCCTCCGCCTCATCCTATGCCAAAAACATTCTGGATTTGATCGAGGCCGGCGTGGAGGTTCTCTACCTGGCCGGCGGCGGTCTCGATACCGGGGTTTTTCTGCGTCAGACCCGGCAGCTCGAAGCCCCGTTCCAAGTCATAAGCGGCGATACGCTGGTTTCCAAGGTGTTCATCGAAGCCGCCGCCGAGGCCGGCGAAGGGGTCCCGTTCACGTTTCCCCCCGAGGCGGCCGAACTGTCCTCGTCGCAACCTGCGGTGGAGGCCATACGGAGCATGGGGCTGGAGCCCGCCGGGTATACGCTGCTGGCCTATGCCGCGGCAGAGGTCTGGTTCGAAGGCGTCCGCAGGGCCAACACCTTCGAGGCCGGCGCGGTGGCCGCGGCCATTCGCAGCGCACCGGTCGAGACGATTCTGGGTCCGGTGTCATTCGACGCGAAAGGCGACATCCAGACGACGTACCCACCGTTCTCCTGGTATGTCTGGAAAAACGGCAAACGCGTCGCACTGGATTGACAGACGTCCATGTCCCGACTCGACCCCCACACGAAATCCCGCTTTTCCCTCTCCGGCCTGGGGATACGGGCCAGTCTGACCCTTGCCTTCGGGGCCATGTGCGCCGTCATGCTGATTGCAGGCTCCGTGGCCCTTTTTTCCACGGCCCGGATGAGCGAATCGCTGAGCGTCATTCTGGACCAGCGCCTGCCTGTGGCCGTGCAGACCCTGAAGGTGGTCAGGGCCGCCGATGCCCTTGCCGCGACGGGAGTCCCCCTGGCCTCCGTCGCGACCGGCGCGGACCGCACGGTCTCCTTCGAACGCGTCGATATGGCGCGGAACGCTCTTTTCCAATCCCTGATCGACCTTGAGAGGATAACGGCGGACATGGAGGACGTTCGGGCCCTGGTCGGCGAATTGACGGAAAATCTGGGGAAAATGCAGGCCATCGTCGACCAGCGGCTCGAAATCGAACAGAACAGCCAGCTTGGCCGCGAGCGCCTTTTGTCGAACCTGCAGACTTTCAAGCAGCATTTGACCTATCGCGTCCGCATCCTCGAGGGGGATAGTGACGTTATCGGCAAGCTGCTGTCCCAGCCTGTGCCGCCCATGGACCGGATAACGACGATGGTTCGAAGGACCGTCAGCCTGACTCCCGTCTCGCGATTCTACACGGAGATTGAGACCATAGCCGGGCGGGTCCTCGTTGCGGTCCAGGATCCGACTCCAACCTCGCTCCAGTTTTCAAAAGAGGTCCTGCAAACCGCGCTGATCACTGCAAGCATCACATTCAGCGAGCTCCCTGCCGATATCTCCCGGAATCTCGAGGCCGCATTCGCGGATTTGAAAGACATCGTGCTGGCAGACACGGGGCTTGTGGCGCTACGTGCGAACAAACTGGCTCTGGATATGGAGAGCCAGAAGCTGATCCGGGAGAATCACCGCATAACACGGCTCGTGGAGGACGCGACTTCAAACTTGGTGCAGGACGAATTCCATGCCATGGTCAGTGCAGGCAGCATGGTGAATGAAACCAGGCAAAGATACACGCGCCTCCTGCTTTTCGTGACAGGGCTCGGTTTGATCGGGATTGTCGCGTTGATGCACGTCCATGTCATGCGCAATGTCATTGTCCGTCTGTCATGGCTGAGCACGGCGATGCAGAATGTCGCAGCCGGCAATCTCGATACGCAGCTTCCTCCTTCCGGTGACGATGAATTGGGCCGCCTGGCCACTGCAGTCCGCCTCTTCCGGGATACGGCCACGGAAGCCGAACGCCGGGAAGCCGATTTGCGGCAGAGCCGGGAGCATATCGAAAAGGCAAGGGCCGAACTGGAGCAGAAGGCCCGGGAACTGGAGCAGGCGAACCGCAAGCTCGAGGAACTCTCCGCAACGGATTTCCTGACCGGCCTGGCGAACCGCCGCCGTTTTGACGAGGCCCTCGGCGTGGAATGGTCAAGGGCGCTGCGGACAAACCAGGCCCTGTCCCTGATCATGATCGATGTGGACCATTTCAAAAACTTCAACGACAGATACGGCCATCAGGCCGGAGACGAGTGCCTGCGGCGCATCGCTTCGAGCCTGAAGACGAACACGGGCAGGGCGGGCGATCTCGTTGCCCGGTACGGGGGGGAGGAATTCTGCATCATCTCCGCGTCTACCGGTGTGGGCGGGGCGCATGCCCTGGCGGAGAAAATCCGCCTGGCCGTGCAGTCTCTCGCCATGCGGAGCGAAGTCTGCCCCCTGGGCATCGTCACGATCAGCCTGGGCGTCGCCGTCGGCGTTCCCGGCAGGACGCAGTCGGCACGGGAGCTCGTCCAGAAAGCGGACATGGCCCTTTACGAGGCCAAGGCGGGCGGGCG
>CALMTS010000213.1 GCA_937872685.1 uncultured Desulfomicrobium sp.
TGTCCGGCCACGCCATGACGCGCGTGGCCATGGGCGCGGGAGAGGCTGTCCGCGAGCAGGAACTGCTGGATGAAAGCCTGGCCATCCGGGCGGAGCGGGGCTTCTCGGCCGGGCTGTCCCACTTGGAGAGGGTGCCTGCGGGCCGAAGTCGCGCGGCCGTGCGGCAGGGGCTTCTGCTGGCGAGATACTGCATCGCGGCCGGCAACAAGAAGGCGGCCGTGCGTCTCTTGCAGTCCCTCTACGCACAACTGGAGAAATGGGAGCTGCTGGACTGGGAGCCCGAACTCAGCGCCAGCATCATTTCACTGCTTCTCTCTTTGCAGCCCAAGGAGAAGGGGAACGGGGCGGAGATCATGTTCAGCCATTTGCACTGGCTGCATCTCGGAACGGCGGTGGGCAGTTTCAAGGACAACATCTGAGCGGAGATCCGGATACATCGATTCCGGCAAGACGTCGGCGGCAGTCGTAAGGATGAAGCGCAGTCGAGTGCGCAAGGCCTTCAACATCGGAGAACAACACAGACCGGAATCAATTTGGACGGTCTCATAAAATCAATTCTGTAACGGAGGCGTACATGGCCAAAGAGTCGTCAATAGCACCCAAGGAACGCATCAACGTCACGTTCAAGCCCGCTGCGGGCGGGGCACTGGAGGAGATCGAGCTGCCCATGAAAGTCATGGTCGTGGGGGATTTCCTGCAGCGGCACGATCCACGCAATCTCATCGACCGCAAGCCCGTGTCCATCAACAAGAACAATTTTGAGGAAGTCCTGTCCAAGCAGGAACTCTCCCTGCAGATCGCCGTTCCCGACAGGCTGCGGGACAACGCTTCGGATTCGGACATTTCGGTCACCCTGAATTTCAAGGGCATGAGGGACTTCGAGCCCGCCGGCATCGCCGAGCAGGTCCCGGAGATGCGCAAGCTGCTGCAGCTCAGAGACGCCCTCGTCTCCCTGAAGGGCCCCATGGGCAACATCCCGGCCTTCCGCAAGGTCATCGAGGACGTTCTCGCCGATGACCGCCAGCGCGGGATGATCATGAAGGAGCTGGGCATGAGCGAGGCCGAGGTCAAAAGCCTGCTGACGGCGAAGGACCCCGGCGGCGAGGCCGCCGAAACCAAGGCCAAGGGCCCCCAGAAGAAGAATTGAGAACACCCCATCCATCAAGGAGATCCATAATGAACCAGACCCAGGATGCCGCCCTGGAGCGGCAAGGAACGGGCTCGCTTCTTGAGCAGATCATCAGGGAGACGAATCTCGATCCCCAGGACGAAGGCTACGAGGCGGCGAGGCTGGGCATCAGCGCCTTCATCGAGGAGATGCTCAAGCCTTCCTACGCGGACGAGCAGGTCAAGAAGGTCACGGTCGACCGCATGATCGCCGAGCTGGATCGTCGTCTCAGCGCCCAGACGGACGAGATTCTGCACAACCGTCAGTTCCAGGAGCTGGAATCCGCGTGGCGGGGGCTCAAGCTCCTCGTGGAGCGCACCGACTTCCGGGAGAACATCTTCGTGGAGATGCTGCACGTCAGCAAGGACGAACTGCTGGACGATTTCCTCGACGCTTCGGAGATCACCCAGTCAAGCCTCTACAAGCTCGCCTACACGGCGGAATATGGCCAGTTCGGCGGCAAGCCGCTCGGGGCCATCATCGGCAACTACTATTTCGAGCCCACGGCCATGGACATGCGTCTGCTGCAGAGTCTGGCCGGCGTTTCGGCCATGGCCCACGCGCCGTTCGTCGCCTCGGCCGGGCCGTCCTTCTTCGGGCTGAACAGCTTCGAGCGCCTGCCGGTCCTGAAGGACCTGCAGGACATCTTCAGCGGGCCGCGATACGCCAAGTGGCAGTCCTTCCGGGAATCGGAGGACTCCCGTTACGTCGGACTGACCGTGCCGCGCTTTCTCCTGCGCCAGCCCTACGACCCGGAGGGCAATCCGGTCAGGGCCTTCGTCTACAAGGAAAGGGTCGACGACAGGCACGAGAATTTCCTCTGGGGCAACGCCGCCTTCGCTTTCGCATCGCGCATCACCGACAGCTTCGCCAAGTACCGCTGGGCGGCGAATATCATCGGCCCCCGCTCGGGCGGCGCGGTGGATGACCTGCCCGTGCATCTGTTCGAGAGCCTGGGCGACATCGAGATGAAGATCCCTACCGAGATCCTCATTTCCGACCGCCGGGAGTACGAGCTGGCCGAACAGGGTTTCATCGCCCTGACCATGCGCAAGGGTTCTGACAACGCGGCCTTTTTTTCGGCCAATTCCTGTCAGAAGCCCAGGTTCTTCGGGACGTCCGCCGAGGGCAAGGCGGAGGAACTCAACTACCGCCTGGGCGCCCAACTGCCGTATCTATTTATTGTCAGTCGTCTGGCCCACTACATCAAGGTGCTGCAGCGCGAGCACATCGGATCCTGGAAGGAGCGGACCGATCTCGAGCGCGAACTGAACACCTGGATCCGCCAGTACGTGGCCGACCAGGAGAACCCCAGTTCCGACACGAGAAGTCGCCGTCCGCTGCGTGACGCGCGCGTGGTGGTGGAGGACGTCGAAGGGGATCCGGGCTGGTACAGGGTTGCCCTCAGCGTCCGCCCGCATTTCAAGTATATGGGCGCGTACTTCACCCTGTCGCTGGTCGGCAAGCTGGACAAGGAATAGCATCGTGGCGGGGAGTCTGTTCGACCGGTTGACGCGCGGCGAGGCGGGGCTGCGGATGGATGAGGACGAATCCATCCGCCTCCACCTCCTGCGCATGCTGACCACGCGCCAGGGCGCTGTCCAGGCGCTGCCGGACTACGGGCTCCCCGACCTCAACGACCTGAGCCTGTCCAGGGCCGAAGTCATCCGGCAATGCTGCATGGCCATCGAGAAGTGCATCGCCGGGTACGAGCCGCGGCTTCGCGGGGCCAGGGTTGCGTACGCGCCGCTCGATGACGGCCAGCTTCATATGGCCTTTCGCATCGAGGCGATGCGGGAGGATTCAGATGGAATGCAGGTCCCGTGGCGCTGGTCCATCGTCATGGATGGCGACCAGGTGAGGGGGGCGGCGTGAACACCTTCAACCGCTATTACCTGGACGAACTTGTTTCGTTGCGGGAACTTGGCCGGGAGTATTCCAGGAACAACCCGTCCCTGGCGCCCTTCTTCGACACTCCCCGGCGCGACCCGGACGTGGAGCGCATCCTGGAGGGGGTGGCGTTTCTGTGCGGGCGTCTTCGCCAGAAACTGGACGACGAACTGCCCGAGATCACGCACGCCCTCTTCAGCCTGCTGTGGCCCAACTACCTGCGCACCATTCCGTCCTGCAGCATTGTCCGCTACCGCCCCGCGGCGAACCTGACCGGGGCCGTGACCGTGCCCCGAGGGACCACGGTGGAGTCCAGGGAGATGGAGGGGACGAAGTGCCGTTTCCGCACGGTCTACGAAACCCAGATTCTGCCCATCCGGATCGAGGAACAGACCATTTTCGAGCACGACGGGCAGATCATCCTGGCCCTGCGGTTTGCCGTTGTCGGTTCCACCCTGGAACAGATCCCCCTTTCCATGCTGCGCCTGTTTTTCACGGGGGAGCCGGCCATCGCTCATTCCCTGTATTTCACCATGACGCGGGGCATTCGTGAGATACGTTTTCTGTTGCGGGGTGAGAATGGGGGGTACGAGACGGTCCATGTCCTTGCGCCCGACATGATGCGCCCTGTGGGCTTCAGGGAAGATGAAGGGTTGTATCCATATCCGGCGAACACCTTTCCAGGGTACCGTATCATCCAGGAGTATTTCTGTTTCAACGAGAAATTCCTGTTCACGGAGCTGTCCGGTCTCGACGAGTGCGTCGCGGCAGGTGGACAGGCCGTGTTCGGCGCCGGCGAATTCGTCCTGCACTTCGTTCTGAAGGAATTTCCCGAGCAGTACGAATCCTGGCGGAGAGACAATATTCAGCTATTTTGCACCCCTGTGGTTAATCTCTTCTCTATGGACTCCACGCCCCTGACCGTGGATCATCGCCAGTCCGAGTACCGAATCGTGCCTGACCCAAGGCTTCCCGACCATTACGCCGTGTACAGCGTGGAGCGGG
>CALMTS010000214.1 GCA_937872685.1 uncultured Desulfomicrobium sp.
GCCCGCGATGGAGTTCCGGCAGCCCCGGCCCGGACCGCGCCGACCCGCGCCCCCCGCACAACGCACACGACTCCACACCACCGGAATACATCCCCCCCTGCACCCCGATCACATTCTTAAAACCCGTCCGCACCGCCTCAAGCGGGTCGGCGTGGTCCGGGACGGGGCTGCCGGCTGTCTGACTGAGCCAGGCATCGTTTGCTTCCCGGCCGTCAACCGCACAGCGCTCGAAAAAACCGCAGAAGCTCAAGGCCGGGAAGCATTACGAGGCCCGCGATGGAGTTCCGGCAGCCCCGGCCCGGACCGCGCCGACCCGCGCCCCCCACAACGCACACCACTCCACGCCTCCAACAGATACAGTCACACGTCATGTATAAAGGAGAATCTTGCAGTCCTTGGCGTGGCGCAAAAACTCCTCGGCGGTCATGATCGTCACACCGTCGATAAACTCGTCCTCCTTGATCCCCATCATGTCCACGGTCATCCGGCAGGCCACAAAACGCACGCCCTCGATGGCCGCCACCTCCTGCAGGTCCGTCACCGAAGGCACGTTGGCCTTGTCCATCTTCTGCTTCATCATCCAGGTGGCCACGTTCGCCATGCCCGGCAGCGCGCCCATGAAACCCGGGGGGTGGTACTTGATCTTTTCCGCCCAGCCCTTGCGGATGACGTTGATGCCCATGAACGTGTAGAAGACGCTGGCGCTCATGCCCAGCCGGCATGCGTTGATGCCCAGAATCAGGCCCGGATACACGCCGTCCAGGGTGTCCTTGGACGTGATGAAAGCGGCGGATTCCTTCAAATCGCAAGTGCTCATGACGACCTCCTTTTTTGAAGATGCATACACGAACCCCGCGGCTTTGCCCACGGATTTTCACACTCGCGGCAAATCTTGAACGCCGAATCACGCCCCCTGAACGAACCAATCATTCCTTTCACAGGAACGACATTCCCGATTTTCACCTCTCGTATTGCATTTTCCCGGTTTTTGCACCATGCCAGTGACGATTTCCTGCCATATTGGCCCGAACCCATTTTTTCCATTCACAACTCTAAGGAGGCTCCATGAAACGCATCCTGCTTTTCGCCGTCCTGGCCCTGGCCCTGTGCGCGACCACCGCGTCCGCCAAGAAGCTCATCGTGGCCACGGACACCAACTTCCCGCCCTTCGAATTCAAGGACCCCGAGACCGGCAAGCACACCGGCTTCGACGTGGAGCTGTGGGACGCCATCGCCAAGGAAATCGGCGCCGAATACGACCTGCAGCCCATGGACTTCAACGGCATCATCCCCGGCCTGCAGTCCGGCCAGGTTGACGTCGGCATCGCCGGCATCACCATCAAGCCCGAACGCGCCGAAGTCGTCGACTTCTCCGATCCCTACTACAACGCGGGCCTGCTGATCCTGGTCAAGGCCGACAACTCCGACGTCGCCGACGTCAAGGGCCTGGCCGGCAAGGTCGTGGCCACCAAGCTCGGCACCACCAGCGAAGACTTCGCCAAGAAGGAAGCCGGCGCCAAGGAAGTCAAGCTCTTCCCCAACAACGACGCCATGTTCATGGAACTTCTGGCCGGCGGCGCCGACGCCGTCATCTTCGACTCCCCCGTCGTTTCCGAATTCATGCGCACCGCCGGCAAAGGCCAGGTCAAGGTCGTCGGCCCGCTGTACATGGGCCAGTCCTACGGCATCGGCTTCCCCAAGGGCAGCGACCTGGTCGCCAAGACCAATGCGGCCCTCAAGAAGCTCAAGGACAACGGCGCCTACCGCGACCTGTACATCAAGTGGTTCGGCACCGAACCCAAGTAAGCACGCCCCTCCAACTTCATTCGGGGCAGGGAGGGCTCTCCCTGCCCCGCTTTCGGGATTCCCATGGCCTTTCAGTTTGAACCTAGCGTTGTCATCGACACCCTGCCCATGCTCATGCGCGGGGTCTGGTACACCATCTACCTGACGGTGGGCGGACTCTTTTTCGGCTTCCTCCTCGGCGTTACCGCGGGCCTCATGAAGATCGCCCGGCCCTGGCTCGCGCGCAAAGCGGCCAACGCCTACGTCGAGCTCATCCGCGGCACGCCCATGCTGGTCCAGGCCATGTTCCTCTACTACGGCATACCCATGGCCGTAGGCATCCGCATCCCGCCACTCATGGCCGGCATCATCATCATCGCCATCAATTCCGGCGCCTACATCGCCGAAATCGTGCGCGGGGCCATCCAGTCCATCAATATCGGGCAGACCGAGGCCGGCCGGTCCATCGGCCTGACCCGGGCCCAGACCATGCGCTACATCATCTGGCCCCAGGCCTTCAAACGCATGATCCCGCCGCTGGGCAACCAGTTCATCATCAGCCTCAAGGACACGTCGCTGCTGATGGTCATCGGCGTTGGCGAACTGCTGCGCACGGGACAGGAGATCGTGGCCGTCAACTTCCGGGCCTTCGAGGTCTACATGGCGGTGGCGATGGTCTATCTGGTCATGACGATGAGCATCGCCAAGGCGCTGAAGACGCTGGAAAACAGACTGATCAACAAGACGA
>CALMTS010000215.1 GCA_937872685.1 uncultured Desulfomicrobium sp.
CCATGGTCGGCAAGTTCAAGATATGACGGTTTCCGGCCTTGCAACGACGAAAGCCCGGCCAAATGCGCCGGGCTTTCGTGTTTCTGATGGAAATCCGGGCCGCTGAGCGAGGGTCAGACCTCGAGCGGCGAGAGCAGGCGTGGCCGGTCCAGGAAGCGCTCGAACTCGACGGGCGGAACGGGGGGGCTGGCCAGGTAGCCCTGCAGGAGCATGTCGCCCATCGCCGCCAGCAGGCGCCGCTGGTCTTCGGTCTCGACCCCTTCGGCCACGATGCGCAGGTTGAGGGTGCGGGCCATGGACACGATGGCGGTAACGATGGCCATGCTGTCCTGGTCCTCGGAGATGTCCTTGACGAAGGAGCGGTCGATCTTGATGCCGTCGATGGGCAGGCGTTTCAGGTAGGACAGGGATGAGTAGCCCGTGCCGAAATCGTCGAGAAAAAAGGTTCCGCCCGCCCTGCGCAGGGTCGTCAGGGTCGTCTCGGCCTTGCCCATGTCACCCATGAGCATGGACTCGGTAATCTCGAAATAGAGCTTGCCGGGCGCGAGCTCGGTTTCCTGGAGCACCTCGCGCAAGGTCGCCACGAGGTTCGGGCCCGAGAACTGCCGCGAGGAGATGTTGACGGACATGCTCAGGTCGAACCCGGCGTCCTGCCAGACCCTGGCCTGCCGGGCGGCCGTGCGCAGCACCCAGTCGCCCAGGGGCAGGATGAGGCCGCACTCCTCGGCCAGGGGGATGAACTCCATGGGGGAGATGAGCTGCCCGTCGTGCCGCCAGCGCACCAGCGCCTCGGCTCCGAAGAGCTCCCCGCTGTCCATGGCGACCAGGGGCTGGTAATGGAGCTCGAACTCGCCGGCATCGATGGCCCGGCGCAGCTTGGACTCAAGGGAGATGCGCCGGTGGGCCGCCTCGTCCATCTCGCGGGTGAAGAACTGGTAGTTGTTGCGGCCCATGCTCTTGGCCCGGTACATGGCCATGTCCGCGTTCTTGATCAGCTTCCCGGCTTCGTTGCCGTCGTCCGGGGCGATGGTCACGCCCAGGCTCGCCGTGACGAAGTACTCCACGTCGCCGAGGTGGAACGGTTTGGCCAGGGCGTCGAGAATGCGGGTCGCGATGTGGCTGACCGTGTCCAGCCCCTCGATCTCGGGCAGCAGGATCAGAAACTCGTCCCCGCCCAGCCGGGCCAGGGTGTCGCCGGCGCGCAGGAGGCGCTCCAGGCGCCGCGAAAGCTCCACCAGCAGGGCGTCCCCCGCACCGTGCCCGAGGCCGTCATTGATATTCTTGAAGTTGTCCAGATCCAGGAAGAGCAGCCCCAGCTTCTCGCCGCTGCGCGACAGCTGGGCCAGGGCCATGCGCAGCCGGTCGTCCAGCAGGACGCGGTTGGGCAGGCCCGTCAGGGCGTCGTGCTGGGCCTGGTATTCCAGGGCCTCCTGCTGGCGCTTGAGTTCGGTGATGTCGTGGAAGATGGAAACGAAGTTGGTCGTCTGCCCGGCCTCGTTCCGGACGGCGCTGATGGTCAGCCATTCGGGGTAGGCCTCCCCGCTCTTGCGCCGGTTCCAGATCTCGCCGGCCCAGTGTCCGTCCCGGACCAGCTGGGACCACATGTCATGGTAAAACTGCTGGGGGTGCCGGTCGGACTTGAGGATGCGCGGGTTGCCCCCCACGGCCTCATCGGCCGTATAGCCGGTGATGGCGGTGAAGCCGGGGTTGACCTGCACGATCTGCCCCGAGGGGTCCGTGACCACGATGCCCTCGATGGTGTGCTCGAAGACCTTGTTGGCCAGCAGCAGCTTCTCCTCGGCGTTCTTGCGCACGGAGACGTCGCGCAGCACGAGCAGGTAGAACCCGGGCGTTTTCCCGCCGTCCCAAAGCGCCGAGACGCTGACCGAACCCCAGAACACGGAGCCGTCCTTGCGCACGTAGCGCTTTTCCAGCGATATCTCGCGCAGGCGTTCGTCCAGGATGGCGCGCATGGAAGCGTCCAGGGCCGGGCGGTCGTCGGCGAAGGCCAGGTCGCGGTGCGTCAGGGAGCGCAGCTCGGAAGCCGAATACCCCGAGAGTTCGCAGAACTTGTCATTGACCTCGATGAAGCGGTTCGTGGCGCCGTCGACGTGCGCCACGCCCACGCCGGCCATTTCGAAAAAGGCCCGGAAGTTGCGTTCGCTGGCCGTCAGCGCGGCCGTCTGTTCGCGGACCTTTCTGGACAGCCGGGAATTGAAGAGAAAAAGGGCGCCGGCCACCGCGCTTCCCAGCACCACCAGGAACGTCAGCCCGGCCACGAAGGTCCGGACGGTCCGCTCCTTCCGGGCCATGGCGCTGTCCTTGAATTCCGAGTAGATGAACGTCGAGAGGTCGACGTCATCCGGCATGATGCCCAGCTGGATATAGATGTTGGCGATCTGCCTCCAGCGCGCCGGGCTCATGTGCCCGATCTCGACGAGGTCGGGGAGGATCAGGCTGCGCATGGACTCGGCCTCGAACAGGAGCTGCTCCTTGGGGATGTGCGGGGCGTAGCGGGCATGAATCAGGTCGACCATTTCCCCGGTGTGCGCCATGGCGTAGGTCCAACCGCGCTTGGCGGCGCGCAGGAACGCCTCCGTGCGCTGCGGGTTGTCGAGGATCTGCCCCTCGGTCGTGACCAGGCAGTCCCCGTAGAAGTCGATGCCGTAGTGCAACGGTTTGATGATCAGGGAAGGAAGGCCCGAATTCCGCAGGAGGTAGGGCTCGCTGGTCAGGTAGGCGCTCATGGCGTCGACGCGCCCCGCCATGAGGTCGGCCGTGTCCCAGGTATGGGGCACGATCTGCACGGAGTTCAGGGACACGCCCTCGGCGGCGAGCATGGCCGTGACCTCCACGTCTGTTGCCGGGGCCATCATGATGCGCTTCCCATGCAGGTCGTGGGGGGAACTGATCCCCCTGTCCCGCAGGGCCAGGAGCATGTTCGGCGAATGCTGGAAAATGGCGGCCAGCACCACCAGGGGCTCGCCCTTGCTGCGCCGTACCAGGACCGCCGGCGAGTCCACGGCGAATTCGGCCTTCCCGGACAGCAGGCTGTCCGACGGCTCGGTCCCGGGAGTGCGCTCCAGCAGTTCCACGTCGAGGCCCTCTTCGCGGAAAAACCCCTGCTCCAGGGCCGCGTAATACCCGGCGAACTGGAACTGGTGGCGCCATTTGAGCTGCAGGCGGACCTTTGCGGCGGCCGGGGCGCACAAGGCCGGTCCGGGGCTGAGCACGAGCACGAGCGCCAGCATGACGGCGGCAATCCTCCAGGGAAAACGCCTCAGCTTGAACAGCGTGGAATCACGGTGTGATATGGCTACGTGCATCAGGAAGAAGTATCAGCACAGGGCGCGAGGTCAAGACCCAACTCGCAGGCGGCGCATTCCCCCCGGGGGCTCTCCCCATTTTCCTGATGACCGCGGGCCGCATCCCGTGTAGGCGGGGCCAGAGCATCACAAGGAAGGACGAACATGACCAATAACGACATCCTGCGCCGGCTGCGCTACGGATTGCACCTGAACAACGACGGGCTGCTGCGCCTCTTCGCCCTGGGCGGCCACGCCCTGAGCCCGGGCGACCTCGACCTGCTGCTGAAAAAGGACGACGAGCCGGGCTACGTGGAGTGTCCCGACGTGCTGCTGCTGGCGTTCCTCGACGGGCTGATCGTCTCGCGCCGCGGCCCCCGGGACGCGGCCCCGGCCAGTTCGGAAAGCCTGAACAACACCATGGTGCTGCGCAAGCTGCGCATCGCCCTCGAACTCAAGGACGCCGACATGCTCCGCATCCTGGAGGCCGGCGGCATGGCGGTCTCCAAATCCGAGCTGTCCGCACTGTTCCGCGCCCCCGGGCACCGCAACTTCGTGCCCTGCCGGGATCAGCTTCTGCGCAGGTTCCTGGCCGGCTTGGCCGCAATCTCACGGGAGGAATTATGAACCGCATCGGCACCACCGCCGCCCTCAAAATCATGAAACTGGTCACGGGCGGGGCCTACCTCGACGGCGAAAACCTCGGCGAGGTCTTCGTGCCCCGGCGGGAACTGCCGGCCGGCGCGGCTCCGGGCGATACGCTGACCGTTTTCCTCTACCGCGACTCCGAAGCCGTGCTCACGGGCTCCACGGTCCGCCCCAAGGCCGAACTCGGCCAGTGCGCCTTCATGAAGGTCGTGGCCGTGACCAAGTCCGGCGTGTTCGTGGACTGGGGGCTGCCCAAGGACCTCTTCGTCCCGGCCTCGGAACAGTACAAGCCCCTCGAAGAGGGCCGCTCCTACGTCATTCTCGTCTACCTCGACGAACGCACCGGCCGGCTGGCGGGCACGGCGAAGCTGCACTCCTACCTGAGCGAGGACGGCTCGGGCTTCGCCCCCGGGCAGGAAGTGGACCTCATCATCAGCGGCTTCTCGGAACTGGGCTTCAAGGCCGTCGTCAACAACACCCACCTGGGTCTCGTCTTCCGCGACGACGCCCCGGGGGAACTCTATTACGGCCAGCGCATGAAGGGATACGTGAAGGCCATCCGCCCCGACAACAAGATGGACCTCTCCCTGCTCCCGCCCGGCCTCACGGGCCTGGACATGCTCTCCGCGCGCATCCTGGAATACCTGCAGGCCCACGGAGGAATCACGCCCCTGACGGACAAGAGCCCGTCCGAGGACATCGCCGCCGCCTTCGGCACGAGCAAATCCGCCTACAAGAAGGCCCTGGGCCGTCTCTACAGGCAGAAGAAGATCCGGCTCGAAGCAGACCGGGTCGTCCTGGCGGAGTGACCGGCGCCTCCACCGAAAACGCAGTGTGAATCCGGCACGTTCATGTGCCGGATGTTGACAGCGCCACGGGAAAAGGGGACACGATTCCGGGCGCTTCGAGCGTCCTGGAACGCCGCAGGCCCTTTTCCTCCACGAGCATCGACACTCAGGACCCCATCATGAACATCCTCATGTACTCCCACGACACCTACGGCCTCGGACATATCCGCCGGTCCATGGCCCTGGCCCGCAACATCCGCAGCGCCGGGGAGCACAACATCATCATCGTCACGGGCTCGCCCATCGTCGGCCGCTTCGATTTCCCCCAGGGCATCGATTTCGTGCGCGTGCCGGGCATGATCAAGCAGCACAACGACCTCTACGTGCCTTCGTCCATCAAGGTCGAACCCGACATGGCCATGGCCATCCGCCAGAACATCATCCTGTCCACGGCCCAGGCCTTCAAACCGTCCGTCTTCCTGGTGGACAAGGCGCCGCTCGGCCTCAAGCGCGAAGTCGTGCCGACCCTCGAATGGCTGCGGACGGACAGCCCCGGCACCAGGGTGATCCTGGGGCTGCGCGACATCATGGACAGCCCCGCGAGCACCATCGAGGAATGGCGCCGCAAGCGCATCTACGAAGCCCTCGACGCGCTCTACTCCGAGATCTGGGTGTACGGCAGCCGCGACATGTACGACCCGATCAGCGAATACGAGATTCCCGCGCACATCGCCGCGAAAATGCACTTCACGGGCTACATCCCGCGCCAGATCCCGAGGGCGCAGCACCGTCCGCGCATCAGGCGGAGCATGGGCGTGGCCCCCGACGAGAAACTGGTGCTGGTCACGGCCGGCGGCGGCGGCGACGGGCACAAGGTCGTGGACACGTACCTGACCATGCTCGAAACCCTGCCCCACCCGAAATTCAGGTCCATGATCGTGACCGGCCCCATGCTGGCCGAGGAGATCTACGACGAACTCGCGGGCAGGGCCCGAAAGCTCAAGGTCCGCATCTGCAAGTTCTACCGCAAGATGGAGAAGGCCATCCTGGCCGCGGACTGCGTGGTCTCCATGGGCGGCTACAACACCATGTGCGAGATCGTCGGCGCGGCGCGCCCGTCCCTCATCATCCCGCGCAGCCACCCGCGCGAGGAGCAGCTCATCCGGGCACGCCTCTTCGCCGGCATGGGACTGCTGGAATACATCCCCTGGGAAACCGTGGAGCCGGCGCCCATGCTCGAACGCATCGAAACCCTGCTCCGCGGCAGCGCCCGCTACGAATCGGCCCTGGCCGGTTTCCCCATGACCGCCTTCGACATCATCAACGAGCGCATCCAGAGCTTCGGAGAACAGGCATGAACACACCCGTCATGGGCATGGTCCTCAAGGGCTACCCCCGCATTTCCGAGACCTTCATTTCCAACGAGATCCGCCTCCTCGAAGAGCAGGGCCTGACGGTGCACATCTTTTCCATGCGCGCACCGCGCGAGAATTTCACCCACAAGTCCGTGGAGGCCATCAAGGCCCGCGTGACGTACCTGCCTTCGGAATTCTGGCGGGGCCTGCCCCGGTTCCTGTGGCCCAACCTGCGCACGGCCATGCGCTACCCAGCTGGCTACGCACGCAGCTTCAGCCTGGCCTTCCGCCGTTTTCTTCGCAACCGCAACCCCCTGACCTTCAAGCATTTTTTTCAGGCAGGCTATCTGGCGCACCATGCCGCGGGCATGAACCTGACCCACCTGCACGCCCATTTCGCCCACAGCCCCACCTCCGTGGCCATGTTTGCCGCGGAGATCTGCGGCGTGCCCTTCAGCTTCACGGGCCACGCCAAGGACATCTATACCTCCGACGCCACGCAGCTGGCCGAGAAGATCGACAAGGCGCGATTCGTGGTCACCTGCACCAAATACAACAAGGCCTTCCTTGAAGACCTGGTCCAGGGCCGCAAGGAGGTGCACTGCGTGTACCACGGCATCGACCTGGAGCTGTTCTTCGCCCACGCCGCCGAACACACGCCGCAGCCGCCCTACACGTTCATGACCATCGCCCGCATCGTCGAGAAGAAGGGCATCCCGGACATCCTCGAAGCCCTGGCCGTGCTGGCCCGGGAGAATTTCCCCTTCCGCTACGTGCTCATCGGCAGCGGCGACGACAAGGACGCGGTCAAGGCGCGCGTGCGGGAACTGGGGCTCGAAGGGCACGTCGAGATGCCCGGCACCATGGCCCACGAGCAGGTCCTGGAGCGCTTCCGCAGCGCCGACTGCTTCGTGCTCGGCTGCCGGATCGCCAGGAGCGGCGACCGCGACGGCATCCCCAACGTCCTGGCCGAGAGCATGGCCATGGGCGTGCCTGTCATCGGCACGCGCGTCTCGGGCATTCCCGAACTGGTGGAACACGAGGAGACGGGCCTGCTGGTCGACGCCACGCGCCCCGAGGAGCTGGCGGCGAGCCTGAAGCGCATCGTCACGGACCAGGCCCTGCGTCAGCGGGTCATCCCCGCGGCCCGGCAACGCGTCACCGAGGTCTTCGACAACAAAAAGCTCATCCTCGAACTGGTCGCCCTGTACCGCAACCTGACGAACCTGTAGCCATGCGCATCGCCTACTACCCGACCTTCCGCGCCCTGGACCACCCGCGCTCGTCGGGCCTGGTGTCCATCGCCCGGGACGTGCGGGCGGCCATGGAAGCCGAGGGGCACGAGGTCCTGCTTCCCCTGCGGCGGACCACGGAGTGGATCTTCCTGCACCCGTGGGAGTGGCCCGGCGCCCTGGCCGAGGCCTGGGCGGCGGACAGGGCCGTGCGCCGCGAACGGCCCGACTGCTGGTTCACCTACCACTCCTACTACCGCGGCCCCGACCCCTTCGGGCCGTACATCGCCGCCCGCAACCGGCTCCCATATTTCATCCTGGCGGCGTCCTACGCCACGAAATACCGCAAGCGCCCTCGAACCTGGGCCGGGTTCCACCTGAACCGCATGGCCATCGAGCGCGCCGACACGGTCTTCGTCAACAAGCTGCGCGACGTGGACAACCTGAACCGCCTGCTCCCGCCCGAACGCATCTCCTACATCAGGCCCGGCATCCGCACGGGCAACTTTCCCCTGGACCCGGAACAGGGCGCGGCCACGCGCTCCCGCCTGGGGCTGGACGGAAAGCTGGTGGCGGTCACGGCGGCCATGATGCGCCCCGGCGTGAAGGAGGACGGCATCGCCTTCGTCATCGACGCCTGCGCCCGGCTGCGAGCCGAATTCCCGAACCTGCACCTCCTCGTGCTGGGCGACGGCGCGGCCCGTCCGCGCCTCGAGGAGCGCGCGCGGCAGGCCCTGCCCGGCGCATGCACCTTCGGCGGACGCATCGCGCCCCTGGAGATGCACTCCTGGTACCAGGCCGGGGACATCTTCGCCTTCCCCGGCATCGGCGAGGCCCTGGGCATGGTCTATCTGGAGGCCCAGTGCTGCGGCCTGCCCGTGGTGGCCACCAGCCACGACGGCGCGCCCGAGGTGGTGGCCGACGGCGAGGCCGGCATCATCGTCCCGCCCTTCGACCCCGAAGCCTTCGCCGGCGCCATGGCCGCCCTGCTGCGCGATGCGGAGCTGCGGCGGCGCTTCGGCCGGCAGGCCCGGGAGCGGGTGCTGCGGGTCCACGACATCGCCGCCAACTATCGCGCCATGTTCGCCGTCATGGAAGAGGTCTGCGCCCGGAG
>CALMTS010000216.1 GCA_937872685.1 uncultured Desulfomicrobium sp.
AGCACCTGGTTGTGGCCCAGGATGTCGCGCGTTCAAGCCGCGTCACTCACCCCATAAGCACATACGGGACAGCTTGCCTGTCCCTTTTTTTCTCTCTCTTTCCCGTGGTGGGTGTAGCTCAGTAGGCAGAGCACCTGGTTGTGGCCCAGGATGTCGCGCGTTCAAGCCGCGTCACTCACCCCATTTGACACCAAAGCAGAACCGGATAAGAACTGGTTCTGCTTTTTTTTGGAGGTTTGTGTGGCATTCACCGGCATCAACCATCTCGCCATGGTCACTGCGGACATGGACAGGACCGTCCATTTCTGGCGCGACCTGCTGGGCATGCGCCTGGTGGTGGGCATGGGCCATCCCGGGTACCGCCATTACTTCTTCGAGATCACCGATACGGACTGCATCGCGTTCTTCGAGTGGCCGGGGGTCGAACCCATCGCCGAGAAGGACCACGGCGTCCCGGTCAAGGGCCCGGCGGCCTTCGACCACCTCTCCTTCGGCGTCGAAAGCGTCGGGGAACTGCGCAGCCTGAAGGACCTTCTCGAAGCCAACGGCTTCTGGGCCTCGGAGCTCATCGACCACGGGTTCATCATCTCCCTGTACTCCTTCGACCCCAACAACATCCCCATCGAGTTCAGCTTCCCCGTGGCCGAGTGCGACGTGCACGCAGACCCCATCATGATCGACACCCATCCCACCCCCGGTGCCCTGGAAGGCAGCGAGCCGCGCCCGCAGCGCTGGCAGCGGCCGGGCCCGCGGACCGGGGAACACGACATCTACCCCGGCGAAGCCGAATCCGTGCGCGCCGCGTTCAGCACAAAGAAACCGTGACCGCGGGCGCGCCCCACGGCACTTCAAGGAAAATATGGACAAGCTCGTCATAGAAGGCGGCATCCCGCTCAAGGGAACCGTCACCATCAGCGGCTCCAAGAACGCCGCACTGCCCATTCTGCTGGCCTCCATCCTCGTCGACGGCGAAGTGCGTCTGTCCAACGTCCCGGACCTGCGCGACATCGGCACCACCCTGAAGCTCCTGGAACTGCTGGGCTGCACGGCGGAGTACGATGGCGGGGAGGTCTTCCTCAAGTCCTGCGACCTGAAGCCCGAAGCCCCCTACGACCTGGTGCGCACCATGCGCGCCTCGGTCCTCTGTCTGGGCCCGCTTCTGGCCCGCCTGGGACGCGCCCGCGTGGCCATGCCCGGCGGCTGCGCCATCGGCGCCCGGCCCGTGGACATGCATCTCAAGGGGCTGGAGCAGATGGGCGCGGTCTTCGAGCTTGAGAGCGGCGACATCATCGGCAACTGCGACCGCCTGAAGGGCGCGCACATCCAGCTCGACTTCCCCACCGTGGGCGGCACCGAGCACCTCATCATGGCCGCGACGCTGGCCGAGGGCGAGACGGTTCTCGAAAACGCGGCCCGCGAGCCCGAAATCCAGGACCTGGCCGAGTTCCTGAACAGCTGCGGGGCGAAGATTTCCGGGCACGGCACCAGCGTGGTGCGCATCCAGGGCGTCGAGTCCCTGCACGGCACCTCCTACCGCGTCATGCCGGACCGCATCGAGGCCGGCACCTACCTGGTGGCCGCCGGCATCACCAAGGGCGATCTGACCCTCAAGGACTGCCCCGTGGACGCCCTGGACGCCGTCATCTTCAAGCTGCGCGAGATGGGCATGGTCATCGAGGGCGACAGCACCATGCTCACGGCCTCCGTGGACGGCCCCCTCAATTGCGTGGACCTGTCCACGCGCCCCTACCCCGGCTTCCCCACGGACATGCAGGCCCAGATCATGGCGCTCATGTGCGTGAGCCGCGGCGCGGGCGTCATCACCGAGGGCATCTTCGAGAACCGCTTCATGCACGTGCAGGAACTTGCCCGCCTCGGCGCGCACGTCTCGCTGTCCGGCCAGACCGCCATGGTCCGCGGGGTGGACGCCCTGAAGGGCGCCACGGTCATGGCTTCTGACCTGCGGGCCAGCGCCTGCCTCGTCCTGGCCGGCCTGGCCGCACGCGGCCGCACCGACGTGCGCCGCATCTACCACCTGGACCGCGGCTACGAGCAGATGGAAGTGAAGCTCGGCGCCGTGGGCGCGAGGATCAGGCGCGAACAGGAATAGGCTTCCGCAG
>CALMTS010000217.1 GCA_937872685.1 uncultured Desulfomicrobium sp.
CGGTAATGAGGATGTTCTTGCCGAACCTGTCGATATGCCTGCCGATGCGGTAGTAATTCTTGCGAAAACCCAGGATGGTCTGACCGTCCTTGCGCTCGAAAGTCAGGTCGTACAGGTCCTTGGGCAGATGCAGGTCTTCACAAACCTGCTCATACCGTTCCCGCACCTTGGCTTCCTGTCTCCAGCCCCGCGCATCATCTCGGACCTTGCCCCGGATTTCGTACAGTGCGGCCTGGAGCTTTTGGAGCTTGGCTTCGAAGGCATACCGCTGCTTGGTTGCCGTGAGCGGGTTGTACGTCACGACGACGGTGCGTTCTCGGCCCCAGTATTCTCCGGTCGTGCGCCAGGCCGAAAGGAGATCGTCCTCGCGACCCTGAGCCTTGAGTTCCCGATTGTGTATCGTCTCGACGGCCGAGAACTGATCGCGCCCAACATGAATGAGATCTTCGGAGAAATATGGGGAATACGTGGTGATGAAGTGGGCGCCGTCCGTGGCGTCAATGGCGTAGATGTTCTCTGGAGAGTTCATGCCTTTGTCGAAGACGATGGTCACGTCCTTTTGTCCGCAACCCTGCATTGTCGCGCAAACTTCGTCGATGATCGACAGGAACAATCGGGAATCATGCCGGTTTCCTTTGTATTCGCGGTAAAAGAACGGCAACCGGGTTTGCCTGTCCACCAGCAGGGCCAGCCCGACATGCCTGAGCCAGTCCCGTCCTTCCTTGCTCTTGCCGCGCTTGGCCAGTTCCGATTCGGTGTCGCTGGCCATGAACGTGAAGTAGTTGGTAGTGACGAACAGAAAGCATCCCGAGGCCGAAGGCCGCAGTTTCGTAAGCGCTCAAGCATCTGCATCATCTTTCACGGTCGCCAGAACACTTCTCTCGGCAATACGAAAAAAAATGAACCGTGGGGAACCCTCAATAATTGAGCGGTCCAAAGTTCCCCGCCAGGTCATATCCACACCGACGCACAGAAGTGACTCCGGTTGTGATCAAGCCTGCCTTCTTACCTTCTTGCTTTTAAATAAATTTGATAATAAATTTGATAAGAAACAATGCGTAAGATTTTGTAGGGTTACCATGAAGGCGACATGTACAACACATTAGTTCGGGAAGACGAAAAGACCATCCGCAAGGCGCTCAATCTATTCCTTCTGCTGTTCCTGCTGTTAGGAGGAGTACTGGGGGGGATGGTTGCCATTTATTACCAGTCGCAGTTGAGCACCCTTTTATCTGAAATCAAGTCCCGAGAAACGAACACTATCGAATTACAACGCCGAGTGATTGGTGATGAATTCCAAAATATCGTAAGTGATCTGCTCATTCTGGCCGGACAAAATGAACTACGGGCACTATTCAGCACAAGCACTTCTGATGTCAGTACCAACATCGCAGCAGAGTACGTGAATGTCGCCACATACAAGAAGGTCTATGACCAGATCCGGTACCTGAACGAAAATGGACTGGAGATAGTGCGCGTGAACTTCAACAACGGGCACCCTTCCGCTGTGGGTCACTCAAGCTTACAGGATAAATCCAAACGCTACTATTTCTCGGACACTTTC
>CALMTS010000218.1 GCA_937872685.1 uncultured Desulfomicrobium sp.
TAGGCCACGGCCGAAGGGTCCGCATCCCGGGCCACCATGGCCCCGCCCAGGGCATTGCCCCTGGCGCCCCATTCATAGATCCCGTAGCCCGCGGCCAAAGCCTGCCAAGGCAAGAACACCACGCACAGCACAACTATCCACGTTCGCATTTCTTCTCTCCCTCTTGTGATTCACCCTGCCGACGTTGACAGGGCCCCGGGACTGTAGCAGGCAAAAGTCAAACGTCAATGAATTCCAAAGAAAATTGCATTCATTTTTTATGAACACTCCAGACAAGCGTTCAGCCCCGGTGAATCCATGAAGATTTCCGAACTCGTTTCCTTCTATGCGCCCCGCCTCGAAGCCATGCCGGAACCGGCCCTGATCATGGACCCCGGCGGCGGCATCCTGTTCGCCAATCGCGCCTTGCGGGAGGCGGGAAGCGCACCGGACGGGCCCCTCGGGCTGCGGGACATCGCGGAAGAGCTCAGGGCCGAAGTGCGGGACGGCGGGCTGCGGACGCTCTTCGAAGGCCGTCCCGTCCAGGAGCTCAGGCTGCGCGTCATCCTGCCCGACGGCGCGGGCACGCGCCACGTGAACTGGAAATGCACGGCCATTCCGGCCGCGGACGGCGGCCTCATCCTCGCCTGGGGGACATTCAGGTCCACGGGCCCGGGGCAGGAGATGGGCTTTACCGTCCTTCCCAGCGGCATCATCCAGGCGGCGAGCCCCGCCCTGTGCGACATCTGCGGCTACACGCGGGACGAACTGGTGGGCCGGCCGGCGCGCCAGTTCTACTACACGGCTTCCTCGCGCAGGCGCATCGTCAACCAGCTGAACGAACGCAGCGAGGTCGAGAACGGGGCCGTCACCCTGCGCTGCAAGGACGGCTCGCCCCTGACCCTGTGGTACAGCGCCGAGACGATCCGGGACATGGACGGACGCATCCAGGCCTACAGCGGCTTTTTCCAGCAGCGCCCCTTCCCCTTCTCGTCCAAGCTGGCCAGCGAATTCTCCCTCATCGTCGACGCCCTGCCCGACCTGGCCTGGGTCTGCGGCCGGGACCTGCGCATCGTGGCCGCCAACCAGGCCTACCTGCAGGCCTACGGACGCACCCGCGAAGAGGTCATCGGCAGGACGGAGTACGATTTCCTGGAACCCCGCCAGGCCCGTTTCCCCATCGAGGCGGCCATCACGGTCTTCGAGGAAAAGCAGGAACTCCTCCACCCCGCCGTGCCGCACCTGGCCGACCCGCAGGTCTGGTACAGGGTCATCCGCCGGCCCATCTTCGACGACGACCGCCGGGAGGTCATCGGCCTGCTGGGCATCGCCCAGGACATCTCGGCCAAGGTGCTGCAGGAAAACGCCTTCATGGAGCAGCTCAGGGGCCGCGACGACGACGTGGTCGTGGTCACCGACGACCAGGGCCGCATCCTGCGGCGCTCGGCCCAGACCCTGAACCCGTCCATCTACGGCCGCCCCGAAGCCTACGACGCCTACACCCTGGACATGCGGCCCGTCCTGGACCTGCTTCACGCCGAAGACCTGCCCAAGGTCCGCCAGGCCATGCACGAGGCCCTGCGCGAGCACCGCGAACAGCACCTGGAGTGCCGCATCCGCAACCAGGCCGGAGAGTACTCCACGGTCCTGGCCCGGCTGGTCTACCACGACGCCATCTACGGGGAACCGCGCATGTACGCCGTGGTGCGGGACATCTCCGGCCAGATGGGGCTGCGCACGGCCCCCATGGTCATCGAGCGGCTGCGCCAGGCCTCGGGCGCACGCACGGACCGGGAACTGGCCGCCTTCCTGAACGTCTCCGCCGCGGCCATCTCCAACGCCCGCAAGAACGGCCGGGTCCCCCCGGACTGGATCATCGACACGGGGCTGCGCACGGGCCGCTCCATGGACTGGCTCGTCTGCGGCACTGCACCCTCCGCTTCATGAAAAATGACGGGTTCGCGCGTGTTGTGCTCGTCCGCCGACCCGGATAGTATCGCCGACCAATTCTCGAACCCCTGGAGTGAACTTCCGTGAACCGATCCATATTCCTTATCGTCCTCCTGTCCCTGGCGGTCGGTTGCGCCGCCCACCAGGCTCCACCCTCCGACACCCGCCAGCAGGAATGGCTGGCGCTGAACAAGGCCTTCATCGACCACTACGCCGTCGGCAACTACGGCGACGCCCTGGCCGTGGCGGAGCGTGAAGTCGACCTGGCCCAGGGCTTCAAGCCGCGGGACAACGCCGACCTGGCCACATCCCTCAACAACCTGGGCGTGATCAACATGGCCATGGGACGCTACGCCGAGGCAGAACCGCCCCTGCGGCAAGCCCTGGCCATGCGCGAAAAGGTCCTCGGACCGGACCACCCGGAGGTGGCCACAACCCTGGGCAACCTCGGCGAACTTCTGGTGGCGCGGGACCGGCCCGCCGAAGCCGAGGAGGCCCTGCTGAGGGCCCTGGAAATCCGCGAGGCCCGCTTTGGCTCCGAAAACAAGGACCTGGCCGAAACCCTGAACAACGTCGGCGAACTGTACTTCCGCAAGAATCTCCTGGACGAAGGCGAACGGATGCTGCGGCGCGCCCTGGCCATCCGCGAGAGGGAACTCGGGCCGGACAGCCCGCAGGTCGCGCGGACCCTCGACAACCTGGCCGGCATCGCGCAGGCGCGCGGCCGCTTCGAAGAGGCCCGGCAACTGCTGGAGCGCTCCCTGGCCATCAAGGAGAAGTCCCTGGGTTCCGAACACCCCTGGCTGGTCAACACCCTGACCAGCCTGTCCGAGGTCCTCATGGCCCAGGGCGACACGGCGGGCGCCGAGGAACCGGCGCGCAGGGCCGTGGACACCGCGGCCAAGGCCTATGGCCCGGACAACGTGCGCACGGCCATCCCCCTGACCGCCCTGGGCAACGTCTTGCGCGCCCAGGGGCGCCTGGACGAGGCCCTGGACGCCTACGCCCGGACCCTCACCATGCGGGAGGCGGCCCTGCCGCAGGATCACATCGACCTCGCCGTTTCCCTTGGCAATCTGGCTTCCGTCCAGTATGCCCGGGGACGCCTCGCCGAAGCCGACGCCCTGTACGACCGGGCCCTGGCCATCAGCGAAGCGCGCCTGGGGCAGGACCACGCCGACGTGGCCCAACTCCTGTTCAACATCGGCGTGGTCAGCCGCCGGCTCGGGAACCTTGCCCGGGCCGAGGAAGCGCTGCTGCGCGCCCTGGCGGCCCGCGAGAAGCTGTTCGGACCCACGGACGCCTCCGTGGCCGCGACCCTGGAGGCCCTGGCCATGACCATGAAGGACGCCGGCCGGGACGACGCCGAGGCCATGTACGCGGAGCGGGCCCGGGCCATCCGCGCACATAATTGAAATATGCATTGATACTGAAAAGATAGCGTCATCAGAACAAAAAAACAGACAATCGGTGTTAGACCTTTGCCATGTTTTTCGTTAGGCGAAGAATGTCGGGACCGCGGCGGCTATTCCACCGGTATCACGAACTGATGATTCCAATTCAAAGAGAGGGGCAGGTTAAAGCTCAATGTTCGCGATCATAGGCTTATTCGTCGTACTGGGGTGTGTTGCTGGCGGTTACGCCATGGGGCATGGAAACTTCAGCGTTCTGTGGCAGCCGGCGGAATTCATCATCATTCTGGGCGCGGCGATCGGCACCTTCCTCATCGCGTCGCCGCCCAAGGTCATCAAGCTCACCCTCAAGGGCTTCGCCAGCGCCTTCAAGGCCAAGGCCCCGGGCAAGGACGAGTACCTGCAGTTGCTGCGCGCGCTCTACGACCTGCTGACCCTGGCCAAGCACGAGGGCATCATCGCCCTGGAAAGCCATGCCAACAAGCCCAAGGAAAGCAGCATCTTCACGCCCTACCCCTTTGTCATCAAGAACCACCACGTGCTCGATTTCATCTGCGACAACGTCAAGACCTACGCCATGGCCGGCATGGAGCCCCATGAGTTCGAAACCCTCATGGACATCGACATCGACACGCACCACGGAGAGGAGTCCATCGCCGTGGACACCATCACCAAGCTCGGCGACTCCATGCCCGCCCTGGGCATCGTGGCCTGCGTCCTGGGCGTGGTCATCACCATGGGCGCCATCAACGAACCGCCCGAAATCCTCGGAAAGCACATCGGCGCGGCCCTGGTCGGAACGTTCTTCGGTATCCTCATGGCGTACGGCTTCGTCGCGCCGTTCGCCACCAACGTCGAGCATCAGGTCCGGGACCAGCACACGCTTCTGAACGTGGCCAAGACCGCCATCATGTCCTTCGCCCTGGGCTGGGCCCCGGCCCTGGCCCTGGAGGCCGCCCGCCGGGCGGTGCCCAGTTCGGCCCGCCCGTCCTTCGAAGAACTCGAAAGCGCCGTGCGCAAGAAGTAGCAAGGTCATGGTCCAGCAGACAAAGGTGAGGCGCCATGGCCGATAAGAAAGCCGTCATCATCAAGAAAATCAAGAAAGGCGGGCACGGCGGGCACCACGGCGGCGCCTGGAAGATCGCCTATGCGGACTTTGTCACCGCCATGATGGCCTTTTTCCTCCTGATGTGGCTCCTGAACAACGTCAGCGAGGAAAAGAAGGAACAGCTCTCCATCTATTTCAAGGAATTTTCGGTCTTCGAGGGCCCGCCCCCGGCCATGAACATGGGCGCCGGAGGCCAGGGTTCGAGCGATGCCGATCGCCTGAGCCCCATCATGATGGAAGGGACCGTCGGCATGTTCTCCGAGGGCAAGTCCCAGGAAGAGATCCTGAAGGAGGCCATGGCCAAGATGATCGAAGAGAAGCTCAAGGCCTACAAGGACGAACTCGTCATCGACACCTTCGACAACGGCGTGCGCATCCAGATGCTCTATGGCGAGGGCAACCCGTTCTTCGAATCAGCCAGTTCCCAGCTGACGGGCGACGCGCGCAACGTGCTCAAGGTCATCGCCGAGACCGTGCGCGACATGCCCAACCACATCGCCGTGGAGGGCCACACGGACGCCGTGCCCCTGGGCGGACCCAACTCCCGCTACACCAACTGGGAACTCTCCACGGACCGCGCGTCCTCGGCCAGGCTCATCCTGCAGGAATTCGGCATCAACCCCAAGCGCATGGTCCGCGTGGCCGGGTACGCGGCCACACAGCCCCTGATCGTGGACAACCCGGAGGATCCCCGCAACCGCCGGGTCAGCATCCTGCTCTTCAACGACCCGACGCAGAAGCCCCGGGACCTGCAGAACGCTACGGAAAGCGGGGCCTCGCCACTCAATACAAGCCCCATCCCGAACGGCACCACGGACCGCGGGACACAGCTCTTCAAGGTCAGCCCCTTGCCGCAGAACACCACCGAAGGCCTGGTCAAGCCGGCCCACTGACCCCCCGCCGTTCCCTCCGGAGAACGGCAGAAAGCCCCTGCAACGCGCACGCTGCAGGGGCTTTCCTGTTTTCTGGGTCCGGCTCGCCGGAGAGCCGTTCCTGGGCCGAGCGCTACGCGCTGCCCAGGCCGAACACGTTGCGACTTGTCGCGGCAGGACGGCCCGACGACGCAGGCCGCGCCGCAGGGGTGCGGCGCTCCGACTGGGGGCGGCGCTCGGACGGGGTGCGCGTTTCCGACGGGGTCCGCTGCTCCGCCTGCGCGGGACGCGGCGCGGAGCCGCGGGCGCCCGGAGTGCGGGGCCGGGCGGCCCTGGCCGGAGCGTTGCGGGGCTGGTTTCTGCCGTTGCCGCGCGGCTCGCGCGGCTCCTCGAAGGCGGAGTCGCTGCCGCCCGCAGCGTTGTCGTACAGGAAGCCGTCCAGACGGACGCGCGGCAGCCTGCCGCCCAGGATGCGCTCGATGGCCTGAATCTGGATCGAGTCCTCGGGCGTGATCAGGGTCATGGCCTGTCCGCTCTTGTCGGCCCGGCCGGTGCGCCCGATGCGGTGGGTGTAGTTCTCGGCCGTGTCGGGCACGTCGAAGTTGATGACGTGGGTGACACGCGCGCAGTCGATGCCGCGGGCCGCGATGTCCGTGGCCACCATGATGCGGTACTTGCCGGTGCGGAACCCGTCCAGGGCCTCCTGCCGGCGGTTCTGGGAAAGGTTCCCCTGCAGGGACGTGGCCTGCATGCCCTTCTGCTCAAGCTTGCGGGCCAGGCTCTTGGCCCGGTGCTTGGTGCGCGTGAAGACCAGCACGCAGTCGTGCTCCTCGGCGCCCAGGTAGGCTTCGAGCAGCGCCATCTTCTGCCCCGCCGATACGGGAAAGAGGGCATGGCGGATCTTCTCGGGCGGGGCCGTGTTGGCCACCTGCACCACGGCGGGCTGCACCAGGACCTGGTCGGCGATCTTGCGGATCTCCGGGGGCATGGTCGCGGAAAAGAGGAGGTTCTGGCGCTTGGCCGGCAGCTTGGCCATGATGCGGCGCAGGTCGGGCAGAAAGCCCATGTCGAACATGCGGTCGGCCTCGTCCAGGACCAGGGCGTCCACGCGGGAGAGATCCACCAGCCCGCGGTTCAGGAGGTCCAGGAGGCGGCCCGGGCAGGCCACCAGGACGCTGGACTGGGCCGCGGCCTTGATCTGAGGGTTCTCGCCCACGCCGCCGAAGACCGCGGCGCTGCGGATGCCTGTCTGCTTGCCGAGGGAAATGAAGGTTTCATGGATCTGCAGGGCCAGCTCCCGGGTCGGAGCCAGCACGAGCACGCGCACCGGCCCGCGCAGGGGCGCGGAAGCGTCGATCATGCGCTGCAACAGCGGCAGGGCGAAGGCAGCGGTCTTGCCGGTGCCGGTCTGGGCCAGGCCGAGGACGTCGCGACCGGCGAGCACCGGGGGGATGGCCTGCACCTGGATGGGGGTGGGGGAAACATAGCCGCAGTCACGGATGCCAACGCCGAGACGCTGGTCAAAGGAAAAAGAGGAAAAATCCACAAAAGATCCTGTGGTTGGGGGAAAATCAACGACTGGCGTGATGAGCAATCGAAGGCCGGACGTGCCGGAAGAACGGAAAATCTCCAAGACGAGACGATGACGGGCCGCGGACCGCAGGGGTCCGGAAGGCTTCAAGGCGCAAGTCTGCACACGCGAGAGATGTGACCCATAAGCGCACCGGGCGCGAAATGCAAAAGAAATCGACCGGAAAAGAAAAAAGGCTGCGCCGTGACCGGCGCAGCCTGATTTTTCGTGGTGGGCCAACAAGGAATCGAACCTTGAACCTGCTGATTAAGAGTCAGATGCTCTACCAATTGAGCTATTGGCCCGCGCAAACGGAAGGCCTAAGTAGACAGGCGGCCCGCGATTGTCAAACGAAAAAACGTTTTTTCCTTCAAAAAGGATGTTCATCGCCGCAAGCAGCCTCGCCCGCTTGGCTTTTCCTGAACGGAAACATCGCACAATCTCAGGTTAGAGCGCAGGAACCGGATATGCATCGGGCCTGCTGATGCTGCATGAAAAGCAAACACACCCGGAGGCAGACATGTACACAACCATAAATTGCAAGGCAGGATCTGGCAGCTTTTGCGAACTGATGCGGGCCGCGGCATTGCCCGGGTCCGGTATTCGTGCCATGGTTCGAAGGGCAGCGGCCGGAGAGGCCGTTTACTCCGACGCAACCATTTCAGCATCTGAAGGGCAAAGACCATGAGCACGGACACATTCGCGGACGAAGCGAGCCGTTGGCAGGCCGTGCTTGAACGCGACCCGCGGGCGGCAAGCGGGTTCGTGTACGCCGTGGTCACGACCGGGGTCTACTGCCGCCCCCAGTGCTCCTCGCGCAGGCCGAAGCGGGACAACGTGCGCTTCTTCGACTCGTGGCGCCTGGCCGAGCAGGCCGGCTTCAGGCCCTGCAGGCGCTGTGCTCCCCAGGCCGGGAAAGCGCCGGACAAGGCCGCCGAGGCCGTGGTCCGGGCCTGCGCACTGCTCGAACGGTCGGATCGTGAGCCCTCCCTGAAACAGCTCGCCGCGGAAGTCGGCCTGAGTCCCGCGCATTTTCAGCGGCTCTTCAGGAAGACCCTCGGCGTCACCCCCAAGCAGTACGCCATGGAGCTGCGCCTGAAGCGCGTGCGCGACAGCCTGCGACACGAGTCGAACGTCGCGTCCGCGGTGTATGCCGCGGGGTTCGAATCAGGCAGCCGTTTTTACGAGAACGCAACGAAATCCCTGGGCATGAAGCCTTCGGAGTACCGCAAGGGCGGGGCAGGCATGACCATTTCCTTCGCCATGGCCGAGTCGCATCTGGGACTGGTGCTGATTGCGGCCACGGACCGCGGCGTCTGCCGGATCGATTTCGGCGACAGCCCAGAAACCCTGCTGTCGCGGCTGACGTCCGCGTTCCCCGAGGCGACGCTGCAGGCCGGCGACCCGGCCCTCGAAGCCAGGATCGCCCAGGCCCTCGCATGCCTCGACGCGCCGCAGCGCCCCTGCGCCCTGCCCCTCGACATCCGTGGCACGGCCTTTCAGCGGCAGGTCTGGACGGCCCTGCAGTCCATCCCGCCGGGCTCCAAGGCCACCTATACGGACATCGCCAGGCGGATCGGCAGGCCCGAGGCCGTCAGGGCCGTGGCCGGCGCCTGCGCGGCGAACCCCGTCGCCGTCGTCATCCCGTGCCACCGCGTGGTGCGCAGCGACGGCGGGCTGGGCGGCTACCGGTGGGGGCTTGAACGAAAGAAGGCGCTCCTTGAACGGGAAGCGCAGCAGGACGAATGACGCGCGGACCGCGTCACGAAGAATCTGGCCGCAACATGAACCGGAGGCTTGGTCATGGAAACAGACAACGGAACCGCGGCGCGGCTTGAGGCCCTGACGGCCATGCTGAGCGACAAAGACGGCCTGGTGCGCCAGAATGCCCGCCTGCAACTGGTGGAGATGGGTACGCCGGCCGGCCCCGCCCTCGCGCAGGTTCTGCGCGGCGCACCGTCGAAAAACGCCCGCTGGGGGGCGGCCAAGGCCCTCGTCGAAATCCGCGACCCCCGTGCGGTGCCGGCGCTGCTCGACGCCCTCGAAGACCGCGACTCCGACGTCTCCTGGCTGGCCGCCGTGGCCCTGAACAAGCTGGGCAAGGCCGCCTGGAAAGAGGTCCTGCAGCGGCTGATCGAACGCGGGGTGGATTCGGTCGCCGTGCGCGCCGGCGTTCATCACGTCTTCGCGGGCCAGACCTTCGACCGGGAGGAGGAACTCTTTGCGACCCTCCTGCGCGCCCTGGAGTTCGGCGAACTGGACGAGGCCGGGGCCATGGCCGCGACGGAGATACACCGGCGCATGCTGAACGGCCTGTGGCAGGAATGCCGCGAGATCGGACAGGACGAGGGAACTGATGACGGGGGTTAGCGGCGCGCAGACGGCTCCGGAAGAGTGCAGCCCGCCTCAGCCCCTCCCCAGCCTGGCCAGCAGGGAAGCCAGCTGGATGTTCTGCTGCAGGGGGTTGGCGGCGATGGCTTCGATATTCGCGGTGATGTTCGGGTCATCCCTGCCGAAATCCGGATTCACGCTCAGGATGTCGAAGATGTAGTCGCTGGCCCTCCTGGACATGTTCTTCTGCTTGATCATCTTCTGGTGACCAAAGGCGGTATGATGGCAGATGGCGGCATTGTAGAGGGCCGTGGACCAGAATTCGACGTCCATCTTCGCCCCCCTCTTCTCTTCCCGCACGGCCAGAAGGGAATAGATGCCGCACGCCCCGTCGGGGTCGCCAAGCCTGTTCATCCGGAAATAGGCCACCTCGCTCAGGAGCGTCTTGTCGACATTCCCGTTGCGCAGCAGGGCCGTCGCGTATTCCTTGGACATCTCGACGGATTCGTTCTCCACACAGACGTTGGCGATGTCGAAAACCAGGCCGGAAACGCGTTCTTCGGACGATATCTTGCGTGCGGCGCTGATGGATTTGCCGAAATACTCCTTGGCCTCGCCCTCCTTGTTCTGCGCCAGGCACAACTCGCCGATCCTGATGAAATTGGTGTAGTCCAGCGTGTTGATCTGCGCGAACTTCCTGAGCCAGAATATCTCGCCGCGCGTCCGTCCGGTGGCCGCGCACAGTTTTGCCAGGCTGGCGTACGCCTGGAAGCTGAGCTGCTCGTCCCTCAAGCCCAGCATGTAGCAGCGCCCGGCCTTTCTGTGCTCGCCCAGGGCCAGGTGCACATCGCCGCAGAAAAGGAGGGATTGGTGCGTCTGCTCGTAGTCCGAAGCGATCTTCCGGCTGATGGCCAGGGCCTTTTCCGGCTCGTTCCTCTCCAGACATTCCCGCCCGAGTTCGATGAGACGCTCCACGACGGTGGCTTCCGCGAAAAGGCCCGCAATCCTGGCCTTGAGATCCTTCGGCGTAAACGGCTTGATCAGCACGGCCCGCGCCCCGCGTGCATACAACAGACTGATCAACCCCTGATATGCCTTGTCGACGATCGCGACGACCTTGAGCTTATCCTGAAACTTGGCATACATGTCATCGAGTACATGAAAGTAGGACGCACTGTTCTCATTGTTGAAATCCATGATGAGCACCAATTCCCTGCTTTCCGCAAAGGAATTGACGAACGCCTTCTGAACTTTCGGCTCCCTGAAGTCATCGGTGACAACCTGGACAAGGGGAGACAGACCAAGCTCGCTTACAATACCCGTGATGGATTTCCGGATTCCCATCTCGCGGCATAAAATGCATATTTTGCCATTATTGCCGACGAATGCCGCCAATGTGGAGAGATGCTCCTGTGCCATGCTGCCCTCTTCATTGTTTTTTTTGGTGAAACATATTTTGTTTCCCATGCCAAGAACAAGGACAAAACCAACGATATCAAAATGATAACATGGGCATAACAAATCATTTTCGTATTGTCGCGCCGTCAGGAAGCCAGAAACAGCCGCAAAGGAAGCGACCCTGGACGCTCGCGCTGCCGGTTCCGGGCCCGGCATTTCTGCGCGGTGGACACCCGCCCCGGAACCGTCTAGACAACTCCGGCGAACATCGGCAAACTTTCTCCCCACTTTCGGACCAGACCCCTCCGCGCCCGGTTCGCCAGATACGCATCAATCCCCAAATCATCCCAGGAACAGCATATGTCATTCGAACACCTCGGCCTGCGCCCCGAACTGCTCAAGGCCGTCATGAAGAAGGGCTACGAAGCCCCCACCGAAATCCAGTCCAGGGCCATCCCCGTCATCCTCGGCGGCCGCGACATCCTGGCCCGGGCCCAGACCGGCACGGGCAAGACCGACGCCTTCGCCCTGCCCATCGTCGAGGTCCTGAGCCGGACCCACGGCAACGGCCATCACCCCCGCGCCCTGGTCCTCACCCCCACCCGCGAACTGGCCCTGCAGGTCGGCGAAAGCATCAAGGCCTACGCCCGCAAGGTCTCCCTGCGCTGCACCGTGGCCTTCGGCGGCGTGCGCATCGAGCCGCAGATCGAACGCCTCCAGCGCGGCATCGACATCCTCGTGGCCACTCCCGGCCGCCTGCTGGACCTGGCCGAACAGGGGCACCTCAACCTGGCCCTCGTCGAATTCCTCGTTTTCGACGAGGCCGACCGCATGCTCGACCTGGGCTTCAGCCGTGAAATCAACCAGGTCATCGAACTGCTGCCCGAGGAGCGCCGGACCATGCTCTTCTCGGCCACCTACTCGCCGCAGATCCGGGCTCTGGCCGCCCGCATGCTCAAGAACCCCGAAAACGTGGAGATCACCCCCGAGGTCATCACCGCCGAAGCCGTGGCGCAGAAGATTCATTTCGTGGAGCGCGACAACAAGCTCCCCCTGCTCCTGCACCTCATCGACCGGCAGAAGGGCAACCGCATCCTGGTCTTCGCCCGCACCCGCACATGGGCCAACAGGCTGACGGACAAGATCGAGGCCCACGGGGTGAACGTCGCCGCCCTGCACGGCAGCAAGAGCCAGTCCCTGCGCAAACGCACCCTGGAAGAGTTCAAGGCCGGGGACATCCACGTCCTCGTGGCCACGGATGTGGCCGCGCGCGGCCTGGACATCTCGAACCTGCCGCTGGTGGTCAACTACGACATGCCCGGCTTCCCCGAAGAGTACATCCACCGCATCGGCCGCACGGGCCGGGCCGGACAGAGCGGCCTGGCCGTGTCCCTGGTCTGCCCCGAGGAACACGACCTGCTCGCGGCCATCGAGAAGGCCCTGGGCCGCAAGATCCCGGTGGAGGAGGTCAAGGGCTACACGCAGGAAAGCGACATCCCCGAAGGCGTGCTCTACCGCCCGGGCAACCCGGTCAGCGAGAAGAAGGCGCCCAAGGAGATCAAGGCCCTGGTGGCCGACAAGAAAGGGGCCAGGCTGCCCGTGCGCGGGAAGGGAGGCAAGCCCGCAGGCAAGGCGGACGGATCGTCGCCCGAAAAGAAGGCGCGCGGCGGGAAAAGGGAAGACGACCGTTCCGGCACCGGCGCCCCGAAAGCCCGCGGACCGCGCGGCGGTTCCGGCACGGAACGCCCCGGGCGCGGCGGGCGTCCCGCCAGGCCCGCTCAGGGCGGCCAGACCGGCAGGCAGGGGCGTCCCTCCCGCGGCGGCAAGCGCGGCTGACGCACGCATTCGGCATGGACAAGGTCCTTTTCTCCCTGACCATCATCGTCACCGGCCTGGGCCTGGGCTGGCTCGTGCGCATGGCCGTGGACGCAGGCCGGCTGCATCTGCCCGTCGACATGCCGCGGCTGCGCGTCGGCCTGCAGAAGGCGGCCCTCCTGTGGGTTCTGCCGCTGACCTACTGCGGGGCCATCTGGAACCTGTCCCTGGGGGACGTGGAACTGGTGGCCATGCCCTTTGTGGGGGCCTCGGTGTTCCTGCTCGGCGGCTTCCTGGCCCTGGCCGCGGCCAGGCCCCTGGGCCTGAGCGCGCGCCAGACAGGGGCATTCTACTGCTGCGGCTCCTTCACCAACATCGGGGCCATCGGGGCCATGGTCTGCCACACCTTCCTGGGCGAGGCGGCCTTCGCCCTGGTCCCGGCCTACAAGCTCTTCGAGGAGATCGTCTATTTCTCCTTCGGCTTCCCCCTGGCCCGGGCCTACGCAGAGGGCGGGAGGCAGGGCGGAGGGGCCATGGCGGGCCTGCGGCGCGTCGTGACCGACCCGTTCATCATCGTGGCCCTGTCCTCCATGCTGCTCGGGGGAATCCTCAACCTTTCCGGCCTCGAGCGCCCCTCCTTCTTCCCGTTGCTCAACAGCATCCTCGTGCCGGCGGGCTCCCTCATGATGCTCTTCTCCATCGGACTGGCCATGCGCTTCACCCGCCTGGGCAACTACCTGCGGGAATGCCTGGTCATCACCGGCATCAAGTTCGTGTGCATGCCGCTGCTGGCCACGTCGGCCGCTGCGTTCCTGGGGTTCGGGGGCATTCTGGACGGCGCACCCCTCAAGGTCGTGCTCGTCCTTTCCTCCATGCCCGTGGCCTTCACGGCCCTCATCCCGCCCTCCATCTACGACCTGGACATCGACCTGGCCAACGCCTGCTGGTTCGCCTCCATGCTGGCCATGATCGGCGTGCTGCCCATGCTGCACTGGCTGACCGGCCTCATCTGATCCCGCGGCCTCCTTGACACGACGCT
>CALMTS010000219.1 GCA_937872685.1 uncultured Desulfomicrobium sp.
GATCCATAAAGGGGTTCTCCCCTTTTTAAGCCCCGGTTCGCCGGGGCTTTTTTTTGCCCTTTGCCTGCCCGGCAGGGCGGCTAGAGCGGATGAAAGGATCTGCAACTCGGAAGCGAGGGACGTTTGACAGGGCGTCTGGATCGCAAGGGGGCGAAAGTCGGGGCAAGGGAGGTGCGGGCGGATGAAGCCGCAATGGGGCGGAAGGGGATGCGTTTGAAGAAGCCGCGCAGCCGGGAGTCCTCGGTACCGCGGTCGTCACGGCCCCGATTCACTTCAGACGCCGATGCGAGTGGGGGTATCTGGCCATGGCAGGCTCCTTCGGGCGGTGCGGCTTGGCGGTACAACCCGGCCATGCCATGAGCTTTCTTTCTGCTGAAGATCCCGCGTGCTACCTGAAGGTTCCGTATGCGAACTCACCGGGCCGTATGGAGACAAAAAAAACAGGGCGGTTGAGCCGCCCTGCATGTCGTTTAATCCAGCCGGACATTCCAGCGTTGTTCAAGGGTTTCCAGAGGGAGTTCCCAGATGCTTTGATGCAGGCGCTCCATGCGTTCTGCGTCGTAGAGCAGTTCCTTTCTTTCCTTTTTGCCCAGGGCTCCGGGGCCGTGCTGCAGGGCCCGCTCCAGCAGCGCGTCACGGCGTCTTGCGATCTCGGGAGCCAGGGAGCGGGGCCCGCGCAAAAGGCTGCGGTGCAGCGTGTTGACGGCCGGGACCACGGCGGCGCGCACAAAGCCTTCGTCCGCGGGAATGCCGAATCCCGTGCGGTCGTTGGCCGTGCTTTGCAGATATTCGTCGATGTCTTCGTACTCGCGAGGGAGGCGGACCTCCTCGGGTGTGACGAAGATGCGCAGGCGGCGCAGGAAGCGGCCTACCTCGGCGCGGCTGGTGATCATGGACACCGGGATGGACAGGAGCAGGGAGATGACCAGGGGCGAACTCCACCAGAAGAAGACGCGGTTGATATGGTAGAGGGACACGCCCCAGGCCAGGCCGAGCAGCGTCCCTCCGCCGTGGAAGCGCAGGGCGTCCCAGAACGCCGTGCCTTCGTCGTCGCGTTGCTGCGTGCCCCAGCCGATGCCCATGCCCAGCAGGGTCAGGAACACGTACTTGCTGTGGAAGAGCATGCGCACGGGGGCCAGCAGCGTGGACAGTACCACCTCGGTCAAGATGCTCGCGCACAGGGCGAAAAAGCCGCCGAACTGTTTGCGCCGTCCCTTGATCAGGGCCAGGAACAGGGCGCAGAGCTTGGGCAGGAAGAGGACCACGGCCGTTCCGGCGAGCAGGCTCAGGGCGGGCCAGGGGTTCCAGACCGGCCAGACCGGGAAGAGGGACTTGGCCGGCGTGAAGTAGTCGGGCTGGATCAGGGCTTCGGAAACGGCCTCGGCCGTGGCCAGGGCCAGGAACAGGAACCAGAGCAGGGCCGAGCCGTAGGCCATGACCCCGTTCAGGAACAGGGCGCGGTGGCCCGGAAAGATGCCGCGGGTGAAGACCAGGCGCAGGTGCTGCAGGTTACCCTGGCACCAGCGGCGGTCGCGTTTGAGCTCGGTCAGCAGGTTGGGCGGGACTTCCTCGTAGCTGCCTTCCAGATCGTAGGCCAGCCAGACCGAGTACCCGGCACGGCGCATGAGCGCGGACTCCACGAAATCGTGGGACAGGATGTCCCCGCCCAGGGGCGGTTTGCCGGGCAGGCGCGCCAGGGCGCAGTGCTTCATGAACGGCTTGACCCGGATGATGGCGTTGTGACCCCAGAACTGGGCGTCGCCCAGGAACCAGTGGTGCAGTCCGGCCGCGTACATGGGCCCGTAGGCCCTGTTGGCGAACTGCTGGGCGCGGGCGATGAAGGTCTCGCGCCCGGTGCAGGCCGGGGCCGTCTGCAGGATGCCGACGTTGCGCCTGCGTTCCATGATGCGCACCATGCGTATGAGCGTCTCGCCGGCCATGACCGAGTCGGCGTCGAAGACGATCATGTAGGTGTAGTGCGCGCCGTAGCGGCGGCAGAAGTCGGCCACGTTGCCGCTCTTGCGCTTCAGGTTGACGCGCCTGCGGCGGTAAAAAATGCGCCCGTGGGCCGAAAGGTCGTTGCAGAGCCGGTTCCAGGCGGCTTCCTCCTGCACCCACCGGTCCGGGTCGTTGGAGTCGCTCAGGATATGGATGTCGAACCGGTCGGCCGCGCCCAGGCGAGCCAGGGAGCGCCAAACGGCCTGGATGCCGGCCATGATCCGTTCCGGGTCCTCGTTGCAGACCGGGAAGAGGATGGCGGTCCTGACATGGGGACGGATGGGCGCGTCGAGTTCGCCCCGGGAGCGGGTCACGGCGAAGCGGTCGTTCCTCTTCAGCAGGGTCCAGAACCCTGCCAGGGCGGTCCAGAAGCCAAGGGATATCCAGACGAAGAGAATGCAGTAGACGATGATGATGGACGCCTCCAGGGGCGTCCTGCCCTTGTGCGGCAAAAGCCCGCCCATGACGGAGGCGGCGGTCAATGCGGGCGCGAGCACCAGCACCAGCAGCAGGAGCCGGCGGCGTGCGGCGATCTTGCGCCAGGGTTCGTTCAGAAATTCGCGTTTCATGTGTCTCCTTGAGGAGTCGTACGGCGATGTGTCCGCGCGGGGGGCGTCGGCCGCGGACGGATCGGCCCGTTCAGGGCAGCTGCAGGTCCATGACGCGCAGCCCGGCCAGCAGCAGCGCATAGAGCAGGAAGTCGATGAGCGACGTGTTGAGGAAGAATGCCGTCATGTTCCACAGAGGACGCCAGGTCCGCAGGAAGGTCCGTACCCAGGGGCGGCGGTCCATTTCCTCGGGCTGCATGTGCAGCCTCCTGAGGGCGGGGCCGGGGACGGCGCGCACGGCCGGAGTCTGCCCGGCCAGGAGGGCGCGCAGAATCTTCATGCCCCGGGCCTCGGCCTGCTCGGCATTGTCGCCAGGGTCTTCGGCCAGGGCCGTAAGGGCGGCCAGGGCCAGCTCGTGCCTGCTCCGTTCGGGCAGGGGCAGGTGCCGCAGATACGCGGCCATGCGCTTTCCCGCCGATTCGAGGCGGATTTCGAGGAGCATGGCCGGCGTCTCGACGGGAGGCTGGAGCAGGTCCGGTGTGCAGCGCCGTTCAGGCGCGGGCGGTTCGTGCGGCGTTTTTTTCATCACAGCTTGATGGCGTAGGTCCATGTTTCCGTCAACGGGGTCAGGCCGTGTTGCAGTGTGGCGCGCATCTCGATGAAGGGCCGCTTGTCCGGCAGGACCAGCGAGAGGCCCGAGGACGCATCCGGCTCGATTTCGAAGGCCAGGCGCCAACTGTCCGTGACGGGGTTCTTGTAGACGCGCTTTTCCAGAAGCTTGCCGCCTTCGCCGACCCAGACGTTGGCGTCCAGGGCCGCGTCTTCGGGCAGGTCGTCGAGCTTGCCGCCCTGGAATTCGAGGATGAAGAGCCTCGACGTGCCGCTCTTGCCCTTGGCCGTGCGTGTGAAGACCACCTGCCCTTCGGGCGAGGTCACGCGCTTGGGGGAGGTCCAGCGGATCCGGTAGTCAAACTTCAGGGGAGTGCCCGGTTCGGGCCTTGTGGCCGGGGCCCAGAAGGTGACGATGTTGTCGTGAATCTCTTCGGGTGAGGGGATCTGCACCAGGTGCAGCTGTCCCGGGCCCCAGTCGCCCTTGGGTTCGACCCAGGCGCTGGGACGGACTTCGTATCTGGCTTCGAGGTCGAGGTAGTTGGCGAAGTCCGTGTCGCGCTGCATGAGGCCCATGCCCCGGATGTTGGGTGCGTTGAAGACGTTGATGGTCAGGGATTTGGGGTTCTGCAGGGGACGCCAGATCCATTCCTCGTTCTCGAACCGGGCCATGAGGCCGTCGGAGTCGTGGACTTCGGGCCGGAAGTCGTCACTGACGCGGGGGTTGGAGTTCTCTCCGAAGATGAACATGCTGGTCAGCGGGGCGATGCCGATCCTGGCCACGGGTTCGCGCAGGAACAGGACCGACTCGACGTCCACGTCGGTTTCCGCGCCGGGCGTGGATTCGAAGCGGAACGCGCCCGTGACGCGGCGGGAGTCGAGCAGGGCGTAGATGACGATGCTCTTGTCCTTCTTGCCGGGTTTGACAATCCAGAACTCCTTGAAAAAGGGAAACTCCTCGCCGGTCGGTTCCGCCGTGTCCACGGCCAGGCCGCGGGCCGAGAGCCCGTACTGCTGCCCCTTGCCCACTGCGCGGAAATAGCTGGCGCCCAGAAACACGAGGAATTCGTCGAGGTACTTCTTGGTGTTGATGGCGGAATGGACGCGGAACCCCGCGTAGCCCATGTCCGCAGGGATCTGGCCGGCGAAGGTGTTGCTGCCGTAATTGAAGGCCGTGGTGTCGAAGGCCAGGCGCGTGGGCACATCCTTGTCCACGATGTTGATGGCTACGGTGCGGTCGTAGAACAGCCCGGGGTGGAAGAACTGCAGTTCGAAGGGCAGCTTCTCGTCGCGCCACAGGCTTTTTTCCGGCATGAAGCGGATATCCCTCCACTGGTCGTAGGAAATGGTCTTCAGGACCTGGGGCACCTGCCCCTGATTGTCCTCGAAGGGTTTGGCCGCGAGGTCCCTGGCCAGGGCCTCGACGTCCTGAAGCCCGAAGGGCGGATTCTGCGCCTGGGCCGCGCTGGTGAAAACAAAAAGAAAAAGTCCGGCCGCAAGGCCGAACAATCTGAATTGTGTGAACATGCCTGGTTCTCCCTGAGATGAAACTTTGCCGCGTGCGGGCAATTTTCGGTATCTCCCCTTGTGCTTTTCGGAGACGCTCGTCAAGAGCAAAGAGAAGCCTTGCAAACCCTTGCCCTGCGCGGGTCGCGGGACGCATGTCGGCCGCATTTCCAGGATATTTTTTTCTAGCATGAAATGGAGGGGAAAGGGAAGCTGAAAGCCCGGTCGGACAAGGAGGGGATGGGTGTCCGGCCGGGCTTGGGGGGTTACGACTGCTGCCTGCGATTTTCGACGCGGCCCTTGGCGATGAGTTCCTCGAGATTGAATTTGCGGACGCGGTAGCCCATCTGCCGGGGCGTGAGATTGAGTTCCCTGGCGGCCTTGTACTGAATCCAGGCGTTGCGCTTGAGGGCCGCCACGACTTCCTTGCGTTCGGTCTCCCGCAACGGCTGGCACTGCTCCGCCGCCTGGACGGGCGGTTCCTGCGTTTCCCGCACGGGCTGGGGGCGATGCGCCTCCTGGGTCAGGAAGCCGCGGATGAAGTCGGCCTCGACGGGTTTGTCGTCGGTCAGGATGACCATCCGCTCCACCAGGTTCTCCAGTTCACGCACATTGCCCGGCCAGTCGTACTTCAGGAGAAGGTTCAGGGCGTCGGCCGTCAGGGTCAGGCTGCGCCCGTACTCGCGTTCCATGTCCTTCTGGAAATGGTTCAGCAGCCGGGGGATGTCTTCCTTGCGTTCGCGTAGCGACGGCACGTGCACCGGGAAAACGTTCAGGCGGTAGTAGAGGTCCTCCCGGAAGAGCCCCTTGGACACAAGGAGGTCGAGTTCGCGGTTGGTGGCGCTGATGATGCGCACGTCGACCTTGCGCGTCCTGTTGCTGCCGATGCGTTCGAATTCGCGCTCCTGCAGCACGCGCAGGAGCTTGGCCTGCAGGGTCAGGGTCAGCTCCCCGATCTCGTCGAGGAAGATGGTGCCCAGGTGCGCGTCTTCGAAGCGGCCCGGCTTGGCGCTGTTGGCTCCGGTGAAAGCCCCTTTCTCGTAGCCGAAGAGTTCGGCCTCCAGGAGGTTCTCGGGGATGGCCGCGCAGTTGACCTTGATGAAGGGATGGGCCTTGCGGTCCGAAAGTTCGTGAATGATGCGCCCGATGAGGGTCTTGCCCGTGCCCGACTCGCCCAGGAGCAGCACCGTGGCCTTGGTGATGGCGACCTTGGCCACGTATTGCTCGACCTCCAGCATGGCCTGGCTCTTGCCCACGATGTAGGGCCCCTGGTTCTCCTTGGCGATCTGGTATTTGAGGGACGTGTTTTCCTGCTTGAGGGCCGCTTCCCGTTTTTTTACTTTTTCGTTCAGGCTCAGGAACTGGGAGATGAGCGTGGCCACGACGGTCAGAAATTCGGTGTCCGCGTCGAGCTGTTCCTGGTCCCTGAAGACGCGGTCCACGTTCAGCACCCCGATGGGGCTGCCGTGCAGCAGGATGGGGACGCCCACGAAGGAGATGCGCTCCTGGCTGATGCGCCGCGTGCCGGTCTTGTCCAGGAAGAGCGGTTCGAGGGAGATGTCGGGCACCACGTAGGGCCTGGCCGTACGGAAGATGGTGCCGGTGATGCCTTCGTCCATGCGGTACACGCCGCGCCGCTTTTCCTGGTCCGAGAGCCCGTAGGACGTGGAGATGGCCAGGCGCCCGGACTGGGGGTCGTAGAGGGTGACCGTGGCCCGGCGCATGCTCATGGTGTCGGAGAGAATCTTGAGGATGGACTCCAGGGCGCTTTCCAGGTCCAGGGCTTGGTCGATGACCTTGCTGATGGCCAGCAGGACGCGCAGTTCGGTGGAACAGGTGGAGGTGCTCATGCCGGACTTGAAGCAACAAGGGTGCCGTTTTTGAAAATGCGTGCCGGAACAGTCCGAATGTTTTATTCAATATGTCGGAATAAAAGGATAAAAATGAAAGCCAAGCTGCGGTTGGCACGGAATGGGCGGGCCGAAGACCTGGCCCGGCGGCGAACATGTCTCGAATTTAGAAATTAAATTTACTTTTTTGTAATTTTATTCTTTTGTGTCACATGGACTTGTGAAGAATTTAAACAAAAATGATTAATTTTTGGGTTCGCTGTCGGTGGTTTCAGGCCGAGCGCAGGCCTCGGGTTGCACGTCGCGCAGGAGCAGGCCGCCTCCCTGTCCGCCGGCCGCCGGGTCAAATCCCCGCAGACAGCGTGAAATGGCCGCGAGCTTCGGGTTACGGTCCGGAAAGACCGTGCGCGCATGGGCGTTGTCCACGGCATCGAGCACTTCCCGGACCGTGATGTTGGAGCTGTCCCGGGCCGGCTGAAGGATGTGCGTTTCGTGACCGTCGTGCAGGGTGCGGCTCAGTATTCCGGCGTGCTCCAGCATGTCGGCGATCTCCCGCGTTTCGCCCGGGGAGATGTCCAGTCCGGCGGCGAGATCGGCCTCGCTCAAGGCCGGTTCGTCGCGGTGGAAGCGGGTCACGATTTCGTGGCAGACGGCCACGGCCAGAAGCCGCGTCTGAGCGATGCTGCGCGAGTCGCATCCCGCTTCGGGCTCCAGGGAATCCGAGGCGGGGAAGGCATGGACGATCTCGGCCCCGAAAATGACGATGATCCAGCTCAGCTGCAGCCAGACCAGGAAGAGGGGCAGGGCGGCGAAGCTGCCGTAGATGGCGTTGTAGCTGCTGACGCCGATCTGGAACGTGACGTACGCCTCCTGCAGAAACTGGTAGGCCGTCCCGGTCAGCACCGCGCCCAGCACGGCGCTGCCCAGGCGCACCTTCGTGTTGGGCATGATCAGGTAGAGGAGGGTGAAGAGTATCCAGAGCAGCATGTACGGCGCCAGGGCGAGACCCATGGAAATGGCCGGATCGACCATGTTCTCCAGGCCGACCTGCGAGGAGATGGCCGAGACCTGGGTGGCGATGAACACCGTGACGCTGCCCGACATGATGAGCAGCACCGGAGCGACGATCATGACGGTCAGGTAGTCGCTCAGCTTGCGCACCAGCGGCCGCGAGGCCACGCCCCAGATGTGGTTGAAATTTTCCTCGATCCTGCCCAGCACCTTGATCACGGACCAGAACAGGACCGCCACGCCGACTCCGGCGATGAGCCCGCCCCGCGTGTTGTCGAGCATGTTGCGGGCGAAGGTGATGACCTGCAGGACAACCTCCTGCTGGGCGGCGAAGTGCTTGAGCAGTTCCCGTTCGAGCATCTGCTCGAAACCGAAGCCCTTGGCCACGCCGAAGGCCATGGCCGCCAGGGGGACCAGGGACAGCAGCGAGTAGAAGGTCAGGGCCGAGGCGTGCAGGGGCCCCTGCCGCGTCTCGAAGCCCTTGGAGGCGAAGACCAGGGTCCTGATGAGGCGGATGGCCATCCAGGGCAGGCGAGCCTCCTCCCTGCGGACCGGCCAGAAGGTGGCGGTGACGAAGTCCGTGGCGCGGGCCAGGGCGTTCTTGCGGTCGTTCATGATGCTCCCGGTTGCGTGCATGGTTCTTTTCACGATTCAGTGGCCATGTTCAGGGCGGGCTGTCAACCGGCGGCGCGAATTTGGGCCCTTCGGCGCGGCAATCGGGGGGCTGATTCGAAAAAAAAGGCCCCGCGCGGGGCGGGGCCTGGTGAGGCGGGACGGGGATCAGCCGAGGATGGCTTTGAGGTCCTCGTCCGGGGTGGTGACGGGCTTGATGTCGAAGTTCTCGACCAGCACGTTCAGCACCGTCGGGGTGATGAAG
>CALMTS010000220.1 GCA_937872685.1 uncultured Desulfomicrobium sp.
CTTCATCACCCCGACGGTGCTGAACGTGCTGGTCGAGAACTTCGACATCAAGCCCATCACCACCCCCGATGAGGATTTGAAAGCCATCCTCGGCTGATCTTCCGGCCTCCAGAAACAGCGAACGCCCCGGCTCCTCGGAACCGGGGCGTTCGCTGTTTCATGCGCAGGGCTTTCGGGGTGCGGGCGCCGGCGAAGGCATCACCCCTTTTCCGTGCGGATGCACTGCACGAAGGCCAGGGAAACGAGGCTCAGCGCCGCGCCGCCCACGAAGGGGATGCGGTAGTCCACCATCCACAGCAGGCCGCCCACGATGGGGATGACGACGGCCACGATGTGGTTGATGGTGAAGCCCACGGCCATGCTCGGGGCGATGTCGCGCGGGTCGGCGATTTTCTGGAAGAAGGAGCGGATGGCCATGGCGAAATTGTAGAAGATGTGATCGAGGATGTAGAGGGCGGCGACCATGAGCTTGCTGTCGGTGAAGGCGTAGCCGAGGAAGACGAAAAACAGGCTGGCGTATTCCAGGGTCAGTACCCTGCGCTCCCCGAAGCGGTTCACGGCGCGGCCGATCATGGGGCTCAGGAAGTAGTTCACGGCGTTGTTGAGCATGAACAGCATGGTCACTTCCGAGACGGTGTACCCGAATTTCTTGACCATCAGGAACACGGCGAAGGCCACGAAGATCTGCCGCCTGGCCCCGGACAGGAAGGTCAGGACGTAGAAGAGCCAGTAACGCGAACGCAGGACCATGTTCTTGCGCTGCAGCGGGAGGTCCTTGCGGGCGGGGTTCATGAGCAGGAAGACCGCCGCGGCGGCCATGATGAAGACGCCCAGGGTCACGTACAGGGTCTGGTAGGTGACATGGTTCACGGCCAGCAGGAACACGAGGCCGATGACGATGTTCGCGGCGGACCCCACGGCGCGCAGACGCCCCATGACCACGGGGCTCTGGGTGGTGTCGAAGTACTGCAGGGTCAGGGACTGGTTCAGGGTCTCATAGTAGTGGAAGCCGAAGGACATGACCAGGGTGGCGACCACCAGCCCGGCGTAGGTGGGCATGAGGCCGGTCATGATCACGCCCAGGGCCATGACCATGAGCGAGATCACGGCCAGGCGGTGCTCGCGCACGAAGAGCAGGAGGTAGATCACAAGCAGGGCCAGAAAGCCGGGCACTTCGCGCAATCCCTGGATGACGCCCATCTGTTGGCCGGTCACCTGCGCGATTTCCACGGCGTAATTGTTGAAGAGCGTGCGCCAGCCCTGGAAACCCAGGGCGCTCAGGATGGCGAGGCCGATGAGGAAGAGGTACATGGGCCGGTTCTGCGGAGTGTTCATGCGTGTATCCCGATGCGTCGCGAGACGCGGATGTCTGCTGATGGAGATGGTCTGCGGCCTCGCCGGAGGGGCAGGGCGAATGGCCGACGCAACGGCATGAGACGGTTGTCCGCGGGTGTCAAGTTCGGGGTCGGAGGATTTTTTTGCGTGGATTTGCTTTTGCCTCATCCATGAGTCACAATCCGGCGACTCGGCGGCACGCATGCCGCCGGGGAAAGCAAGGGAGAAGCATTGTGCAGGATGGAGTTTACTGGCTGCGCGTCGCGGCGGGCGACACGGCGGAAGAAGGGGTTGCGGTCCTCAGACGGGGCCTGGTGAACGGCGGTGGGCCGGGCCATGTGTGGCAAGGGCGACTGCTTGAGCAGGACGGTGCGGTACGCGGCACCCTGGCCGTGCGGATTTGGAACCCCTCGGCGTCGTCCGGGCTGGGCATGTTCAAGGTGGCGAACCTGGACATCCGGGGCCGGCTCGACGCCTCCGCGCGTTCCTTCGAACTGGAAGGGCATGCGCACGGGCACCATGTGGTGCATCTGCGCATCAGCGGGCATTGGCTCGGGGAGCTGGCGGAGGACGGCCCGGGGGACGGGCGCAACGGCTCCGTCCATCCCGGCCTTACGTGAAGTCGACCCGCTCCTCACCCCTTCCCAGATCCACGCTCGCCGCCACCTCCGGGGTCCGGCAGATGACCTTGCCCCGGCGCACCACCCATAGGCGGGCCGGATGCAGGCGCAGGGCCTCGACCTCGTCGGCGGCCTGCAGCACCACGAAGTCGGCGAAGCAGCCGGCTTTGAGGCCGTAGCCTTCCAGCCCGAGCACCTTCGCCCCGTTCTCCGTGACGGCCCGGAACATCTTCCGCAATCCGTCCATGCCGGTCATGTGCAGGGCGTGGGCGCCCATGTGCGCCACTTCGAGCATGTCGTGGGTGCCCATGGGGTACCACGGGTCCATGACGTCGTCGTGGCCGAAGGCCACGTTGACGCCCATGGCCATCAGCTCCGGCACGCGCATGAGCCCCCGCCTCTTGGGGTACGTGTCGTGCCGCCCCTGCAGGTTCATGTTCACCAGCGGGTTGCACACGCAGTGCATCCGCGCCTCGGCCATGAGCGGCAAGAGCTTCGAGACGTAATAATTGTCCATGGAATGCATGCTCGTCAGGTGCGACCCCGTCACCCGCCCGTGCAGCCCCAGCCGCTGGGTCTCATAGGCCAGGCTCTCCACGTGCCGCGAGTGCGGGTCGTCGGACTCGTCGCAGTGCATGTCCACCATCAGCCCGCGCCGCGCCGCGATTTCGCACAGCACGCGCACCGACTCCCGCCCCTGGTCCATGGTCCGCTCGAAATGCGGGATGCCGCCCACGACATCAACGCCCCTGTCCAGGGCCCGCTCCAGCAGTTCCACCCCGCCCGGCGCGCGCAGCACGCCGTCCTGGGGGAAGGCCACGAGCTGGATGTCCACGAAATCCTTCATCTCCTCGCGTACTTCCAGCAGCACGTCCACGGCCATGAGGGTCGGGTCCGTGGTGTCCACATGCGTGCGGATGGCCAGGTTCCCCTTGGCCACGCTCCAGCGCAACAGTCTGAGGGCCCGCTCCTTCAACCCCTGCGGCGTCAGGTCGGGCTTGAGCTCCCCCCAGATCCGGATTCCTTCCAGAAGCGTTCCCGTCTCGTTTCGTCTCGGCATCCCCGCCGAAAGCGTCGCGTCCATATGAAAATGGCTGTCCAC
>CALMTS010000221.1 GCA_937872685.1 uncultured Desulfomicrobium sp.
GAAACATTCCTCCAGGAAAGGCCGGACGTTCTCGTAAGGGGCGTCTCCCAGAACCTCGCGGACAGCATGACCGATGACATCCCCGGGCACTACCTGGTGATGATCGAGGAAAGCCCTGTTTACGAGGGTGTAGCGGTGATCCCTGTCCACCACCGCCATGAATTCGCGGGAGTGCTCGACAACGCTCCGGTATTGCAGAAGATTCGACTCGACCTCCTTTCTTTCCACGATTTCCTTCTGAAGACGGTCATTGGCGTCCGAAAGGGTCCTCGTCCGTTCCTCGACAAGCTCTCGCAGGCGATGTTCACGGTTATACAACGTGCTGACATACAGACTCGCCAGGCTGAGAACGGCGACGCCGACCAGCCATACCGTCAGGCGCGGCAGGGGAAACTGGGAGAAGGAAGATCTTTTCAGGTCGACGTGCAGGTTCCAGGTCTGATTCGAGGCGTTGATCTGCGAATCATCCGGCGCGTAGCCCGCGTCGTCATCCGGGCTCCCTGTCCGGAAAAAAGCTCCGTTCGTGTCGGAGATGGATATGACGTATTCCGAGGTATCGAAACCGCTGAACGCCTCCGCGATGAGCGCGTCGAGATCGTAAACGCCGATGGCGAGCCCGAGGAATTCGTCCCCGTCGAAAATGGGCAGCCGCACGACGACACCCATACCGCCCTGCCGGAGTTCGAACGGTCCCTGAAGCACGGCCGTCCTGTTTTTGATCGCTCTGGAAACGTAGGGCCCGCGCTCGGGGTCCTGAAGCAGGGTCATTGGTTCGCTGATGGTCACCTCGTTGTTTTTCGAAGGGTGTACATAGGTGACCCGAGTCTGTGAGTCGGCATACTGGATGGCCCTGACGGGCGGGTTGGAACGCAAAAGCGTTTCCGCAAAATGCCTGAATTCTTGAGGCGTTGTTTCAGGATGGAGCAGAAAAAGAGCAGACACGGCTTCGAGGGCGTCAAACCTGCTCGCGAAAACATGAGTCAGACGCTCTGAAAGAAAAGTTGCCGATGAAAACGTCTTCAATTTTCTTTGAGCAGAAATCTTTTCGGCAACCCAAAAATCAATCCCGAAAATTAACAACAATCCAAAAATAAAAGCAATTGCAAATGTACTTTTTCTAGAATTGTGCTGCATCCACACACCTTGATCATCTTATGTCAAATATTGCACCACACAAGCAAGGTATAATTAATTGTCAAAATAATGATCTACAGAATTTAAAAAAATCTAATGCAAAAAAACATCCCACAACATTGACTCCATACCCCACCGCATAAACTGATTCAAGAACTATCTGAATCTTTCCCAGACCGCTTGCGAGAGCCCTACACCTCCAACGTCTCCGCGCACGCCCTCTGCACGCGCAAGCTGTTTCGCCTTCTTCAAGGCACCGGCCAGGGCCTTGTTCAGGGGAACTCCCGTGGAGGGCATGGGTCAGAGGACAAAAGTCAGAGGGCATGAGTCAGAACTTGAATCTTGAATTTTCGCGCCTGATAATTCTGCTCACGGTCGAATAATGCAAGCCGGTCGCTAGGGCCACTTGGGCCTGGCTATAGCCGAATTCGAGACACGCTTTGCCGATGGATTTATCGCGCTCTACCCTGCGCGGCGTGCCCGCCAAGACGCGCTCCAGACTTGGACG
>CALMTS010000222.1 GCA_937872685.1 uncultured Desulfomicrobium sp.
GGCCGACCGAGTTCCAGGACCCTGCGGTAGGCCACGCTGGCCGCATCCATGGGCGATCCCGTGCGATCGGCGAAACGGCCCGTCCCGGCCACACGGAAGAGGGTGTCGTCCACGATCTCCACGTCCACCTGCAGCACCCGCGAAATGACGGTGGCGAATTTGGCCACGGCTTCCTGAATGGATTTGAGACCGGCCATGAAATGCTCCTCGCGTGATTTTTTCGTATCAAAATGATATTTTGTCTTTCATTATTGTTAAAAGCAACACGATTTTTCATCCGCTTATCCGGGGACCCGCATGCGCATGCACGGCAACATCTCGCCGAAGAGCCATTTAACTCCCTTGAATCGCATATGTTTCATGAACCCTGAATGAAGCATGAGCAAAGCCTGCCGCCCTGGCATGTTCTGTGCTCAAGTCCGCACAGCCGGCGCGGGCCACGTCCTCGCCGGCCCGGCCCCACCTCAAACAGGAAAGACAGATGAACCAGATGCCCCCGTCCTCACTGCCGCAGCGGCTGGAAACCTTCGGCTACCGTCTGAACTGGCTGAACGAGCGGGTCTGCGCACTGCTCGTGGCCGCCACCATCCTGGTGGTCTGGTTCGGCATCGTCGAGCGCTACCTGCTCGCCCTCGGCGCCACCTGGACCGAAGAACTGGCCCGCTACCTCATGATCTGGGCCGCGCTCATGGCCGTCCCGTGCTGCACCTACCGGCGCGAGCACATCGGCCTGGACCTGCTCTTCTCAAAACTTCCCGGGCGTGGGCAAAGACCTGCCCGCATCGTTCTGGACCTCCTGGGTCTCGCCTTCTTCCTTTTCCTGTCCTTCTACAGCTTCACCATGGTCCGGCAGGGGGCCACCCAGTACGCCACCATCTTCGGCATGACCATGGTCGTGCCCTTCCTGTCCGTCACGGTCTGCTGCCTGCTGACCTGCGCGCAGATCTGCGTCTGCATCGCACGCGAGTACGCGGCCGTGCGGCCCATGTTCCTCGACGCGGAGGGCGCCCGATGACCATCGTGCTCCTTCTCTTCTTCGGCCTGCTTCTGGCCGGCGTGCCCATCGGCTTCGTCCTCGGCATCGCCGGCGTGGCCGGGCTCTACCAGATCGGCGGCGACCACTTCCTGGTCATGGCGCCCAAGCGCTTCTTCGAGGGCCTGAACCTCTTCACCTTCATGGCCATGCCGTTCTTCATCCTGGCCGGCGAGATCATGAACCGCGTGGGCATGACCCAGCGCCTGGCCGGCTTCGCCGACGCCCTGGTGGGCTACATGCGCGGCGGTCTGGCCCATTCCAACATGCTGGCCTCGGTGCTCTTCGCCGGCATGACCGGTGCGGCGGTGTCCGATGCCGCGGCCTTCGGCAACACCCTCGTCCCGGCCATGGTCAAACAGGGGTACACCCGGCCTTTCGCCTGCGCCGTGACGGCGGCCGGGTCCATCATCGGGCCGACCATCCCGCCCTCGAACCTCATGGTCATCTACGGTTCCCTGGCCGGTGTCTCCATCGCCGGGCTCTTCGCCGCCGGCATCCTCCCGGGCCTGCTCATCTGCCTGGTGTGCATGGCCCTGATCATGGCCCTGGGCCGCAGGCTCGGCCTGCCCAAGCAGGAGGGCAGCCCGTCGCTCAGGGAAATCCTTTCGGCCTTCAGGAGCAGCATCGCCGCCCTGATCATGCCCGCCATCATCCTCGGCGGCATCCTCGGCGGCATCGTCACCCCCACCGAGGCCGCGGCCATCGCGGTGCTCTACGCCTTCTTCATCGGCGTGTGCGTGGAGCGCAACCTGGCCTTCCGGGACATCGTCGACATGCTCATCCGCACGGCGCGCATCACCGGCGTGGTCTTTCTCATCATCGCCTCGGCCTCCATCCTGAGCTGGTGGATGACCTTCATGCAGATCCCGCAGCAGATCGCCACCGGCATGCTGGCCCTGTCATCGGACCCGCTGGTCATCAAGGGGCTCATCCTGGCCCTGCTCCTGGGCATCGGCATGTTCATGGACATCAACGCCGCCCTGATCATTCTCACGCCCATGCTCGGCGCCCTGACCAGCGCCATCGGCATGCACCCCGTGCACGCGGGCGTGATGATCGTCCTGGCGCTCAACATCTCCCTGATGACGCCGCCCGTGGGGGCCTGCCTCTTCGTCCTCTCCTCCGTGACCGGGGAGAAGATCGAGAAGATCAGCGCCGCCCTGTGGCCGTTCATCATCGTGGAAGTGGGTGTGCTCCTGGTCATCACCTACTTCTCGGACCTGGCAATGTTCTTCCCCAAACTTCTGCTCGACATGTAGCAGGCAAACCAACTGTGAGGCATCCCATGCGTTTCTCCAAACTGTTCCGGATTCTGGCGGGTACGGCCCTGGTCCTGATGGTGGCCCATACTGCCATGGCAGGCAAAGTCATCAAACTGCACCATCTGAACAAGAACGGCGCCTTCGACAACCCGTCCGGCGCGGCCGTCGTGGTCTTCAAGAACCTCGTCGAATCGGGCACCAACGGCGAGATCACCGTCGAGATCTTCCCCAACGGCCAGCTCGGCAAGGACGCCGAAGTGGTGCAGCAGGTCAAGGCCGGCATCATCCAGATGGGCGTGCACTCCGTGGGCGCGGTCGGCAGCGTGTACCCCATGATCTCCGTGCTCGACATCCCCTTCGCCTTCCCGAACATCGCCTCCACCTACGCGGTGCTGGACGGGCCCTTCGGCCAGAAGATGAGCGAAGACATTTTTGCAAAAACCGGCATCAAGGCCCTGGGCTTCAGCGATTCCGGCGGATTTTTCCAGTTCACCAACTCCAAGCACCCCATCAAGACGCTTGAGGACATGAAGGGCCTCAAGATCCGCACCATGGGCCTGGAGACCCACAAGCAGGTCGTGTCCAGCCTCGGCGGCCAGCCCGCGGCCATCGCCTGGTCCGAGGTGTACACCGCCCTGCAGACCGGCGTGGCCGACGGCCAGATGAACCCCGTGCCCATCGTCGAGTTCGCCAAGCTGTACGAAGTGCAGAAGTACCTGACCATTTCCAATCACCTGTTCGCCCCGCACGTCTGGCTCATGAACGCCGACTTCTACAACAGCCTGACCCCGGCCGAGGTCAAGGTCGTCGAAGCCGCCGTCAAGGCCGCCATCGTGACCAGCCGCGGCATCGCCAACGCCATCGAGGCCTCCGAGCGCGGCCTGCCCTTCCTGCAGGAGAAGCTTGAAATCTACGCCCTGCCCGAGTCCGAGAAGATCCGCTTCCGCGACGCGGCCATGCCCGTGGTCAAGAAGTACATCGAGGACACCTTCGGCGACGAAGGCAAGAAGATGCTCGACGACTTCCTCGCCGCCATCGAGCAGGCTTCCTGACGCCGCGGGAATGCCCCGGACCGAACGAAACCGCGCGTTCCCGCCTGCCCCGCCCACGGGCGGGCGGGAACGCGCCATAGATACCGCAACGATCTGACAGCAAGGCTTTCATGCACACTTCCTCACCGTCCCCATTCACCGCCCTGCGCTGCGTCGTCTGCGGCAGGGAGTACGCTCCGGGCACCGTGGACTATGTCTGCCCCGAGCACGGCAACGAGGGCATCCTCGATGCCGTCTACGACTATGCGGCCATAGGCCGGCTGGTTTCCCCGGCGTCCCTGGCCGCATCCTCCGAATTTTCCCAGTGGCGCTACCGGGCGCTCCTGCCCGTGCTCCCCGGTACCGTGCCGCCTCCGCTGCCCGTGGGCTGGACGCCGCTTCTCCCCGCGCCTCGCCTGGCCGTCCAGGCCGGCGTGGCCGAAGTTTTTCTCAAGGACGACTCGCGGCAGCCCACCGGCTCATTCAAGGACAGGGCCAGCGCCCTGGCGGTGATGAAGGCCGCAGAGGCCGGCGCGCGCGTCATCACCACGGCCAGCACGGGCAACGCGGCCGCGGCCCTGGCCGGCATGTGCGCCGCGGCGGACATGGACTGCGTCATCTTCGTCCCCGAAAGCGCCCCACGGGCCAAGATCGCGCAGCTTCTGGCCTACGGGGCGCGTGTCTACCTCGTGCAGGGCACCTATGACGACGCTTTCGAGCTGTGCCTGGAAGCGGCGGCGGAGTACGGATGGTACAACCGCAACACAGGGTACAATCCGTACATGGCCGAAGGGAAGAAGACTGCGGCCTACGAGATCTGCGAACAGCTGGGCTGGAAGGCCCCCGACGCCGTGTTCGTGGGCGTGGGCGACGGGTGCATCATCAGCGGCCTGCACAAGGGCTTCCGGGACCTTCTCGCCCTGGGCTGGATCGACCGCATGCCCGCGCTGATGGGCGTGCAGGCCCAGGGCAGCGATTTCATGTACCGCACCTGGGTGGACAAGGCCGACCCGCTGACCTATCCGCCCATCGCGGCCGACACCGTGGCGGACTCCATCTCGGCGGGGCTGCCCCGTGACCGCGTCAAGGCGTCGCGGGCCGTCATCGAAACCGGCGGGGCCTGGATCCGCGTCTCCGACGAGCGCATCCTGGCCGCCATCCCGCTGCTGGCCCGGGCCAGCGGCGTGTTTGCCGAACCGGCGGCCGCGGCCTCCCTGGCAGGGCTTCTGGCCGCCCGGGAGCAGGGCCTGGTCGGCGCCGCGTCCAGGGTGGCCCTGGTGGTCACCGGCAACGGTCTGAAGGATGTGGACGCGGCCATCACGGCCTGCGCCCGCGCAGAAATTTCCCCCATCCCGGTCGCACCCTCCCTCGCCGACGTGCGCAGGACGGCCGGCGGCCTTTTCAGCACGCCGGGCCATCCCTGAGGGCCCGACCAACACTCGCAACAAGGATGTGAACCATGCTCGATCTTTCTCTCAATGAAGCCGGCCTGGAAAAGGCTGTGCAGCGCGCCAAGGAAAAGAACATCATCATTCCGACGTTTGAACAGATGTGCAATCCTCAGCTCGTCCCTGCGCCTATCAAGAGCAAACTTGCCGGCCTGGGCCTGTGGGACCTCGATCCAGCCAACCTTTTCCGCATCACCTGGAAAAACGAGCCCAAGGCCTCCGGCGGCGGGTTCGGAGGGGTCAACTCCATCGAATTGCCTTCGTCCCTGACGGGCGTGCGGGCGCGCATCGTGCTCATGCTCGGCAAGTGGTTCCCCACGGGCGCGCACAAGGTCGGCGCGGCTTTCGGCTGCCTGGCGCCGTGCCTGGTGACGGGCCAGTTCGACCCCACGGAGCAGAAGGCCGTGTGGCCGTCCACGGGCAACTACTGCCGCGGCGGCGCCTACGACTCCAACCTGCTGGGCTGCGAGTCCATCGCCATCCTGCCCGAGGGCATGAGCCAGGAGCGCTTCGACTGGCTGGCAAACGTGGCCGGGCAGACCATCAAGACGCCCGGCTCCGAGAGCAACGTCAAGGAGATCTTCGACAAGTGCTGGGAGCTGCGCGCCTCGGGCGACAAGATCATGATCTTCAACCAGTTCGATGACATGGGCAACTACCTCTGGCACTACACGGTCACGGGCCGCGCCATGGCCGAACTGCTGTCCTCCCTCGTCACCAGGGACAGCCAGTTCAAGGGCGTGGTGCTGGCCACCGGTTCCGGCGGCACACTGGCCAGCGGCGATTACCTGAAGACCCTGTACCCCCACGCCAAGATCGCGGCCAGCGAGGCGGCCCAGTGCCCGACGCTGCTCAACAACGGCTTCGGCGAGCACCGCATCGAGGGCATCGGCGACAAGCACATCCCCTGGGTGCACAACACGAAGAACACCGACATGGTCATCGCCGTGGACGACGAAGTGCCCATGCGCCTCATCCGCCTCTTCAACGAGCCCGAGGGCCGCGAGTTCCTGGTGGCCCAGGGCGTGGACCCGGCGGTCGTGGAACAGCTCGGCCTGCTCGGCATCTCCTCGGTGGGCAACACCATCGCGGCCATCAAGTTCGCCAAGTACTACGAATTGACCGAAGAGGACGTGGTGCTGACCGTGGCCACGGACTCCATGGAGATGTACGGCAGCCGCCTGCGCGAACTGGAAGAGGCCCACGGCAGGCTCACGCCCGTGCAGGCGGCCATGTCCTGGAGCGCCCTGCAGTCCACGGCCCTCGACACCATGGAGGAGCTGACCTACTACGGCCGCAAACGCCTGCATAATCTCAAGTATTACACATGGGTGGAACAGCAGGGCAAGACTTTCGACGAGATCCAGGCCCAGTGGTACGACCCGGACTACTGGACCTCCATCCCGGCCCTGGCCCCCGAAATCGACAGGCTCATCGAGGAGTTCAACCGGCGCACGGGCCTGCTCGCCGCCCTGGGAGCGTAGCCATGAACACGGAATTCAGCGAGAAGGCCGTGGCCCTGTGCCGCGAGCTCGTGGCCACGCCCAGCCTCTCGGGCGAGGAAAGCGCCGCGGCGCGCGTCCTGGCCGGGGCCATGCAGGCCATGGGCTTCGACAGCGTGACCACGGACCGCTACGGCAACGTCGTCGGCGTCATCCGCGGCGTTGGCGACGGGCCGTGCGTGCTTCTGGACGGGCACATCGACACCGTGCCCGTGCCTGACGAAAGCGTCTGGAAACATCCGCCATTCGGCGGCGACATCGTCGACGGCAGGGTATACGGCCGCGGCGCCTCGGACATGAAAGGGGCCGTGGCCTGCATGGCGGCGGCCGCGGCCATGTTCGCCCGGCGCACGGAACGGAAGTTCCGGGGCAGCGTCTGCGTGGCGGGCGTGGTGCACGAGGAGTGTTTCGAGGGCATCGCTGCCCGCGAGATCTCGTCCGCCCTCAAGCCGGACTACGTGATCATCGGCGAGGCCTCGGAGCTCAACCTCAAGATCGGCCAGCGCGGCAGGGCGGAGATCGTCCTCGAGACCTTCGGACGCCCGGCCCACTCGGCCAACCCCGAGAAGGGGGTCAACGCCGTGCTCATGATGATGGGGCTGCTGGAGCGGGTCGGCCGCCTCACGCCCTCCGTGCACCCCGTGCTGGGGCAGGGCATCTGCGTGCTGACGGACATCAAGTCCACGCCGTACCCCGGCGCCTCCGTGGTGCCCAGCGGCTGCCGCGTGACCTTCGACCGCCGCCTGCTGGTGGGGGAGACGCCCGAAGAGGTGCTGCGCCCCTTCCGCGAGGCCATCGCCGAACTCGCCGCCGGGGACCCGGACTTCCGCGCCGAGGTGGGCTTCGCCAGCGGCCGGGAGGGATGCTATACGGGCGAGACCATCGAAGGCGAGCGCTTTTTCCCGGCCTGGCTGCACTCCCCGGACGAGCCCTTCGTGCAGGACGTGTTGGCGGGCCTGAGGGCCGCGGGCCTGGACCCGGCCATCTCCCATTACGCCTTCTGCACCAACGGCAGCCACTATGCCGGGGAGGCGGGTATTCCGACCCTGGGCTTCGGGCCCTCGCTGGAGAACCTGGCGCATACCATCGACGAGTATATCGAGATCGGTCAGATCGAGAAGGGAGTGGCGGGGTATGCTGCCATACTGGGCGCGCTGCTGCCCGCGATGGACTGAATGGACCAAATGGACTGAATGGACGCGGGCCGGGTACGGCCGGCGTGAAGAACGGAGGCGGCATGCGGGTACGCTTTGACAATGCGCTGATCTGTGACGGTACGGGGGCGGCGCCCTTTGACGGGGGCCTGCTGGTGGACGACGGGCTCATTGCGGCCGTGCTGCCCGACGGGGCGGAGCCGCCCGCGGCCGACCGGGTCGTCGACGCCCGGGGGCTGGCCCTGTGCCCCGGCTTCATCGACACGCACAGCCACTCGGACCTGGTCGTTCTCGAAACGCCCATGATCTGGCCCAAGCTGCGCCAGGGCGTGACCACGGAGATCTTCGGGCAGGACGGCATCTCCATGGCCCCGCTGCCCAAGACTTGGGTGGGGCCGTGGCGCAGGAACCTGGCGGGGCTGGAGGGGACCTCGGATGCCATCGCCTGGGATCACGAGACTACGGACGGCTACCTGCGCCTCCTCGAGGAGCGCGGCACGGGCGTCAACGCCTGCTACCTCGTGCCCCACGGCAACGTGCGCATGGAGGCCATGGGCCTCGACGCCCGGCCGGCCACGGACGCGGAGCTCGACGCCATGTGCGCCGTGCTGCGGCGGGAATTCGACGCGGGCGGCATGGGCCTGTCCACGGGCCTCATCTATCCGCCCTGCACCTACTCCGACACGCGGGAGCTGACGGCCCTGTGCGCGGTCGCGGCGCAGTACGGACGGCCCCTGGTCATCCACCAGCGCAGCGAGGCCGACGACATCCTGGCTTCCATGCGGGAGGTTCTGGACATCGCCCGCGCCAGCGGCGTGCACGTGCACTTCTCCCACTTCAAGCTCTGCGGCGTGTACAACGCGCACAAGTTCGAGCCCATGCTCGCCCTGCTGGACGAGGCCCGCGCCCAGGGTCTGAAGGTGACCTTCGACCAGTACCCCTACGTGGCCGGCAGCACCATGCTCAGCGCCATCCTGCCGCCCTGGGCCCACGCCGGCGGCACCGACGCGCTCCTGGAGCGCCTGCGCGACCCGGACGCGCGCCGGCGCATCATCGAGGATATCGGCCACACCCCGAGCACCTGGGACAATTTCGTGGCCTTCGCCACCATCGACGGCATTTTCATCACCAACGTGCAGACTCCTGCCAACGCCGACGCCGTCGGGAAAAGCCTGCGCGAGCTGGGGAAGATGCGCGGCGTGCCGCCCCTGGAAGCCGCCCTGGACATCATCCTGCAGGAGGAGAACGGCGTCAGCATGGTGGATTTCTACGGGCAGGAGCACGACGTGGAGCGCCTGCTGGTCCGCCCCGAGATGAACGTCTGCACCGACGGACTCATGCACGGCATGCCGCACCCGCGCACCTACGGCGCCTTCGCCCGGGTCCTCGGCATACACGTGCGCGAACGCGGCCTCATGCCCCTGGAGGAGGCCATCCGCAAGATGACCTCCCAGCCCGCCGCAACCTTCGCCATCCCCCGTCGCGGCGTCCTGCGCCAGGGCTTTCACGCCGACCTCGTCCTCTTCGACCCGGCCACCGTGCGCGATCTCGGCACCTACACGGACCCGCGCCGACACCCCGAGGGCATCGAACTGGTCATGGTCAACGGCGAAATCGCCTACGCCTCGGCCAGGCTGCTGGGCACGGAGTTTCTGGCAGAAAAACCTTCCGGTTCGGTCATCAGGCTTTGATTGCCTTTTTAGAGGTCCTATAGGTCCCATGGGTCCTATAGGACCTATACAAAGGCATTCTCACTTCAGCGCAATTATTCCGCGCTGGCCCAGCTGCTTCACGAAGAGCGCCACGGCCTGCTCGGCCTCGGCCGGGAGGCAGGCGTAATGTTCGCTGACGCAGCGGGCCAGTTCGCCCACGGATGACGTGCCGTCCATGAGATTCCAGACGAAGGTGCCCATGGCGTCGAGTTCCAGGGTGCGCATGGGCAGGGAGAGGGATGGCGGGAGCAGGCGCTTGAGCCATGGCTTCAGCGCGGCGGGGTGGATGATGCGCACCAGCCCCTGGTCCGTGACCGTGGCGCGCACGCCCGGCAGGGGCGCGGGGATGGCCGAGAGGGCGTCAGCTCTGGAGCGGGGTTGCTGCATAGGCCGAAAAGATCCTTTCAAAGTCGGGTGAAGGGATGAGGGGGCCGCGTTCCGTGAGGACCAGAATCCTGTTGGCGGCCGTGTCGTGGCGGGCCCGGCCGCGAACCCGGCCCGATCCGCCCGGGAGCAGGGGCAGGATGCGCCGCCAGGGCGGGACAGGGGTTTCGAAGCGGGCCAGCTCAGGGCCTTCGGCCGTGACGGCCACTTCCCGGCCCTGCCTGCGCTGCACGAACCGCCCGAGCCAGGCCGCCAGACTTTCCCCTGACAGATGCACACCGGCCGGCGCCAGCCGGTCGAAGGCCAGGACGTCGGCGCCTTTGGTGAGTTCGATGCGGAAAGCTCCCGGCCGGAACGAGGCCTTGGCCAGAGCGAACCCCGGCGGCGTTTCGAAGGCGAGGTCGTAGCAGTTCCAGCGTCTCCAGGCATCGGGGGGCGCCCAGCCGAGAGTGCCCAGGGTTGCCTGGAGCAGGGCGGGGGAAGGCGGGGACGGGAAGAGGGCGGCCACGACCCCTTTTTCTTCCCTGAAATGCAGCACGAAGAGACGGGGCGCGGCGTGGCCGTCGGACCAGATGCCTCCTGCGGCGGCGCAGGTCCAGGAGGGGCGGAAAGGGGTCAGGTCCGCGCCGTCCAGCCCTGAGGCCTTGAGCAGCCGTCGGCCGTCCCGGTGCGGGTCGAAGGGGCCTTTTTCCGGGCCGAAGCGCAGGTCAAGGGTCCGGGGGGGCGCATCGGCTCCGCCTTCATGATCCCCGGCGGCAAGACGCACGAAGCCACGGTCCAGGATCACCGGTTCCATGCCGGCCGGGATGTCCAGCTGCAGTCCGTCCCAGCGCAGCGTCATTGCGGGATGAGCAGCCTGTAGTCGAGCTTGTGCGCGGGTGCCGGGGAGTCCTGCCCTCCGCTGGCGGCCGCGTTTTTGGCGTCCTGGCAGGCGTCTTCGCGGACCCACAGGGAACGAAGGGTCATCTTGACGAAATTGCCCGTCTTGTAGTCGTCGTCCTTGCTGTGGGTCAGCTCCAGGTTGACCTGGTTTCCCTGGCTGTCATGGAAGCTCCACTTCCAGGACATGACCGTCTGGAAGGGATCGCCGCGCCACTCCAGGGGCTTGCCGAAACGGTCCCGGTAGCGCTGCAGCAGGTCATCGAAGAACTCCCGCGAATCGTTGTCGAATTTCAGCTTGATGCGCACGATGCGTCCGACCTGGTCGCAGTTGGCGTAGGCCACGGTGCCGCTCCTGATGCCCGGCGCGAAATGCGACTTGAGCTGGACCTCCATGAGGTGCCGCTCCTGGGAAAGCGGGATGGCCGTGTGCATGTGGCAGATGTCGTGGACCGTGGAAATGTCCTCGCCCAGCACGATGCCGCCCAGGGATTTCGGGAAAACTTCGGCCTGGACAGAAGTGGCCAGGAACAGCCAAAGAAGAAGCATGCAGTATTTCATGCCCCCGACCCTATTCCAGCCCTGCGCCGATTGTCCAGCCGGCTCTGCGCGGGAAGGAGACCGAAAGTGACCCGAGCCCTTTTCTACTATGCGTTCATGCTGGTGACGCTGACTTTCTACGGCGGCCAGGTCTGACCCTTCGTCGATGCGCTTCCGGTCTGGAAGTTCTTCCTCGTCCTGGCCACACATCTCGCCGCGGCCCTGGCCATCCGGCAGATCCTCGTCCGCCGTCTTGTCCTTCCCCAGCCCGTGCAGCGGCAGTCCACGCGCCTGCTGCTCCTGGATTTCGGCATCTTCGTGGCCGCCGGCCTGGGCGTGGGCGTGTACCATCATCTGGTCTGGGGCTTTCCGGTCTTCAGCGGCCTGGAGATCATCATCGGTTTCGCGACCATCGGGCTCTTCGCCGCCCTGGACCTGAGCCTGGAGCGGGAATACCGGATCATCGCCCACGCCGACATGGCGGAGCGGCACCGTCCGGGTCCGGAGTCCTTTTTCCCGCAGACGCGCCGGTTCGCATATCTGGCCACGGGCGTCATCATCTTCGTCACCCTGATCCTGCTCATGCTCCTGCTGCGCGACATCGCCTGGCTGGAGGGTCAGGAGAAGTCCGCCCAGGACCTGACCTCGCTGCTGTGGTCCGTCATCTGGGAAGTGCTCTTCGTCATGGGCATCCTCCTCGCCCTGACCCTGATCCTGGTCTTTTCCTACGCGCGAAACCTCAAGCTTCTCTTTCAGAATCAGACGAACGTGCTGGAAATGGTCAGCCGCGGCCGTCTGGACACCAAGGTTCCCGTGGTCACCAACGACGAGTTCGCGGTCATCGCCGGGTACACCAACACCATGATCGACCGCCTGATCGAGCGGGAGCGGATGATCCACGGCCTGGAACTGGCCCGTCAGATCCAGGCCAACCTGCTGCCGTCGGCCTCGCCCTTCCTGCCGGGGATGCAGATCTACGGCGCCAGCGTCTTCTGCGAGGAGACGGGCGGGGATTTCTACGATTTCATGGTGCGAGACGGCCGTGAAGGGCCGGAGCTGGTCATGATGATCGGCGACGTGACGGGCCACGGCGTGGGCGCGGCCCTGCTCATGGCCTCGATCCGCGCCTACATGAAGGCCCTGCTCCTGCAGTCCTTCGACCTGGCCGATGTCATGAACCGCGTCAACGCCCTCATCCATGACGATGTGGACGACAGCGGGAACTTCGTCACGGCGTTCGTGCTGGCCTACGCCCCGGACACACACCGGGCGTACTGGGTCAGCGCCGGACACGACCCGGCCTGGTTTCAGCCCTTCGGAGGGGGCCAGATGCGCACGCTGGGCGGCCGCGACATCCCCGTCGGGGTGGACCCGAAATGGCGTTACACGGAGTTTTCGGAGGAACTGGGGAGCGGAGTTCTCGTGATGGGCACCGACGGCATCTGGGAAGCGGGGGTCGAGCAGGAGGGCATGTTCGGCAAGGAGCGTCTGTTCAAGGTCATCAGGGACAACGCGCATGTGCCGCCGCAGGACCTGGCCTCGCGCATCTTCGAGGCCGTGGAGGCGTTCACGGGCGACGGGCGCGTCGAGGACGACCGCACGGTGGTCATTGCCCGTCTGGCGTAGGGTCGATCTCCCGCAGGGCTCTTTCCATGTCGGCGCACATGTTGAAGATGCGGTCGTAGCCGGAAATGTCGAAGATCTCGGCGATATAGTCCCGCACGCCGCAGACGACGACATGCCCGCCCAGGGGGTTGAGGCGCTGGTAGCCCATGACCAGGACGCGCAGGCCCGCGCTGTTGATGTATTCGAGTTCCGAAAAATCCAGGATCAGGTGCCTCACCCCGCGGTCGAGGCTGAGCAGCACCTTTTTTTCGAGCTCGGGGGTGCTGGTGGAGTCGAGGCGGCCCTTGACCTGAAACACGGCCGCCGCGGGATGTTCTATTTCATGGAGTTGCATGCGTTCTCCTGCGTGCACTTGGCGAGGGTGACCCGCGTTCGGTTGAAGCCTCCCTCCCGGGAGTAGTCTATCTGCGCCGCGAGGTTGCGGACCAGGCAGAGGCCCATGCCGCCGACCCGGACATCCCCGTCGTCGAGGCAACGGCGCGAGGTGTACGACGTCGGGTCGAAAGGGGTCCCGGCGTCGACGATCTCGATCAGGATCGTCCCGCCGTGGTCCGTGATGCCGACGCGGATGCCCCGGTCCCGCCCTGTCCGGGCGCCATGGGCGATGCAGTTGGAGACGAGCTCGTCAACCACCAGCCCGAGCCTGTAGCGCAACGCGGCAGGGAGGGCCTGCGTGTCGGCAAACTCCTCGACGGCGGCAAGAAGGCCTGCGTGGTCCTCTTCCGGGTGGAGCAAGGCGAAATCGAGTCTGGCGGTCATGGCGTCCTTTTCTCTTTGCATAGATTAGGGTACCCGGGAGGTCAAACTGCAACAGGGGAAAACGGAACACTTCATGGTAACCAGGCGGACCCTGTACTCGTGGGTCATGGAAAAGAACGGGCGCTGGCAGTTCCTGATCGTGCTGCTGGTCGTGGCCACCGTGGCCATACGCGTCGTCCCGCTGGAGATGCAGAAGCGCATCGTCAACAAGGCCATCGGCCTGGGCGACATGGAACTTCTGGTCCTCTATTGCCTGCTCTTCCTCGGATCCGTGCTGCTGGCCAGCACCCTCAAGTTCTGCATCAACCTCATGCAGGCCTACATCGGGCAGCGCACTCTGGAGCGCATGCGCACCAGCCTCTACGAGCACATCCTGAGCCTGCCCATGTCCTTCTTCCGCACCATCCAGCCCGGACAGGTCATCAACGGCCTGGTCAACGAGCTGGCCTCGGTTTCGGGCTTCATCGGCAGCGCCGTGTCCGTGCCCCTCATCAATGTCTGCACGCTGCTGGCCATGGGCGGGTACCTCTTCTACCTCAATCCGCTGCTGGCGGGCCTGAGCTTCGTCATCTACCCCCTCCAGATCGCCATCGTGCCGAGACTGCAGAAGCGCGGGAACGAGGCCAACCGCTTCCGGGTCAACGTCAGCCGCGCCATTTCGGGCAGCATCGGCGAGGTCATCACCGGGGTGCACGAGGTGCACGCGCATGCGGGCTTCGCACTGGAGAACGACAAGTTCGCAGCCCAGGCCAGGCAGCTGCTGCAGGCCAACGTGCGCATGAACGCCTACCGCTACGGCATCAAGTTCGCCAACAACTTCTTCGAGCACCTGGGGCCCTTCATCCTCTTCCTGGTGGGCGGCAGCATGACCATCCAGGGTCATTTCGACCTCGGCGCCCTGGTGGCCTTCCTCTCGGCATATTCGAGCCTGAGCGACCCGTGGCGCGAGCTCATGGAGTTCTACCAGCTCAAGGAGGACAGCCTGGTCCGCTACAAGAACGTCATGGCCGGCTTCGACGTTGCGCCGGAATACGGCCTGATTCCCGTGGACCGGGAAGTGTACCGCTTCCGCGGCGAAATCGAGCTGCGCGGCGTGACCTTCCGCACTCCCGAGGGCGCGCGCCTCATCGAGGACATCCACCTTCACGTGCGGCCCGGGGAGATGGTGGCCCTGGTCGGCTATTCGGGCAGCGGCAAATCGACCCTGGCCAAGGTCATCACCCAGCTCATGCCCTACACCGAAGGGCAGGCGCTCCTCGACGGGCACGAGGTGCGCAGCCTGACCAAGCTCGACGTGGCCGAGAATCTGGGCCTGGTGCCCCAGCACCCGTTCATCTTCAGCGGCACGGTGAGCGACAACCTGCTCTATTCGAGCCACGCCAGCGCCATCAACCGGGTCCCGGGCTACACGGCCCCCGACCTGGACCGCGTCATCGAAGTCGTGCAGCAGGTCGGGCTGTTCGTGGACATTCTCAAGTTCGGCACCCAGGCCATCATCGCGCCGGATGAGCGTCCGGAGCTGGCCGAACGCATCCTGGAGATGCGTCGCCTCTTCCGCAGCCGGTTCGAGCCCGCCTTCGAAGGCGACATCGAGTTCTTCGACCCGGAGCGCTACCTGGACAACGGCTCCATCGCCCAGAACATCGTCTTCGGCGAGTTCGTCGAGCGCCGTGCCAATTTCGAGGACGCCTACCGCAGCAAGCGTTTCATGGCCTTTCTCGAACAGACGGGACTGCACAGGACACTGGTCGATTTCGGGGCCATCGTCGCCTCCGCCACCATCCCCATCCTGCGCTACGGCGCCCAGACCCAGGAGCTCTATGCGGACAGCCCCATCCCGCGCGAGGAGATGGAGAAGTACGCCCAGGTCGTCTCGGAGATGGCGGCCCGCAGCCAGGCGGAGCTCAAGGCCCCGTCCCAGGGGCTGCTCCTGCGCCTGGCCCTCAAGTTCATCCCCGGCCGGCACAAGACCGTGCGCATGCCGGCCCCGCTCAAGGACCGCATCCTGGCGGCCAGGAGGGAGTTTCGCGCCTACGTCGCGGAGTTCGGCGAATCGTCGCTGCAATTCTACGACTCCGGCCGCTACATCGCCTCGCGCAGCATCCGCGACAACATCCTCTTCGGCCAGCCCAAGTCCGGGCGCAGCGGAGTCCTGGAGCGCATCAACCAGCACCTGGTTCAGCTTCTCATCGAGGAAGGGGTGCTGGAGAGCATCGTGGACCTGGGGCTCGAATTCCAGGTCGGGAGCATGGGCGAGTACCTCTCGGGCGGGCAGCGCCAGAAGATCGCCCTGGCCCGCGTCTTCCTCAAACAGCCCGCCGTCTATGTCCTCGACGAGGCCACGGCGGCCCTGGACAACGCCTCGCAGGCCCGGGTCCAGAATTTCCTGCGGACCGTGCGCGGCAGGCACACGGTCATCTCCGTGGTCCATCGCCTGGACACGGTTGCCCATTACGACCGCATCGTGGTCATGAAAGCCGGAAAGATCGTGGAAAGCGGTCCGTACGACGAACTCATGACCGCCAAGGGGGTGCTCTATGATCTCGTCGGAACAGCCTGAAAACCATGAGTGCGAACTGGACTGCAACCTGCGCATGCTGCGCGAGCTGCCCTTTTTCGCCGAACTCTCGCCGGAGCTGCTGCGGGTCATGGCCTATCTCTGCGAGCGCGAAACTTTTGTGCCGGGCCAGGCCATCCTGGAGGCGGGGCAGCCGGCCGAAACGGCGGTGGCCGTGATCAGCGGCGCGGCCGGCATCGAGCGCGAGGGGCGCCGGGTAGGGGGTGTCAACGAGGGGATGTGCGTGGGCGGGCTGGCCCTGCTTGGGCGCTACAGGTGGCTCTACACCCTGCGGGCCGAGACCGCGGCCGAGTGCCTGATCATGCACAGGCGCAAGCTTCTGCCCCAACTCCAGGCCCAGCCCGAGGCCCTGGCCGCGGTGGCACGGGAACTCATCGACAGCGTGGTCTTCTGGGACCTGCAGCGGCTGGAACGGGGCGCGGACGAGGATGTCCACGGCCCCGGGGTGCTCTGAGCGCCTAGTACGGCAGTCTGTTCAACGACTTCAGGATGAGGGTGCAGCCCATGGCGAACATGCCCGCCAGGCCCATGCCGCAGGAAAAACCCGCCAGCAGGACCGGGGCGTACTGGCGCCAGCGCGTCCCGAACTTCTTCAGGAAATAGTACCTTCCCAGCAGCGCCCCCGCCAGCTCCAGGATCAGCCCGTGGGGCGTGGACTGTCCCAGCCCGCGCACCACGCCGTAAACCAGCAGCACCGGCAGGCCGATGACGCTCAGCACGCCGTAGGCCAGCACGCCGAAGAACACCCCGCACGACACATAGACCGAATTGAGGGCCTGGAAGAAGAGCGAGTTGCCTTCCAGCGTGGCCGTCTGCAGCAGCAGCGTGTTGAGGGCCTGCAGATGCCACAGTTCCTGGGCGTAGGGGTAGCTGGCCGAAGGGATGGGCGCGAGCTGCCACAGGAACTGCGAGAAGAGGAGCGACGCCACGAGGACGATGGGCAGGGTCAGGAACTCGGCCTTGATGATGCCCCGCAGGCTCGTGCCCGTCAGTTCGATCTGGCGGAAGCCCACGGTGGCCTCGCCGTAGTTGTGCATGGGGATGGGCGCGTACCAGATCTCGATGCCGTGGTACCCGAAGTACTTGGCCCCGGCGATGAAGCTGGCCTCGCGCACCAGGGGCAGGCTCACGTACTGCCCGGCGATGCCCTCCATGCGCGCCGTGATGTAGGAGATGAAGGGCGTGTAGATGAAGCCGTAGAGCAGGAAGAAGATCCAGGGGAAGCTCGGCACGAGCCAGACGCAGAAGGCCACGTAGGACAGGGTCGAGAAGACGTAGATGGCCAGGGACAGCCAGATGGAGATGTCACCGCGGCCCGGGGGCGGCGAGAAGAGGGCGGCGAAGCTCAGCCGCTCGCCGGTCTGCTGCCGGAAGGACTTGGCCACCTGCCAGAAACCGATGAGTCCGATGGCCAGCCCCAGGCCGATGCCGAAGCTCATGTAGAAGTCGAAGCTGTTGGAGAAGACCGTGTCCACCGTGCCCATGCCCGGATGCCAGCGGTGCAGGATGCCGTGGGCGTGCAGGATGGGGTTGGCCACGATGGTGATGAGAAGCCCGATGAAACCGCCGATGACCGCCCAGAATGGCAGGACCATGCCGATGAAGATGAGCCCCAGGTCCAGCTGGATGCCCGTGGCCACGGCCGGCAGGAACCCTTCGGTGTTGCGCGTCAGGTCCAGCCAGGGGATGGGGATGAGCCGGATGGGCTCCGTGAAGAAGAGGCCCGAGAGGGCCGGCAGGAGCACGTAGAAGAAGCCGAAGGTCAGGCCGATCATGGCCCCGATGGAGAAGACCCGCCACTTCCAGCTGTCCTTCTTGTCCTCGGTGGACTCGGCCAGGGCCATGGTGCCCAGGGCGGCCACGGGGGCCATGGGGAAGGGCAGCTTCTCCACGTCCGAGGTCAGGCGGTACAGGGCGTAGCCCAGGCCGAACTGGTCCACGCGCTGGATGATCATGGCCCCGCACATGAGCAGCACGGGCACGAACCAGTCGCGGTGCAGGAAGGTGCGCTCGGCGTAGGACGCCGAGTCCAGGGCCGGTGCCACCCAGGCCGGGATGTATTCGGTGAGGCCCAGCATCTGGGCGGCGTCGGACTGGATCAGGTACTGGTTCCAGAGCAGGCCCTGGAAAGGCGAGGCCAGGGCCGCGCCGGCCATGTAGTAGAGCAGGAATATCTCTTGCTGCTTGAGCTCGGTGTAGGATCGTTTGGCGATCTCGGCGAAGAGGATGATGGTCACCCAGCGCGCCGCCGGGCCGATGCCCGTGCCCAGGACGAGCTGCAGGTACATGGACCCGGGCATCATCAGAAAGCCGATGAAGATGGCGCCGACGACGGTCTTCCAGTCGAAGCCCTCCTCGAAATGCGCCGGAGGTTTCAGCAGGTCCCGGTATTCCTTGAGTTCGCGATCGTCGTACATGGTGCTCTCAGGATGGCAGAACCAGGTAGCTGATTCCGGTTTTGAGGCTGACCAGGGCCCAGAAGGCGCCCATGCAGAAATCCCCGATGATCAGGCCGATGAAGATGAGGCGCACGCGCCGGTACAGGAAGGTGCCGCCGTAGCGCAGGCACAGGGTGTTGCAGGCCCAGCCGATCAGGAAGCTGAACCACAGGATGCGCATGGAGGCGCTGAAGGCCAGCATGTAGCCGATGGGGTGGATGGGCCACCACGGGAAGAGGTAGTAGCACAGCACCAGGGCGAACATGACGAGGGCGCCGACGAGGATGAAAAGCAGCACCCAGTTGTCGGGCGTCTGGGCCGCCTCCAGGAGGCGCTGGGAGTTGTCGTACACGGTTCGGGTCGTGCGCGTGGCCCAGTCCATGTCGAGCTCCTGGATGCCGTGCCGGTAGCACAGGTAGAGCATGCCCACGAACGATGCCGCCACGGCCAGGACGATGCTCACGGCCATGGCCAGGCCCATGAGCCGGCGCTGGCGCACGTGCTCCGAGATTTTCCCGGCGTGCATGAGGGACGGCATGAGGGATTCGCGCACATCGACGAAGAGCATTTTCTGCAGGCTCATGCCGAGCACCAGCCCGGCGCCGCCCAGGGGCCTGGAGCCGAAGAGGGAGAGGGCCGCGTCGGACGGGGCCGTGTTCAGGGACGCGTAGGGGATGCCGCCCTGGCAGACCAGCTTGGTCACCACCAGCATGACGGCGAAGAAGCCGACATAGAGCATGACTGAGGCGCCCAGGCCCATGCCCCAGAAGGCCGACCAGGCGCACAGGGCCACCAGCCCGCCCACGGCCCCGAGCATGGAGGCCCGGGCCGAGATCCACCCGGCCTCGCGTGTCTCAGGACCCGGCCGCAGGCATTGCCTGGCCGTTTCGAAGAGGTATTCCCGGGCCAGCCAGATCATGAAGAGGAAGAAGACGATGCTCGCGCCGATGACCTGCGTCTCCTCGGGCCGGGAGATGACCGGTCCGAAGAGGGTCCCCAGGGCCGAATCCGGGATCTGCACCCCGGTGCTCTGCAGGATGCCCGTGAGCAGCCCGGCCAGCAGGAAGAAGAGCCAGAAGCTGAAGGAAACCTGGCGCGTGGTGATGAAGGCGAAGCCGATGAAGGCCGGGTAGAGGAAGATCTTGAGCTTCTGGAAGCCCGACAGGAAGCCCGTCGCGGGGAAGTAGGACCCGGCCAGGATCTCCGTGGGCAGGGCCGGAACGGACGGGTAGTGCGCCGACAGGCCGCCCAGGGTGTGCAGGAACACGGGGATGCACAGGCCGCAGATGAGAAACGGGTCCCCCAGGAAGGCGAAGAGGCGCTGCTCGTCGTAGGCCTCGGCCAGGAGCTTGGGCATCTGCAGCAGCGGGAAATTGATGCGTTCGTTGAGCACCCACTGGGTCGTGAAGAGGTTCGCCAGGCAGAAGAGCGTGGCGTAGGCCAGCAGGATGAACACGCTCCAGGCGCCCAGCACGGGCAGCCAGAAGGACCACGGGATGCGCTCCAGGGTCTGCATGACCGTCAGCCCCGTCTTGTCCGGCAGGCCCCCGTACACGGCGTTCAGGATGGCCGGGTCGCGGGGGTAGAGGGCTTCGGGCAGGAAGGGCAGCAGGTTCGCCCAGTTGTTGGACGCGTCGGCGAAATGGGCCGGGGCCGTGATGTTGATGAAGAAGGTCCGCACCAGCCCGGTGAAGCCGATGCCCGAGACCACGACCATGAGGGCCCAGGCCGTGAGCAGTTCCATGCCGCTCAGCAGCGGGGCGCGGCGGGTGGCCTTGGCCAGCAGGGCCAGCAGCACGGCCGAGGCGAAGAAGATGAAGAAGGCGGCCAGGGGAAAGTGCCCGCCGGCCAGGGGCGTGGTCCGCAGGTAGCTGTTGGCGAAGGGGGTCACGGCGCAGACGGCCACGCCCATGGTCGTGCCGCAGATGAGTGCCCGCGGGCGGATGTTGTGCATCATGGGCGGGCTCCCGTCGGGTTCATCCGTTCCTGCATGAATCGTTCGAAGCGTTCCTTCTCCGCAGTGTCGAGGGAGCGCCAGATGAGCAGCTGCTTGCGCAGGTCGTTCAGAAACGTCCGGCACAGACGCAGCCAGGCGTTCTTCTCCCCGGCCTCGCGGGTCAGGGTGATGCGCATCTCCAGGAACCCGGGATAGTCCGGCGAGGGGCAGGAGATGACGGACACGCGCTGGCGGATGCCGAAGTCAAAGGGCGCGAGCCAGGCCCGGAAGGAGATGTCGAAGCACTCGGGGTGGTCTTCGGCCGCCATGCCGATGGGGCAGGCGTATTCCACTTCGAGGTCGTCGGTGGAGAAGAGGCCGTGGGAGATGTCGGCGTGGGCCAGGTAGTACTCCGCCAGAAAGCCCCCGGCGCATTCCTGTTCGTGCAGCTTGATGAGGAACGGCAGGGTCACGACGAGGGTCGAACCCTCGGGCGCGGGCAGCTTCCAGGTCCGGGTCACGTCGGGGATGGCGATGTGCGAGGCCACCCGCGAGGGGTAGATGACCGACAGCAGCACCACGGCCATGACCGTGACCATGGCCCCCACCCCGGCCAGGGAGGAGTAGTTGGCCGTCATGCCGGCCCAGATGGGCGTGCCGGCCAGGAAATGGGCCGCGACCTGGGCCGCCAGGTAGCCGGTCACCGAGCTGATGATGCCGAACGCCAGGGCTTCGGCCACGAACAGCGAGGACACGTGGGGCGGGGCCAGGCCGACGGAGGTGTAGACCGCGATCTCGCGTTTGCGTTCGACCACGCTGCCGACCATGGTGTTCAGTACGATGAGGATGGCGATGACCGAGGGGATGAGCACGTTGCCCATGCCCGCGTAGGACAGGCTGCTCGCGGAGTAGTGCAGCCAGGTGTCCTTCCCGTCCCCGTGGAACAGCAGCAGCTGGTAGCGGTCCGCCAGGCGGGCCGAAAGGTTCTTGTGGTCGAGCCCCGCCGCCGGCGGCATGGCCAGGCTCTTCAGGGTGCCGCCGGCCTGCAGCAGGGTCGTGGCCGGGATGATGATGGTCCGGTCGCCGCCGATGTGCTGGTACCGGCTGGACATGGTGGCGATGTCCTGGCCCGACTCGGCGGCCTCGGCTTCGGCCTCGCTCAGCTCGGACGACGTCTCGTTGGGGTAGATCACGGGCGTGAGGGGCTCGCCGTCCAGGTCCGGAGAGCGGTCGAGGGAGGCGCCGTCGAAAATGCCGCGCACGCTGAAGGCGATGCCCCAGATGTGCACGGTGGGCTGCGGCTCCAGGCCGCCAATGCCCAGGTCCCGGGCCATGCTTTCGGACAGCAGGACCTGCCTGCCGCCGTTTCCGTCGAGCCACGCGCCCCGGACCATGACGGTCTGCGAGGCGGCCAGGCCGGTCTCAAGGGGATCCAGGCCCACCAGTCCGGCGGCCACGGACTCGCGGCCGCCGAAACGCACGGGGATGGCCGGGGGCCGCGTCCTGTCCTGGGTTTCCCACCACACGCGGCGGGCCAGGGCGGGTGAACCGGGCAGGGTGGAACTGATCTCCCTGTCCAGTTCGCCGGGCAGGGATTTCCATTCCAGGGCCTTGAGCATGACGCCGTGGTACGGGGCGGAGGATTGGAAGCGGACCGCGCCCTGGTCCAGGGAGTGCCGCACGGTGGTGAAGTTGAGCAGGGTGTACGTCAGGATGACCAGGGTGGCGCAGGTCAGGGCCGTGCGCACCTTGCGCCGCCGCAGGTTGGTCACGCCGATGGAGAAGGCGGCCACGAAGGCGCCCCAGAGGGAGATGGCCTGGTCGCGTGAAACCATGGCGCGGCGCTGGAGGTTCTTCATCTCCTGCTCGAAGCGGGTGAAGAGGATGAGGGAGACCAGCACCGAGAGCCCCAGGATGAAGAAGGCCAGGACCACCACCAGCGGGCTGTAGGTCAGCTCGAAGGCGGGGTGCACGGAGTAGATGATGCCGATGACCACGCCCAGGAGCGCCAGGAAGGAAACGATGCGCTTGTGGATGGTGACGTGCGCGAAGAGCAGGCGTTCCAGGCAGTAGGCGAAGGGCACGAAGAGCGCGATGTAGAAGAGCACGCCGCCCAGCACGTCCTTCTGGGTCTGCTCCACGTCGTTGTAAACCCGGGAGATGAGGGAAAGGCAGGCCCGTGCGTGCTGGTCCGCCGCGCTGTGCACGAGGTTGGCCGCGGCCTCCCGGGCCAGGCGCAGATGTTCCTGGGCCTGGCCCAAGAGCTGCCGGATGCGCTGGTTGACGATGGAGTGGCTCTCCAGGTTCTCGACCCGAGGCGCGACCAGGTTGACCATGTCCTGCGCGGCCTGCATGGAGGTGTGCCATACGGCCGGGGTGGACGCGGCCGGGAAGCCCTGGCCGAGCATGTCCTCCGGGCTGTTGCCGAGCAGCAGGAGCTTGCGCTGCAGGACCGTGTCCGAGAGGGTCGCCTTGAAGGGCGTGTCCGCTTCCAGGAAGAGGCTGCACAGGGTCGACTGCCGCGTGTCGATGCGGCTGTACCAGTAGCGCAGGGGGTCGGTGTCCGTGCGGGCGTCGATGATGTGGATGCGCGTCAGCGGGTTCAGGCTGCGCGCGTCACGCAGTTCGAACAGCGTGGTCTGGGTGCAGCCGAACATGATCAGGTCCGTCTCCGTCATGCCGCGGCCGAGCTTGACGCGGTAGCGGTCCTTGCCCGTGGCCGCCTTGTCGATGGCCCACGCGGCCGTGTTCTCGCCCGGCTTGAAGCGGTAGCCTTCGATGATGGCCTTGCCGAAGGAGTGTTTCTTGTCGGCCAGGCCGGGCACGCGGAAGCGTCCGAGGCTGTCCACCCAGGCCAGGGAGTATTGCTGGTCCTGATAGACCTGCAGCAGCGCGTCCTCGGCCTCCTGCTCGGGGAAGAGCTCGCCCTGGCGCTGGAAGTTGGCCCGGCCGGCCAGGACGGAGAAGCCGTTGGCCGCCTTCTGGGACGCCGCGGCCAGCCCGGCCCGGTCCAGGGCGCGGATCATGCCCGTGACCATGTCGGCCTGGACCTGCGCGGCGGCGAGGTCCACATGCCCGATGGTGTCGTAGGGCGTGCCCCAGGCCGAGCGCATGTCGTTCAGGGTGGCCAGGGTGAAGCCGGGCATGCCGGCCAGGGCCGTGACCTCGCCGCCCATGGGCGGCTGGTCGGGAAAGTTGTTGAACCACAGCTTGCGGCCTGTGCCGCCGAGCAGGTCCCGGTACTCGCCGGGCAGGTTCCGCGCCGCCTCGTCCAGGACCGGGCGGATGTTGGCGTAGAGCTTGGCGCGGTTCACGGCCGGGACGAGGCGGAAGAGCCATCCATCGTCCACGCTGCCCACGGCGTTGCCATGGGAGGAGAGGTGCAGGGACACGGCCGCGGCGATGCGCTTGCCGTCCGTGACCTTCTTGAGCTTCAGGGACGTGCGCAGCCCGGCCAGGCGGTCTTCGATGTCCGCGGCCAGACGCCGGGCGCGTTCCAGGGCCGGGGGAACGAATTCGCGCACGGACGCAAGGTCCGCCTCGTCCAGATTCGCGTAGGAACCCTCCCAGCCGACGCGTCGCAGGAGCAGTTTGCGGGCCGCCATCTCCTTGATCCGGGCGGCGTTGGCGTCCGGGTCCTTGCGCGCCAGGCGCAGCCCGACGTTGAGGCGTTCGACCTCGTTGCGGATCTCGGTCTGGATGGCCGTAAGCACCAGGGCGTCTTCGCGCCCGCCGTCGCCGTGCAACCGCCCCTTTCCGAGCAGGTCCGCCGTGGTCTGGGCATCCTCCCCACGTTGCTCCATCTCCTCCAGTTCTGCTGCGATTTCCTTCTTCTTGCCGGACAGGGCCCACACGGCTTCGCGCAGGCCGGCCAGCATGTTGCCGTGGCCGGACGTGGCCAGGAGCAGCACCGGCCGGCGCGGGGGGGCTGCCCCGAAACCTTCGGCCAGATGCAGCAGGGTGGCCAGGGAGACGGCCTCGTCTGCGCCCGGGGCGTGGCCCGGCACGTAGCGGCTGCCGTCGAGGAAGGCCTCGACCACGAGCAGTTCTTCCTCCAGGGCCGGGTCCTGCCCGGGAATGTAGCACCAGATGTTGGACGCGCGCCCCTTGACCCAGTCCGAGCGGCACTCCAGCCGCGCCCGGCGCCCCGCGGCCCCTTCGGGGGAGCCGAAGCGGGCCTCGAACTCCGCGGCCGGAATCCAGAACCGGGGAAAGTCGATGGGGGTGAGTTCCTCCTTGTCCCGGAAGCGCAAACGCGGCGCGGCGTCGCCGCCCCGGTCCAGGTAGACCAGGGCGCGGGCGCCGAGGTTGGCGGCGTGCAGCCATCCTTCGCCGGAGTCCAGGTACATGAGCACGATGCTGCCGGCGATCTTCCTGCCGTCGAAATCCTCCAGGCGGCCTTCGCCCACGAACACGAGCGGTGCCTCGTGCCCGCCGGCCAGGCTCTCGGGGGCCAGCGCGTTGGCGTAGAGCGGGCGCACCGGCAGTTCGACGCCGTCCACGGCCAGGGATGCCGAGGTGAAGGCGCGCACGGGCGTGATGAACTCCTGCCGCCCGGTCACGGCCCCGAGGCTTTCGGGCAGGCTCTTGAAGACCTTCTGCACGTGGCTGGCCGTGGCCGCTTCGCCCGCGGAGCCCAGGGAGCGGTCAGGCAGGGCGGCCAGGGCCCGCAGGTGCCCCTCGATACCGGCCAGGGCCGGCCCCGAGGCCAGCACGAGACAGACCAGGAGCAGCAGGGCGAGCTTAGTGCTGCGTGGACGCATGGCGCTCCTGGATCGTTCCGAGGGAGATGTTCAGCTCGTCGCGGTGTTCGATCTTGTCGATGCGGCCGTCGCGAATCCAGACCACCCGGTCCGAGACGTTGAGCATCTTGAAGTCGTGGGTGGCGGAGATGATGGTCACGCCGCGCTCGCGGCTCATCTTCTGCAGGAGGGCGATGATCTCTTCGCCCGTGGAGGAATCGAGGTTGCCGGTGGGTTCGTCGGCCAGGATGATGGCCGGGTCGTTGGCCAGGGCGCGGGCGATGGCCACGCGCTGCTGCTGGCCGCCCGAGAGTTCGGCTGGCTTGTGCAGGAAGCGCTCGCCGAGGCCCACCAGGTCCAGCAGTCCGCGGCCCTTCTCCACGGCGCGGTCGTTCTGCATGCCGGCGAAGATCATGGGCAGGGTCACGTTCTCCAGGGCGCTCATGACCGGGATGAGGTTGAAGGTCTGGAAGATGTACCCGATCTTGCGGTTGCGGAGCCAGGCCAGTTCGTAGGCGTCGAGCTGGGAGATGTCGACCTCGTCGATGAAGACGCGGCCCGTGGTCGGCTTGTCCAGGCCGCCGATCATGTTGAAGAGCGTGCTCTTGCCCGAACCCGACGGGCCCATGATGGACAGGTACTCGCCGGCCTCGACCTCGAGGTCGACGCCCTTGAGCACCTGCACCCGCATCTGGCCCAGGGCGAAGGTCTTGGTCACTCCGACCACGCGAACGATATGGTGCGTGTCCTTCAATGTTCTTCCCTCATGACGATGATCGGTTGCAGTCTGGCCGCGAGAATGGCCGGGTACAGGACGCCCAGGAGCGACAGGCCCACGCCCGTGCCCCAGGCCTTGCCGGCCTGGACCAGGAGGGGGACGGCGCTCATGCCGGAGAAGTCCAGGGTTCCGTAATGCACCAGGGACGCGCCCAGGGAAGCGGCCAGGCCGAGAAGCGCCCCGGCCCCGGAGCCCAGGACGCCGACGATGAGGGCTTCGAGCAGAAACAGGCGCAGCACGATGCGGTCCAGGGCCCCCAGGCACTTCATTATCCCGATCTCGCGGAAGCGTTCGGTGACCGACATGAGCTGGGCGTTGACGATGCCCACGGTGCAGACCAGCAGGGACAGGGCCATGAGCCACAGCTCCTTGGGGCCCGTGACGAGGCCTCCGCCCGCGGCGTCCAGGGTGTACCCAGCCGCGGTCAGCAGGGGGTGGGCCGCTTCGCCGTGCAGCCGGAAGAGCTCGCGGGCGATGGCCGAGCCCGTCAGCGTGTAGCCGAGGAAGGCGATGGCCAGCACCAGGCTGAAGGTCGTGACCAGGGATCTGAAGAAGCGGATGCGCAGGCTGTTCACGGCCATGGCCAGTGACTTGCTCCAGGGCAGCACGATCTGCCGTGAGATTGCCTTGCCGTGGGGACGGCCTGCCGTGTTTTTCATGATGGTCCTGTGCCGGGCGACGGTATGACGTCTCGCAGTTGAGAATGATTCTTGTCTGTAACCCGAACTAGCCTGAAATCGCCCCGGAAATCAAGGAGGAAGAGGAAAAGACACCCTCCTGACACAGCCGGGCCCGGGGCCGGGTCATGGCCGGGCGCCAGCGGCCAGGCGGCGGATGATCTCCGCGCTCTCGCGGTCGCCCTGCAGGCGCACGGAGGCCGCCGGGCGATGCTCGTCGAGCAGGGCCCGTTCCATGATGCCGGCCAGGCGCGCTGGGGCCAGGTCGGCGTCCTCGAGCAGGCCCACGTGGCCGAGGGCGGACAGGGCTTCGAGGCGCATGCGCTGCTCCCGGTCGTGGCCGTAGGGGTGCATGAGCCCCTTGGCCCTGCAGGCCAGCAGGTTCATGGTCGTGTTGTACCCGCCCCGGCTGACGGAGAGGTCGCAGGCCATGACGTGGTCCGGGAAGCGCGGGGTGAATTCGCGGATGACGGCGTCCGGGTGGGCCTTTCCCCGCTCGGTCAGACGTTCCCGTTCCTGCGCGGGAGCATTGGGGCCGGTGAACATGAGCAGCTTGTGGGGCAGGCGCGGGCTGAGCAGGATGGCGGCTTCCAGGATGGGGTCCAGCAGGTCGCGGATGATGGTCCCGCTGCCTGCGCTGGCCAGGATGACGCGCGTTTCGGGGTCGAGGCCCAGGGCCTCGCGCGCGCGGCCGCGGTCGGGCATGTCCGGGCCCTGGGCCACGTAGCCCGTGTACCACAGGGGGCAGGCGATGTCCGCCACGCGGGAAAAGGTGCGGTCCAGGCGGATCAGGTCCGGGTCGGAGTGCACCAGCACGCCGTCGAACCAGGGGTTGAGCCATCCCAGGACGCGTTTTTCGAATTTCGCCTGGTCCTTCTTCTCGACGAGGATGTCGCGCACGCTGCACAGGGTCGCGGCGGGGCGGCGGCGCTCCCGGTTGGCGGCCAGCAGCGGCAGGAGTTCCCGGGAGAAGAGGCGGCGGCCGAAGGGGAACATCTCGATGAGCAGGACGTCCGGTTCCAGGGTGCGGAACAGGTCCAGCAGCATGGCCTCGCGTTCCTTCCAGGTTTCCTCCAGGCCGCGCTCCTGGTCCACGGCCAGCATCTCCCCGTAGTTCTCGTCCATGCGCAGGGCCGGCATGGCGTGGTGGCGCACGTTCTCCGGCATGGGGATGGGCACGTCCGCGCCGCCGGTGACGAGGTCCACGGTCAGCGGGGCCAGGGCGCGGTCGATGGCCATGCTGCGGAACAGGTGGCCGATGCCGAAGACGTATTGCGTGTAGTGCAGGATCTTCATGGGACTCTCACGTTGATCTGAAGGATGCGCAGGCCCGATGCGTCCCTCTCCAGGATGTGCAGGGCCCGCTTGGCCACGTCCGCCGATCTGCCCGGCAGGAAGGGCGTGTGCAGGATGTGGTTCAGGATGATCTTGATGACGCCCAGGTGGGTGACCAGGAGGATGCGCTCCCCGCCGCCCCCGGCCGCCTCGCCCATGGCGTGCAGGGCCCGCGCCAGGACGTCGCGGCGGCTCTCGCCTCCGGGCGGGGTGAAGTCCCACCCGCGGGCCTCCTGGGCTTCGATGCTGCCGGGCAGGTCCCGGCGCAGGCCGGCCACGGTGCGGCCCGTCCATTCCCCCCAGTCCTGCTCGCAAAGGCCCGCGGCGGTCTCCGGCGTGCGGTCCGGGAAGAGCAGGC
>CALMTS010000223.1 GCA_937872685.1 uncultured Desulfomicrobium sp.
GTTCCGAGCGGGAGATGGGACTAGGCGAGAACCATGACGGCATCATGGTCCTGGCTGCGGATCTGGCCGTCGGCACGTCCATCTGCGACGCTCTGGGGCTTGATCAGGTGGTGCTGGACGTGAGCATCACGCCCAACCGCGCGGACTGCCTCTCGGTCCTGGGGCTGGCCCGCGAGGTGGCGGCCGCTTTCGGCCTTCCCCTGTCCGTCCCCAAGGCGGACGTGGTCGAGCAGGGCGAAGCGTTCGAGAATTTCCGCATCGAGCCCGACCCCGCCCTGTGCCCCCTGTATCAGGCCCGCCTGATTCGCAACGTCAAGATCGGGCCGAGCCCCGACTGGCTGCGCTACCGCCTCCTGGCCGTGGGCCTGCGCCCCATCAACAACATCGTCGATGTGACCAATTACGTCATGATGGAGTGCGGGCAGCCCCTGCACGCCTTTGACCGGGACCTGCTGCGCGGCGACCGCATCCGCGTCGGCCTGGCCGAAGAAGGCATGACGCTGACCACCCTCGATGGCCAGGAGCGGCTGCTCACCTCAAGGGATCTGCTCATCTGGGACGACGAGCGTCCCGTGGCCCTGGCCGGCGTCATGGGCGGGGCCAACTCCGAGATCGGCGACACGAGTGCCACGGTGCTCCTGGAGAGCGCGGTCTTCGACCCGGCGTCCATCCGCAAGACGGCCCGCCGTCTCGGCCTCTCCAGCGATGCCTCCTACCGCTTCGAGCGCGGAGTGGACCAGATCGGAAACACCCACGCCATGAACCGCGCAGCGGGTCTGATGGCTGCCATATCCGGCGGCTCCGTCGCCCCGGGCATTGCCAAGGCCGAGCCCCGCCCCTTCGAATCCCGGATCATACCCTTTGCGCCGGCCAAGGCCACACGGCTCTTGGGCGTGGAGATGGCGCCCGGATTCTGCCGCGAGACCCTGACGGCCCTGGGCTGCGATGTCGCCGAGGGCGATGTCTGGAAGGTCGCCGCACCGTCGTTCCGTCTGGACCTGGAACGCGAGGTCGATCTTATCGAGGAAGTGGCCCGCGTGTACGGCATGGACCGCATCGAGGCCGTCCTGCCGACGGTCAAGAAGAGCCTCGCGGACCTGGACAAGGTCGACCCGACCTTCGCTTTTCTCGGTCTGGTCAAGGACTGGGGCCGCGGCGCGGGTCTCTCCGAAGCGGTCAACTACAGCTTTGTCGGCACGGCGGATCTGGACCGTTGCGGCCTCCCGGCTGAGGGACGGGTTCACATCTTCAACCCCCTCAGCGAGGAAATGAACGTCCTGCGCACGGATCTGGCCCCCGGGCTGCTTGGGTCCCTGCGCCAGAACATGAGCCAGGACAACACCCGCATCCGCATTTTCGAGGTGGCCCACACCTTCGTGCAGGATCCGGAGAGCGACACGATGACCCGTGAGAACAACCGCCTGGGCATCCTCCTTCATGGCGGACGCTTCCCCGGCCGCTATCCCTACCCCGACGGCCGCTTGGGCTACGAGGACGTGAAGGGGCTGGTGGAGCATCTGCTGCTGACCCTGGGCATTGGCGCGCCGGACTTCGAGCGCGGCGGCGAGCACCCCTATCTGGCTCCGGAGGTTCTGGTTCTGGCGGGGAACACCCTCGTCGGCCGGATCGGCCGGATTCGTGAGGATCTCGCCGACGACTATCAGGCCAGGGGCGAGGTGTGGTACGCGGACCTGGATCTCGACCTGCTCATGGGCATGCGCGTGAACGCCAAGTTCCGCGCCATTCCCCGCTTCCCGGTGGTGCGCCGTGACATGACGCTCATCGCTGCCCCGGGCCTTGCAATCGGTTCGGTTGTTGATACGGTCAAGGCGTTGCGCGAACCGTTGCTCGAGGATGTCTACCTCGTGGATGTCTTCACCCCTGAGGGAAGCGACGAGCGCAATCTGACCTACCGTTTCGTGTACCGCCACCCGGAGCGGACGCTGAAGGACAAGGAAGTGGAGAAGGTTAACCTCCGTATGAGTCAGCATCTGGTCGAGAAGTTGCCTCTCCGCTTTTCCTGACAGGCCCGGCGGCCAGGAGGGAGTGTGCTCAGACCCGTAACGCCCGCCACAGAGAAGCGCTTGCGCATCGGCCAGGTCGCCAGACAACTTGGCGTCGAACCGTATGTCCTTCGCTTCTGGGAAGACGAGTTCCCCCAGCTCCAGGCCGCCAGAACATCCAAGGGGCAGCGTTACTACACCGAGGAGCATGTCCGTCTGCTGGAGAAAATCCGGCACCTCCTGTATGTGGAGAAGCTGACTATCAAGGGCGCCCGGCAGAAGCTGGAGGGCTCTGAGGCGGTGAACGCCCCTCTGGCCGAGATCCGTCGCGAGTTGGAGGAAATTCGACTTTTGCTCACCCGCACCCCCTGATCTGACAACAGGTCGGGGGTTTTTTTTGATATGAGGGCAACCTTTACACTCCGGAATTCAGACCGTAGCATATTGGTACACCATGGCTCGGGGAGCGGATGTCGGGAGATTGTAAAAAGGGATGGGCATGGAAAAAATATTTGCCGACAAACAGGGAAAGGCCGTTTTCCAGTGTCCGGAGTGCGGTTTCAAGACCGCATTCGACGCCTCCGGATATCGGGACAGGGACAGCCGCATCAGGGTCAAGTGCCGCTGCGGCAAGAGCGTGCCTCTTCTTGTGGAGTTTCGGGAATACTACCGCAGGCCGGTGTCGCTGCCGGGCTGGTGCCATGTGCACAGGACGGAGGCTCTCCTGGAGATCCGCATTCACGATCTGTCCATGAGCGGTTTGTCCTTTTCCGTCGAATCCCCTGACAGCGGGGAGCCGGTCTCGTTTGTTGTCGGTGACCCCCTCACGCTGCAGTTCCGCCTGGATCGTCCCCCCAATGACCTCATCCAGCGGAAAGGCGAGGTGCGCAATGTGCGGGCCGGCGGGATCGGTGTCCGTTTTTCCAAGAGCGAGTATGACAAGGAACTGGGTTTTTACCTCTTGCGCTGACCAGTTCCGCAAGGATGAGGAGCGTCAAATATGAGTCTGGAGAACGGCAACGGGGATGGCGGCAGTCAGGTTTTCAATCCCATCATTGCGCTCCTGATCCGCGAGGGTTTTTTGAGCCAGCAGCAGGCGGAGTATGCGCGTCGGGTCGCTTCCAGGCTGCACATGGCGAAGCCGTTGAGCGACGTGGTGCGGGAGCTCGGTTACGTGACGGACGATCAGATGCGCCAGACCATTCGCCGCAATCAGGGCGAGTTGCGCATCGGGGATCTGCTGAACGGACTTGGCTATCTTACGGATGAGGAGCTCAACCGCGCCCTGGCCCTGCAGGCGAAAGAGGGGCGGCAGCAGAAGCTCGGCGACATTCTCATTCAACACAAATTTCTGGCCGACGAAAAGCTTACGGATATCCTGGCGCTGCAGCTTGGGCTGCCGGTCGTGGAACTGGCCGCCAAAGAGCCCGATCCCGGCCTGTTGAGCCGGGGGCCTGTCGAATATTTCGAGCAGTACCGGTTCGTTCCCTACGACATGCAGACAGACGGCGCCGTGCGCATCGCCTTTGTGGACCCGCTGGATCCCCGCAGTCTCGACGCGGCACGGGATTACTTCGGCAAGAACATCGTCGTGTGCATCACCCGGGTGAGCCAGCTGGACGAGGTGCTGGCCAAGCGCAAGGAAGAGTTGCGCATGGGCACCGCTTCGGACCAGGGGCGCCTGAACATCGTCGATATCGCCAATTCCATTGTCCTCGCCGCCTTCAAGCGTGGCGCCAGCGACATTCACGTCGAGCCCATGTCCGACCGCCTGCGGGTCCGCTTCCGGATCGACGGGGTCATGGTCCATTTCCGGGACTACCCCATAGGCGCGGCCGCCTCCCTGGTCAGCCGCTTCAAGATCATGTGCGGCGCAGACATCGCCGAAAAGCGCAGGCATCAGGACGGCCGGCTTATCTTCGACCACATGGGCGTGCAGATCGACCTGCGCATGTCCTTCTACGTGACGGTATACGGCGAGCAGATCGTCATGCGCCTCCTGAAAAGCCAGGAGGAGCTTCTGCCCATGCACGAACTCGGGATGCTCCCGGGGATGCTGAACCGGTTCATGGAGGAGGCGCTGGATGCGCCTTCGGGCGTCATCATGGTCACCGGGCCCACGGGTTCGGGCAAGTCGACCACGGTCTACAGCTGCATCAACTACCTGAACCGGCCCGAAGTGAGCATCATCACGGCCGAAGACCCGGTGGAGTACAAGGTGCGCGGCATCGGGCAGTGCTCCATCATGCCTTCCATCGGCCTGACTTTCGAAGAGACCCTCAAGCATATCGTCCGCCAGGATCCCGACATCGTGGTCATCGGCGAGGTTCGCGACCATTTTTCCGCGGTGATGTGCATTCAGACAGCCCTGACTGGGCACAAGGTCCTGACGACCTTTCACACCGAGGACAGCATCGGCGCTCTGGTACGCCTGCTGGACATGGACATCGAGCCCTTTCTGGTCTCCTCGACCCTGTCCTGCATCCTCTCCCAGCGACTCGTGCGCAAGGTCTGTCCGCACTGCGCCGTGCCGTACCAGCCGGACCTGAGCCAGTTGCGGCGGTTGGGCTGCACCTACGGCGATCTGGCCGGGGCCGAGTTCCGCAAGGGGCGGGGTTGCGCTGCGTGCCGGCATAGCGGGTACAAAGGCCGCCTCGCCGTTTATGAGATGCTCATCCCGGAAGTTTTCATTCGCGATGCCGTGCTGCAGAGAAGGACCACCCATGAATTGCGGGAGATAAGCCTGGAGAAGGCCGGCCTGGTTTCCCTGCTCGAGGACGGCATCACCAAGGCGGCGATAGGGATGACCACGCTGGACGAAGTCCTGCGGACCCTGCCGCGCGTGCACAAACCGCGGCCTCTGGTTGAACTGCGCCGCGTACTCGGAGTTTAGGGATGTTTGAAATAGCCTCCATTCATGATCGCGTCCGGGAATTTCTGGAAGAGCCCGGCAGTGATCTGCCCGTTTTTGACCGCACCGCACTTCTGATCCATCAGGAGGCGTCCAAGGACGAGCCCGACACCGACAAGGTCGTCAGCCTTATCGTCCAGGACCAGGTGCTGGTGGCGGAGGTGCTCAAAGTCGCCAATTCCTCGTTTTTCCGGGGCATCAAGCAGATCAGCCGGATTCAGGACGCCGTGGTCCGCATCGGCCTGCGCGAGGTGGTCAACTGTGTGATGATGGCCACGCAGCGCAAGAATTACGCGTCGCGCAACCCCTTTGTGCAACAGTACACCAACACCCTCTGGAAACATTCCGTGGCCTGCGCCTTCGGCGCCCAGTGGCTGGCCAAGCGTTGCGGCTACGAAGACCTCGCGCCCGAGGCGTTCATCGCCGGGCTCATCCATGACGTGGGCAAGCTCCTGGTCCTCAAGGCCCTGGTTTCCGTAAGCGAGAAGGATCGCAACGCGCCGAGGATCACCAAGACCGCTGCCGATGAATTCGTCGATACCATGCACCCGGAATGCGGCTTCCTGCTGCTGGAAAAATGGAACCTCCCGGAACCGTACTGCGTGGTCTGCCGCGACCACCACCGGCGGGTCTACGACACGGGCAACATCCTGCTGATTCTGGTCCGCCTGGCCAACCTCGTGTGCCGCAAACTCGGCATCGGTCTGCGGGAGGACCCCGATCTTGTCCTGGTCACGTGCAGCGAGGCCGGCCTGCTCGCCCTGACCGACATCACACTGGCAGAACTGGAGATCGCGGTGGAAGACCACGTCGCCAACGCAGAAATCTGATCCTTCGAACGTGTACCAACCGTCTCAAAGAGGAGACCGTCCGACCATGAAACTGGCCCAACGCATCACCAGCATCAAGCCTTCCGCGACCCTGACCATCAACACCAAGGCGCAGGAGTTGCGCGCTGCCGGCCGGCAGATCGTCAGCCTGGCCGTCGGCGAGCCAGACTTCCGCACTCCCGAGCATATCTGTGAGGCCGCCCGTGTGGCCATGGAGCAGGGCTTCACCCGCTACACCCCGGTTCCGGGCATTCCCGAGTTGCGCACTGCCGTGGCCGGGTACTTCCGCTCCTTTTACGGGGTGGAGGCCGGCATGGAGAACGTGGTGGTCACCAACGGCGGCAAGCAGAGCCTCTTCAATCTTTTCCAGGTTCTTCTCGACCCGGGTGATGAGGTCATTGTCCCGGCGCCATATTGGGTCAGCTACCCGGCGCTGGTTCAACTGGCCGACGGCGTGCCGGTCTTCGTCCACACGGAGCCGCAGAACGATTTTCTCGTCAGCGTGGACCAGCTCGAGGCGGCGCGCACCCCACGCACGCGCTGCCTGATCATGAACAGCCCGTCCAACCCGACGGGTTGCCACTATACCCGGGACCAGCTCGACGCCATCGCGGCCTGGGCCGTGGAGAAGGGCATTTTCGTCATTTCCGACGAGATTTACGACCAACTGGTCTATGCCCCGGCCAAGCCGGCGTCCCTGGCTCCCTGGTGGCAGAAGCACCCCGAGAGTTTCGCCGTGGTCAACGGCCTGGCCAAGAGCTTCGCCATGACCGGCTGGAGGGTAGGCTACACCCTGGCCCATGCCGACCTGATCAAGGCCATGACCAAGATCCAAGGCCAGTCCACCTCCAACATCTGCTCCATTGCCCAGAAAGCCGCCCTGGCCGCCCTGACCGGCGGATGGGACTGTCTTGTGCCCATGCGCGAGGCTTTCGTGCGCCGCCGCGACCTCGGACTGGCCAGAATCAGGGCCTGGGGGAACGTGGTTTGTCCCGAACCGGCCGGTGCTTTCTACCTCTTTCCGCAGGTGGATTGGTATTATACTGCGGAGGTGCCGGATTCCACGGCCCTGTGCGCGCTGCTGCTGGAAAAGGCCGGAGTGGCCCTGGTCCCCGGAGCCGCGTTCGGCGACGATCGATGCATCCGCATATCATATGCCCTGGACGACGAGACCCTGGCCGGGAGCCTGGACCGTGTCGGCCAGGTGCTGCACGACCTGAAAAAATGACCGGAGGTGCCCCGTGATCGATCAGACCGCCCCTTGGAAAGCGCTTTTGAACCACGTGGCCGAGGTGCCGCCCCTGCGGGAGCTGTTTGATCGCGATCCGGAGCGCTTCGAGCGTTTTTCCGTGGCGGGCGCGGGGATTTTTCTGGACTATTCCAAGAACAGGATCACCGGGAAAACCCTCGGCCTGCTCCTGGACCTGGCCCGCGAAGCCGATGTGGCCGGCCGGATGCGGGCCATGTTCGCCGGGGAAAGGATCAACACGACCGAGAACCGGGCCGTGCTGCACACTGCCCTGCGCAGGGGCGCCGACGAGCCGCTGATGCTGGACGGCGAAGACGTGGTGGCCGAGGTGCATCGGGTCCTGGCCCAGATGGAGGCCTTCACGGAACGCGTCCGTTCCGGGGCGTGGACAGGTTTCACGGGTGAGCGCATCACCGATGTGGTCAACATCGGCATCGGCGGCTCCGACCTGGGGCCGCGCATGGTCACCGAGGCCCTGGATTTCTACCGACAGCAGGACCTGCGCTTCCATTTCGTGTCCAATATCGACGGCACCCATATCGCCAGGGTGCTGAACACGGTTCGGCCCGAGTCCACCCTGTTCATCATTGCATCCAAGACCTTCACTACCCAGGAAACCCTGACCAATGCACATACGGCCCGCGACTGGTTCCTGCGTAGCGGAGCCGGGCACGGCGATGTGGCCCGGCATTTCGTGGCCCTGTCCACCAACGAAAAGGCGGTCACCGCGTTCGGCATCGACCCGGCCAACATGTTCGCCTTCTGGGACTGGGTGGGCGGCCGCTATTCGTTGTGGTCCTGCATCGGCATGTCCATCGCCCTGGCCGTGGGCATGGAGCGTTTCCGTGAACTCCTGGCGGGGGCCAGGGATATGGACGAGCATTTCCGCACGGCGCCCTTTGAACGCAACATTCCGGTACTGCTGGCGCTCATCGGCGTCTGGTACCGCAATTTCCTGGGGTTCGAGTCCCACGCCGTGCTGCCCTATGACCAGTATCTGGCCTTGCTCCCGGCCTATCTCCAACAGGCGGACATGGAGAGCAACGGCAAGGGCGTGACGCGTGACGGGCGGCCCGTGACGCATGCCACCGGGCCCATCCTCTGGGGCGAGCCCGGGACAAACGGGCAGCATGCCTTCTATCAGCTCCTGCACCAGGGCACGACCGTGGTGCCCTGTGATTTTCTGGCCGCGGTCAACCCCCTGCACGACGTCGGCGAGCACCATGCCATCCTGCTGGCCAATTTCCTGGCCCAGACGGAAGCGCTGATGCGCGGGCGGACTGTCGAAGAAGCGCAGGAGGAGCTGGCCTCCCTGCCTCCCGGCAAGCAGGCGGCCCTGGCCCCGCACAAGGCTTTTCCCGGCAACCGGCCGACCAACTCCCTGCTTTACGATCGTTTGACACCGCGTGCGCTGGGGAGCCTCATCGCCATGTACGAGCACAAAATTTTCGTGCAGGGGACCGTCTGGGGCATCAACTCCTACGACCAGATGGGGGTCGAGCTCGGCAAGCAGCTGGCCGGGGTCATCCTGCCGGAACTTCAGGGGGCGTCCCCGGCCGATCACGATTCATCCACCCGGGGCCTCATCCGTTACTGCCTTGACCGGCGCGGCGCCTAAAGCCTAACATTGACATATCAGGCGGGGCTGCGGCCCCGCCATCGCGTTCCGTCCACTTTTTGCCCCCGGCCACAGCATGAAGCTCAATCCCTTTCGCGTCGATCCGGCCCACCCTTTCCAGTTGGTCAAATTCCTGTCCATCAGCACGCTGGTGCTGATCCTTGGGTCAAGCAGCCTCATGTCGGTCTTCATGAGCAACTACGCCAAAAGCGCGCTCCTGAAGAAGAATACGGCCTTTGCACAGCTTCTGGCCGAAAACCTCAACCACCAGATCTACCGCCGCTTCACCTTGCCCGTGGTGCTGGGCTTCGGCCGCGTGGAGCTCAAGCGCAAGGACCAGTACGAGCGTCTGGAGCAGGTCATCGAATCGACCATCCATTCGTTCCACGTCCTGGACCTGCGCATCTACGACGAGCAGAGCGAGGTGGCCTACAGCACCAACCCCGACCAGGTCGGCAGCCGGGATCTCGGCGGTCCCGCGGTGCAGGCCGCCATCACGAAGGGGGACCGGAATTTCGTGCTGCAGAACACGCTGAACGTCTGGGATGTCCTGTTCGCCTTCGACCTGAAGGCCGGGGACGTGGTCCTGCGCACGGTGCATCCCCTGCGGGCCGAGCGCGACCTGCGTTTCCGCGACCAGCCGGGACCGCTCCTGGGCGTGCTCGAATTCTCCCAGGACATCACAAACGATTATGAGACGGTCCTGCACCTGCAGCGGCTCATCATCCTGACCACCTTCCTGGGGTCGGCCGCCCTGTATGCCCTGATCTTCTTTCTCATCCGCAAGGCGGACCGGGTGCTGGACGAGCGCCTCAAGGACAAGGAGCGCCTGGAGAAGGAACTGCAGCAGAATGAGAAGCTCGCCTCCATGGGGCGCATGGTCGCCAGCATAGCCCACGAGATCCGCAACCCACTGGGAATCATCCGAAGCAGCTCCGAACTGCTGCTCAAGCGGGAAAAGACTCAGGGCGGGAGCAACGCCAAGATTCTGGAGGCCATCTTTCACGAGTCCAAGCGCCTCAGCCAGACGGTCAACGATTTCCTCGACTATGCCCGTCCCCGCCAGCCGTCCCTGGAGGACGTCGACCTGGAGAAGGTGGTCCGCCACGCCGTGGGCTTCCTGACCCAGGAGGGACAGGAGCACGGCGTCACCGTGGAGAGCACGCTCCCGGCGGGCTACATGGTGCAGGGCGACCGCGACCTGCTGTACCGGGGCTTCTACAACCTCGTCAGCAACGCCATCCAGGCCTGTGACGGAGGAGGGCAGGTCAGCATCATGCCGGTCTGCCATGACGGCCAGGCCGCCGTGCTGGTCCGGGATACCGGGCCGGGGTTCGATGCCAAGCAGCTTGACCGCTATGTCGAGCCGTTTTTTACGACCAAGGAGACGGGCACGGGCCTGGGCCTTGCAATAACCAGTTCCATATTCCAGATTCACGGTGCGGAGCTGATCCTGCGCAACGGGCCCCATGGCGGGGCCGAGGCCCTCGTGGTCTTTTCCGAGCCGTGCTAGAGAGCATCCTACATGGGCAATCACATTCTGATCATCGACGACGAGAAAAACTACCTGCTCATCCTTGAGGCCATCCTGGAGGAGGAGGGATACTCGGTCACTGCTCTGGGCGACCCGGCCATGGCCATGACCTACCTCGAGGAGTCCGAGGTGGACGTGGTCATCACGGACATGAAGATGCCCGGCATGACCGGGCAGGAAGTCCTGGAAAGCGTGCGCAGGCATCATCCGCACATCCCGGTCATGATCATGACCGCCTTCGGGACCATCGACCGTGCCGTGGAGGCCATGAAAAGCGGGGCCTTCGACTACATCACCAAGCCCTTCTCCAACGACGAGATCCTGCTTTCGGTGCGCAAGGCCCTGAAGCTGTCCCACGCCGAGCGGCAGAACCGCCTGTTGCGCGAGAGCCTGGCAGAGAAGTTCGGCAAAGAGACCATCCTCGGCAACTCCAAGGCCATCCAGGACGTGCTGGCCCTGGCCGGAAAGGTCGCCCCGACGCGCAGCAACGTGCTCATCACGGGCGAGTCGGGAACCGGCAAGGAGCTTGTGGCCCGCGCCATCCACATCGCCTCGGACCGCAAGGACATGCCCTTTGTGTCCGTCAACTGCATGTCCCTGAACCCCGGGGTCCTCGAAAGCGAACTCTTCGGGCACGAGAAGGGCTCGTTCACGGGGGCCATGGCCCTCAAGCGCGGGCGCTTCGAGCTGGCCCAGGGCGGCACCCTCTTTCTCGACGAGATCGGTGAACTGTCGCTGGAGATGCAGGTCAAGCTGCTGCGCGTGCTGCAGGAGCGGGTCATCGAGAGGGTCGGCGGCACCGAGACTCTCGCCGTGGATTTCCGGCTGGTGGCCGCCACCAACAAGAACCTGCAGGAGGAGATCGTGGCCGGCAGGTTTCGCGAGGACCTGTTCTACCGCCTGAATGTGGTCAACATCCATCTGCCTCCCCTGCGCGAGCGGCGCGAGGACATCCCCATCCTGGCCAGCCATTTCCTGCGCAAGTTTTCGCTTGAGAACAACCGCGAGGTCCACGGCTTCACGGCCGGCGCCATCGACTACCTCTCGGCCTACGAGTGGCCGGGCAACGTGCGCCAGCTGGAGAACGTCATCGAGCGCTGCGTGGTCCTGTCCAGCCGCGACGTCATCGACGTGGAGGACCTGCCGCCCGAGCTGCGCGACGAGGAAATGCAGTTCAAGAGCGCCGTTGATCTTCTGCCGCTGAAGATCAACCTGTCCGAAACGCTGGAGAAGATCGAGGCGGCCCTCATCCGCCGGGCCATGGTCCATTCCGGGTTCGTGCAGGTCAAGACGGCGGAGATGCTCGACGTGTCCAAGAGCCTGCTGCAGTACAAGCTTAAGAAGTACAAGATAACGGCCAAGAACTGACGTGTCCGAGGCTTCCGTCACGGATCTCCTGGCTCTGGTGGGGAGGACTGCCTGGCTGGCCATGGATATCGCCGGGAGGCGCTTCTTCCCCGGCCGGGATCCCCGTTTCGGCGTGCCGGCGCGTCCCTGGCCCGCGTCCATCCGCCGTGGCCTGGATCTTCTGGGCGTGCGAGAACTGTACGCGCACCAGGCCCAGGCCGTCGACCTGGTCCGCGCCGGGCGTCACGCCGTGGTGGCCACCCCCACGGCAAGCGGCAAATCCCTGATCTACAACCTGCCCGTACTCGAAGCCTGCCAGGAAAATCGCGCTGCGCGCGCCCTGTATCTTTTCCCATTGAAGGCGCTGGCCCAGGACCAGCGACGGGCCCTGGACTCCCTGGCCGCGAGCCTTTTCCCCACCCCGACCTCGGCCATCTACGACGGGGACACCTCGTCATCACAGCGTTCACGCATCCGCCGGGATCCGCCGAACATCCTCTTCACCAACCCCGACATGCTTCACCTGGGCATCCTGCCAAGCCACGAGCGGTGGGCGGAGTTTTTCGCGAACCTGCGTTTTGTGGTCGTTGACGAGGTGCATACCTACCGCGGCGTCATGGGCTCCCACATGGCCTGGGTCTTCCGCCGCCTGGTGCGCATCTGCCGGCTGTACGGAGCGAACCCCATCTTCATCTGCTCCTCGGCGACCATCGCCAACCCCGAGGAATTGGCCACGAGCCTGACGGGCCTGCCCATGACCGCCGTCCTGGAGGGCACGGCCGCGGCGCCGCCCCGGCACATGCTGCTGGTCAACGGGGTGGACGGGGCCGCCCGCAAGGCCATCGGCATCCTGCAGGAGGCACTGCGCCTGGGGCTGCGGACCATCGTGTATTGCAAGTCGCGGCGCATGACGGAGCTCATCGCCCTCTGGGCGGCCCAGCGCGAGGGGGGCGAGAAGGAGCGCATCTCGGCCTACCGCGCCGGCTTCCTGCCGGAGGAGCGTCGCGAGATCGAGGCGCGGCTCAGTTCCGGGGACCTCCTGGCCGTGGTTTCGACAAGCGCGCTGGAACTGGGCATCGACATCGGCGGCCTCGATGTCTGCATCCTGGTGGGCTACCCCGGCTCCGTCATGGCCACCCTGCAGCGTTCGGGCCGGGTGGGGCGCGGGGGCCGGGAGGCGGCCACCTTCCTCATCGGCCACGAGGACGCCCTTGACCAGTATTTCATGCACAACCCAGAGGAGTTCTTCGCCCTGGCTCCGGAACGGGCCGTCATCAACCCCGAGAACCCGGTCATCGCCGGCCGTCATCTGCAGTGCGCCGCGGCCGAGGCGTCCCTGCACCGTGACGATCCGCTGGCGGCGGAACACCGCGCCCTCGTGGACGGCCTTGTCCGCAGCGGCGAGTTGCTGCAGAGCCGCGACGGGCAGGAATACTTTTCCACGGCCAGGCAGCCCCATCGCGGCGTGGCCCTGCGGGGCACGGGTTCGACCCTGGCCATCATGGACATGGACAGCGGCGAGCGCATCGGGCTGGTGGACCGCTTCCGGGCCGTGTTCGAGACACACCCCGGCGCGGTCTATCTGCACCGGGGACAGACCTACGTCATCGCGGACCTGGACATGCAGGCCGGCACGGCGCACGCACGCAGGGCCAGGGTCTCCTACTACACGCGGGTGCGGCACGAAAAGACGACGGAGATCATCCGCACGGACGCCTCGCGGCCCGTGTTCGGCGCCATGGTCCATCTCGGGGAGTTGCGGGTCACGGACCAGGTCACGGGGTACGACCGCGTGAGCGTGCGCGGCGGCCGGAACCTGGGGACGGTGCCTCTGGACATGGACCCGCTGGTCTTCTCCACGCGAGGGGTATGGATCAGCATCCCCGAATCCGTGCGGCGGCAGGTCGAGAACGAGATGGCGCATTTCATGGGCGGCATCCATGCCCTGGAGCACGCCGCCATCGGCATGATGCCTCTTCTGGTCATGACCGACAGGAACGATCTTGGCGGCATCTCGATCCCCTTTCATCCCCAGGTCGGCACGGCCGCCGTGTTCATCTATGACGGCCTGCCCGGCGGCTGCGGCCTGGCGGACCAGGCGTACGCCGCCTATGAGACCCTGCTGGAGCGGACCCTGGCCGTGATCCGGGACTGCCGGTGCGAGAACGGTTGCCCGTCCTGCGTGCACTCGCCCAAGTGCGGCTCCGGAAACCGGCCCATCGCCAAAGGGGCGGCCCTGCGGGTGCTCGAAGAGGTCATGCGCGGCGAGCCGATCCGCCAGGCGGCTCCCCGTGAGATGGCCGCGACCCGCGTGGAGGCCGTCGAATCCCCGGTTCCCGAGCCTGCTCCGGCCGCGATTCCCGAAGGCTTCCGTTTTGCGGTCCTGGACCTGGAGACGCGGCGTTCGGCACAGGAGGTCGGGGGGTGGCACAGGGCGGATCTGATGGGCGTGAGCTGCGTGGTCGTGTACGATTCCGCTTCCGATACGTTCCGCGACTACCTGCAGGAGGATGTCCCGCGCCTGGTGGGGGATCTGGTGGAGTTCGACCTTGTGGTCGGCTTCAACATCCTGCGTTTCGATTATGCCGTGCTCGGGGGCTTGAGCCGTTTCGATTTTTCATCCCTGCCCACCCTGGACATTCTGGGGGACATCCATGCCGCCCTGGGCTACCGCCTGTCCCTGGACCACCTCGCCCGGGAAACCCTGGGCGCGGCCAAGAGCGCGAGCGGCATGCAGGCCCTGGCCTGGTGGAAGGAAGGGCGCATCGGCGACATCATCGCCTACTGCCGCCAGGATGTGGCCGTGACCCGCGACCTGTTTCTCTTCGGACTGCGCCATGGGCATCTGCTCTTCCGCAACAAGGCCGAAAAGGCCGTTCGCGTGCCTGTGGACTGGCGCGGCCTTCCTGGCCGATAGCCAGAGGGCTTGCCAAGGGTGGCCGACAAGGTTTACCGCCCCTTGTGCTCAAACAACGAAGAGGAACTCCCCCTATGAACACAGTTGAAAACGCCGCTCCCGCCAACGGCCGGACCGGCCGCAAACGTTTGATCCTGCTGACAGTCCTCGCGCTGGTCGTCGGGTTCGGCATCGTGCAGTACGTGCGCGGCATGAACAAGGCCTCCACGGACGACGCCTTTGTGGACGGCCGCATCTATCAGATCACCCCGAGGGTGAGCGGCTACATTGTGGAGGCCCTGGTGGACGACAACCAGCTGGTCGAAGCGGGGCAGCCCCTGCTGGCTCTCGACCCCGTGGGGTACGAAGTGGCCGTGGCCCAGGCCAGGGCCGACCTGGCCGCCGCCGAGGCGCAGTTGCAGTCCCTGCGCATGAGCGTGCCCCTACAGAAGAGCCAGACCGAATTTCAGGTTGCGGGCGCGCGGGCACAGCTGGACAGCCTGCTGCGGAGTCTGGACCAGGCCCGTCTGGAAGAGGCCGCAGCGGGTCAGCTGGTGCTGCAGGCCGAGGCGGAGCTGCGCAACGCGGAACTGAATTTTGGCCGCCTTTCGGAATTGCGCCGGGGCGGCATCATCGCCCAGTCGGCCCTGGACGGGGCCCAGACGGCCCTCGATGCCGCCAGGGCCCAGGCCGCTGCGGCCAGCGACCGGGCCCAGGCCGCCGGCCGCAACCTGGCCTCCCTGAAGGAGAACGTGGCCCGGTTGCAGGCCAACATCGGCCTGGCCGGGACCGGGCACGACGTGGCCGATATCAAGGACCTGGAGGTCGCCGCCCAGGAGGCGCGCGTGACGCTTGCCCGCGAGAAGGTGCGCAAGGCCGAGCTCGATCTGGGCTACACCCGCATCCTCGCCCCGGCCAGGGGGCACGTGACCAAGAAGAAAGTCCAGGCCGGCCAGATCGTGTCCGCCGGGCAACCCGTCATGGCCCTGGTTCCCCTGAGTCCCGACGAGCTCTGGATCACCGCCAATTTCAAGGAAACCCAACTGGCGCGGGTTCGCCCCGGACAGAAGGTCGACATCGAGGTCGACACCTTTCCGGGCCAGGCGTTCAGCGGACGGGTGGAGTCGGTCATGGCCGGCACGGGCGCGGTATTTTCCCTGTTCCCTCCCGAGAACGCCATGGGCAACTACGTCAAGGTCGTGCAGCGCATCCCGGTCAAGATCGCCCTGGACCCGGTCAACGGGACCGGACAGCTGCGCCTGGGCATGAGCGTGGTCCCGACCATCCACCTGGATTAGGGCCATGGCTCCTGAACGCGCCACGGGCAAGTGGCTGATCACGCTGAGCGTCATGATCCCGACGCTCCTTGAGATCCTGGACACCTCCATCGCCAACGTGGCCCTGGGGCATATCCAGGGCTCCCTGTCCGCAGGCCAGGACGAGGTGACCTGGGTCCTGACCTCCTATCTGGTCTCCAATGCCGTGGTCATCCCCATGAGCGGCTGGCTGGCGCGTCTCATGGGGCGTAAGAACTATCTCCTGGCATCCGTGACGGTCTTCACCCTGGCTTCCATGCTCTGCGGCCTGGCCCGGAGCCTGGAGGCGCTGGTGTTTTTCCGCATCATCCAGGGCCTGGGCGGCGGCGGGCTGCAGCCCATGTCGCAGGCCATCCTGCTCGAGACCTTCCCGCCCCGGCAGCGAGGGCTGGCCATGGCCATCTACGCCATGGGCGCGGTGCTGGGGCCCATCCTGGGGCCTCTGCTGGGGGGCTACATCACGGACAATTATTCCTGGATCTGGATTTTCTACATCAATGTGCCCATCGGCATCGTGGCCCTGCTCATGTGCTGGACCTTCATCTTCGATCCGTCCTACCAGGAGCGCCGCGTGGCGGGGGAGAAGGTGGATTATCTGGGCCTGGCCCTGCTGTCCGTCGGCCTGGGCTGCCTGCAGGTGGTGCTCGACAAGGGGCAGGGCGAGGACTGGTTCGCTTCGGGGCAGATCGTCATCCTGAGCGTCCTGGCCGCCATCTGTCTGGGCGCGTTGGTGTGGTGGGAACTGCGGCACTCGAATCCGATCATCAACCTGCGCATTTTCCGCGTCCGCAACTTCGCGGCCGGCAACGTGGTCATGTTCTTCGGGTTCTTCGCCTTCTTCGGGTCCATCGTGCTTTTGCCCATGTACCTGCAGCATCTCATGGGCTACACGTCCTACCTGGCGGGGCTTGTCCTGGGACCCAGCGGAGCCATCATGCTGCTCCTGCTGCCTTTCGTCGGCAAGCTCACGGAGAAGATCGACGCCCGGCTGCTGCTGTGCTTCGGTCTGACGGTGTCGGGACTGTCCCTTGTCTTCATGTCCCGCTTCACCCTGCAGATCGATATCGGCACCGCCATCCTGGGCCGCAACATCCAGGCCATCGGCATTGCCTTTTTCTTCGTGCCCCTGTCCTTTCTGACCATGGCCTACATCCCGCGCGAGAGGATGAACAACGCCTCGGCCCTCTTCAACCTGCTGCGCAACCTGGGCGGCTCCTTCGGCACGGCCTTCGTGACCACGGTCCTGGCCCGCCGGGCGCAAGAGCACCAGCACCACCTCGTGGAGCGGCTGACCCCGTACGACCCGCCCTTCACCCAGGCCCGCGACGCCCTGGAAGCCCTCATGGGTTTCGATCCGACGCAGGCTGCGGGCATGATCTACCGCTATGCCCAGCAGCAGGCGGCGTACATGGCCTACGTGGATGTTTTCCACATGCAGGCCATGTTCTTCTTCGGACTGGCCGTCTTCATGTGGATCATCCGCCGGCCGGACTACCGCGGGCTCATGCCCGAAGGCGTGCATTAGCCGGGGAGCGGCGGGCAACCCGGGCCGCAGCCCCTTCAAGGCGTCCATCCGCAGGCCCTCCCGCGTTCCGAAGAGGACCTCCCGGTCACAGAAATGAAAAAGGGGAGCAACGCTCCCCCCTGAACACGCGTAACGTGGCGGTTATTCGTTGCTGATGGCCGAAACGGGGCAGCCATCGATGGCGTCCTGCACGCAGTCGGCGGTCGAGTCCGGGGACTTGACCATGGCCTTTTCCTCACCGTCAATCATGGCGAAGACTTCCGGGCACAGCTCCACGCAGGTCTCGCAGCCGATGCATTCCTCATGATCAATTACAATAGCCATGTTTCCTCCGAGTTGGGGTTCGCATTTTCCCGGTGCATACAATGTTCAGGGGGCTCCTGCAAGGCGGAACGTATTTGCTGGTGTTCACGCGATCGCGCGAACTTGGCATGGATTTGGCTCATGTCCTGGCGGAGGAATCCATGCGAGAACCATCATCTGACACCATACGCGACCTTTCGGCGCGCCTGTCGCGCCCTGAGGCTGGCCCTGCGCCACTTGGCAGGTTGGACGTCCCCGGCGGCGACCCGGCCCTGTCCCTGACCGGTCAACACTTTGACATCTTCGCCCGCGAGGCGGGCCCCAGGTCCGCCGGATGGGTCGTCTGCTGGTCGGACCTGATGATGACCATGTTCATCATGTTCGCAGCGCTGTATGCCTTTCAGGCGCCCAAGGTACAGTTCAAGTCCGTGACGGACCTGTCCGCGCATGCCGTGCATGTCGGAGACGAGCCGTCTCCTCCCAGACCCATGGGGGAATCGGTCCTGGGGCGCATTCATGACCGCATCCGGGACATGATCGAGCGTTCGGGTCTGGAAGGAGTCGTCGCCGTACGCCTGGTGCCAGAAAAGGAATTGCACGTGACGGTTTCGGGCGATTTTCTTTTCGGGGTGGGCGGGTCCGCCTTGCGGCCGGAGGTCAAGAGCCGGCTGCTCGAGCTTGCCTCCATCCTGCGCAGCGCGCCTTACCTCCTGTCCGTGGTGGGCCACGCGGCGCCGGACGAACGGATGAACGACCCTGTCGGACCCTGGAAGCTCTCCACCGTACGGGCCACGGAAGTGGCGATGTTCCTGTCGGGGGAGGGCGGGCTTTCGGCGCAGAACATGCTGGTGGCCGGATACGGGGATCAGCGACCTTTGCACGCAGGTGACGGTTTCGGAAGCAGCCGTCGCGTGGAGTTGGTCCTGAGCACGGAAAATCCGACGGAGCCGTTGCCGGCGGTGGAAGGGTCGGACAGCGCGGGCTTCCGGCGCTGGGTCGCCGCTTCGGGGCGGGGAGGGCAATAATGGACCGCAAATCGCTTTTGGGCCTTGTGCTCTGCGGCGTGATCTTCGCGGCCGGGTTCGCCATCAGCGGCAACGTGGCCCGCTATTTCAACCTGGCGGCCATCCTCGTGGTGGCCGGTGGAACCCTGGGCGTGGCCATCGCCAGTTTCCGCCTGCAGCGCCTGCAGTACGTGGCCAGGGTGCTGCGCAACTCCTACCGAGCCCGCATGAAGGAGCCGGCCGAGATCGTCGAGATACTGGTGGACCTCTCGGTCAAGAGCAAAATCCGCGGCCTGCACACGCTGGCCGAGGACGAGCGCGAGACGTCCGTCATGTTTCTGCGGAGGGCCCTGGGCTTCGTGGTGGATAACTATCCCCGGGAACAGGCCGTGGATATCCTCAATACGGAGATGTATTTCTTCAAGCAGCGCCGTGACGAGTCCGAACGGGTGCTGAGGGTCCTGGCAGAAGTGTGCCCGGCCATCGGCCTGGCTGGCAGCGTGGTCGGCCTCATCGGCATGCTCTCGGGTGTGAACGACACGAACGTGGTCCTGTCCACCATCCCCATCGCCCTGACCTCGACCCTGTACGGTGTGCTTCTGGCCAACTTCGTCCTTTTGCCCATGGCCGCGCGCATCCGCGAGGTCACGGACCACGAGCTGCTTCTGCAGAAGATCATCGTGGAGGGCATCCGAGCCATCCAGAGCGAGCTCAACCCCAGGGTTCTGGAGGTCAAGCTCAAGTCCTTCCTCACGCCGTCGGCCCGGGAAGGACAGCTTGTTTCCCTGGCGCGCATCAAGGAACGCTTCCAGATCCAGGAGCGCGAGGACGACGTGCCGGTCATGCCGCCACCCGAGGAAATCGGGGCGGTGCTCTGAAGGAAGCGTCAGAGCGGACCGTTACTGCCCGGCCAGTGCCTTGAGCACGGCGTCCCGGTCAACGATGCCCAGCAGCCGGCCATCCTCTGCCACGACGATGCGCTTTATCTTCTTTTCCACCAGGGTCGAGATCACGTCGGCCAGCGGGGTGTCGGGGTGCGCCGTGATGACCTCCGTGGTCATGACGTCACGGGCTGTGCCCTCCAGGACGGGGAGGGGCTTTTCATTTTGGGTCAGGGCCCGCACCAGGCGGGACACGAGGGTCGGGGACTCTTTCTGGACGAAGCTGCGCAGCAGGTCCCAGTCGTGGACCAGACCGAGGATTTTGCGGTCCTCGCCGATGATGACCACGCGCCGCAGGGGCGAGAGCACGAGTTTTTCCAGGATGTCGGCCAGGGGGGTGTCCGGACCGGCCGTGGGCACGTTGGTGAACAGGGCGTCCCGCGCCGTGGAGCGCACGCCCGGAGGCAGGATTTCGAGATGACCGGCCACGGCCGAGGCCCTGGCGATGGCCGCCAGCACGTCGGTGCGGCTGACGATGCCCAGAAGCGTCCCGTCGTCGGCCGTCACGGGCAGGCGTTTGATGTTTTTGCCGGCCATGATTTTCAGGGCGTCGATCACGGTCGTTTTGATATTCAGGGTGCGCGCCGGCGTGGTCATGATTTCCTGCGCCGTCATCCGGGCGAATTCAGGCGTTGAGGACTGGGCCGTGCGTTCCTCGAAGGGAAGTTGCCCCTGCATGTCCAGGCGCAGGGGCATGCGTGCCCGCGAGAGGAGGTCTCCGCCGGTTATGATGCCCGCAATGCGCCGGCCTTCCATGACCGGGACTGCCTTGACCTCACGGCGCAGCAACAGGTCCACGACGGACGGCAACGGGGTCCTGACGTCCACGGTAGCCACGTTTTCCGTCATCACGTCGCGGATGCGCAGGGGCAGGTGGAAGATGGCCTGCCCCTCCTGAACCACGATGCTGCCTTCCTCCACCATGGCGTCGGCCACGGGCAGGAAACTGTCGATGCGCTGGGGCGTGTCGACAATCTCGACAATGACCGGCAGGTCCTCGGCCAGGCGCAGGATCTTGGCCGTGTGCAGCAGATTGCCCGCCCCGAAGCCCATGAACCCGCGGCATACCGACGCCCCGGCCATGCCCCGCTGGCGGGCTTCCTCGACGATGGCCTCGTAGAGAGGCCTGCCTTTGAGCCGTACGGCCTCACCTACGAAAATCCTGAGAATCTTCACATCGATTGGTCTGATCATTTCGTTTCCCCTTACAGGATTCTGCCCAGGCTCGAGCCCAGGAAGAGGGCCGCGAATCCGACCGCGTTCTGCCCGCAGACATTGAAGGCGAGGTGGAGCCACTGCGCATCGCGCAGGATTTCCCCGCTCTCGAAGATGAACGTGGAGAAGGTCGTGAACGCGCCCATGAAACCGGCAAGAATGATGATGCGCGCCTGGCCGGAGATGAGGCCGCGCTCCTCGGACAGCATCCAGACGAGGCCGAAGAGAAAGCAGCCAAGGATGTTCACGGCCCAGGTTCCCCAGGGAAAATCCCGGCCCAGGGCGGCATAGACGGCGCCCGAGAGCCAGTAGCGGCACAACGTGCCAAAAGCTCCGGCCAGGGCGATGAGAAGGAGTTTGTGCATTGGTCGCCTCGGATGTTTCTTTGAAAACTAGGCCTTGGGATTGAGTCCCGTCAATGCGCAATCTGTTTGCAGGTGCCGTCCCTTTTGGTTTTTGGGGTCTGGAGGCAGGTTTGGTGCATGGGTGGAGGGTGAGGTGAACGCAGGGGGAAAAGAAAAAAGGGATTGCAGCGAACTGCAATCCCTTTGATCTCTTGGTGCCGAAGAGAGGACTCGAACCTCCACCGGGGAACCCCGACTAGACCCTGAACCTAGCGTGTCTACCAATTCCACCACTTCGGCGTGACGTGAGAAGCGTGTTTATGTGAGAGGGCATGCTTTGGCAAGTGTTTTGTTTCGATTTTTTTCAGAAAAATATTTTCTTATTTATTTTTAATATGTTGCGCTGATTTTTTGGGATTTCTCCGACGAACCTGTGCGAGTTGAACCCCGGGTTCTTTTGGTATAGACGCAAGCCAGCCTGTCGATTGGAGGAGAGTATTTCATGCATTGCGTCACTTGGCCGGATCAGATCAGCGGCCTGGAAAACGGGTCCTGCGTTACCATAGGCAATTTTGACGGGGTCCATATAGGACACCAGCGTCTCATTGCCCGGGTGCGCGACCGTGCCGCCGGTCTTGGGCTGCCGTCCGTGGTCATTACCTTCGAGCCGCATCCCCTGCGTTTTTTCACCGGCAAGAAGACGCCCCCGTTCATAACCCTCTACGAACAGCGTTCCGAGCTGATCAACGCCCTGGGTATCGACCACCAGCTGTGCCTGGAATTCAACCAGGAACTGGCCAGCATGAGTCCTGATGAGTTCGTGCGCCGTATCCTGGTCGAAGGGCTGAATGTCAGGGAACTCGTCATCGGGTACGATTACGCCTTCGGCAAGGGACGCGCCGGCAACTACGCCCTGCTGACCGTGCTCGGGAAAAAATGGGGCTTCGGCGTGGAGCAGCTGGAGCCGGTCATGGTCGATCAGGCCATCGTCAGTTCCACGCGCATCCGCGACCTGGTCGAAGCCGGGGACGTCTGGGCCGCGAAGTCGCTGCTGGGCCGGTTCTACCGCGTCTCGGGCACCGTCATCCACGGCCTGGACCGTGGCGGCCGCCTGCTGGGCTTTCCCACGGCCAACGTCCACCTCGTGGACGAACTCTTCCCCAAGACCGGCGTCTATTGCTGCTGGGCCGAAGTGGACGGGCATGTCCACCAGGCCGTGGCCAACATCGGGTACAATCCCACTTTCGGCAACGACGTCCTCTCGGTGGAGGTGCATATCCTCGACCTGAACGCTGACCTCTATGGTAAGCCCCTCAAGGTCCATTTCGTGCAACGTTTGCGCGGGGAGCGCAAATTTTCCGGCCTCGAAGAACTCAAAACCCAAATAGGCAAGGACATTGCGCTGGGGCGGACCATCTTGGCCCTGCCCGAAGCCCGTCTGGTCTGAGGGCTGTTTCATGCGCGCATTTTTCCATTCCTTGTTCAAGGTCCACACGGACCTGATCCGCAGTTACCATTCCATCCTGAGTTTCAAATGGCTGGCCCTGGGCATCGTGGTAGGGGCCATGACCGGCCTTGGCGCCGTGGCGTTCTACGTCGGCATCGAGGCCCTGAGCCATGTGCTCCTCGGCCGCCTGGCCGGGTTCTCCCTGCCCGCACCTGCCGGCGAGGAGCTCTTTTCCGGAGCGCCCGGCCCGTACAGGCCCTGGCTGCTGTTCATTTTCCTCGGCGCGGTGGGGCTTTTGACCGGCTGGCTGGTCCATCGTTTTGTGCCCCAGACCCGCCACAGCGGCACCGACGGCACGGACTCCATGATCAAATCCTTCCACCAGCAGGAAGGGCACATCTCCCCCATAGTGCCGGCCATCAAGGTGAGCACTTCCATGCTGACCATCGCCGCAGGCGGCAGCGCCGGTCGCGAGGGCCCCATCTCCCTGCTCGGGGCGGGGTGCGGGTCCTGGTTGGCCGGTAAGCTGCGCCTCTCCGCCAAGGAGCGGCGCATTCTGCTTCTGGCCGGGGCCGCTGGCGGCCTCGGGGCCATTTTCCGCGCTCCCCTGGGCGGAGCGTTGACGGCCGTGGAGGTCATTTACCGCGAGGACTTCGAGGCCGAGGCGCTGCTTCCCTCCATTCTGTCGTCGGTTGTCTCCTATTCCATCTTCACCCTGGTCTTTGGGGCCGAACCCATCTTCGGAATCCCGAAGTTCGAGTTTTCCGACATCCGCGAGCTGCCCGTCTACGCCCTGCTGGGCCTGGTCTGCGCGTTCGCGGGCTGGTTCTATGTCAGCGCTTTCCGGGCGATCAAGTACAGGGTGTTCTGGCCCCTGACGGACCGTTTCGGTTTTGTTCCGGCCCTGACTTTGGGCGGGTTGGGCATGGCCGCTATCGGATATCTGTACCCGGAGCTCCTGGGCGGCGGGCAGGGTTGGCTGGAGCTGGCCATGCTCGGCAAGCTCTCCGTGACCATGATGGCCGGGATGATCGTCGGCAAGACCCTGGCCACCTCGGTGGTCATCGGCTCGGGCATGAGCGGCGGCATGTTCGCCCCGGCCCTCTTTGTGGGCGGCATGAGCGGCGGCATTGTGGGGACGCTTGGCCAGCGCTTTTTTCCGGACGTGGTGGCGCAGCCGGGGGGATATGTACTGGTGGGCATGGCCGCCTTTTTCGCCGGCGTGGCCAACGCGCCCATCGGTCCCCTGGTCATGGTCTGCGAGCTGACCCAGGGTTACGGTCTGCTTGCGCCGCTGATGTTGGCCTCGGCCGTGACCCTTGTTCTCGGCCGCGGCGTGTCCCTCTACGAAAACCAGGTGGACAACAAATTCGACTCTCCGGCTCATGTGGGCGACGCGACCATCAACATTCTGGAGCGTGAGCAGATCGAAGGCTACTACACGCCCGGGCGCGTCAGCATCGTGGAGGAGGGCACGCATTTCGGGGCCTTGACGGACATCATCGTCAATTCCAATGAACTCTGCTTTCCGGTGCGCGGCGCCGGGGACAGGATAACGGGCATTCTGGCCGTACAGGATCTGCGCAAGGTCCTTTACGAGGACACCCTGTGCGAACTGCTCGTGGCCAAGGACGTGGCCCGGAAGGCTGTGCTGCTGCGGCCCGACGAGGATCTGTATGCCGCCCTGCTCAAATTCGTGGAGTCCGATCTGCCCCAGTTGCCCGTGGTGGACAGTGAAGATCCCACCAAGGTGCTCGGGCTTCTCGCCAGGGAGGATGTGTTCACGGCCTACGCCAGGACGCTGAAGACCATGAAGGAACAGGTCTGAGCCAGGCCGGCGGGTTGCCCCGTCGGCGTCCATGCCCATGCGGACAAAAAAAATCCCCGCCGGATGGCGGGGATTTTTTTTGTCCGATGTCAGTCGGGAACCTAGACCTTGGCGCCCTGCAGTTCCTCGGCGGTGTAACCCCAGCCGACATTGTGC
>CALMTS010000224.1 GCA_937872685.1 uncultured Desulfomicrobium sp.
ACGGACTCCGTGACCATGGGGTCGCGGTGGACCACCCCCAGCAGGCTGATGGGCAGTTCCAGGAATCGTTCGCAGGCTTGGGAGAGGCGGCTGAAGGCGCTTTTGGCTTCCTTGTCCGACTCGGCCATGTTGACGATGATCTGGAAGTTGCGGACCTGGTGCTGGGTGCACAGCACCTTGATCAGGGCGTAGCTGTCCGTCAGCGACGTGGGCTCGGGGGTGATGACCACGATGCGTTCCTGCGGCATGGCGGCAAACGACAGCACCGTCGGGCTGATGCCGGCCCCGAGGTCGAGAATCAGGTAGTCGTACTGTCTGAAAAGGGCGTCGAGCTTGTGCAGGAGCATGCTCTGCACGTCTTCGTCCAGTTCGACCAGCTCCGCCACGCCCGAGGCCGACGGCAGGAAGACGAAACCTTCCTTGGCCAGGGGCACCACGACGTTTTCGGCCGAGGCGTCGCCGAGCAGGTCCTGCAGGTTTTTTTCCGGGGACAGGCCCAGAAGGACGTCGAGGTTGGCCAGGCCCAGGTCGGCATCCAGAAGGACGAGCGTCTGCCCGAGTTCGTGCAGCGCGAAGCCCAGGTTCAGGGCCAGGTTGGTCTTGCCAACCCCGCCTTTGCCGCTGGCCACCGATATGCTCAGAGTCTTGTTTGGTTCGGTCATGTCAGTCCTTGTCCTGTTCCGCGGGGGAGGACGGAGCGAAGAAAGAGGAAAAAAGGAATCGTTTTTCGTTCTGGTGGACCAGGGACCGGTCCTCGCCGTGGGCGAGGTCCAGGAGCGGGGCGGCTTCGATGCGGTTCTTGCCCGCCCGCTTGGCGCGGTACATGGCCTGGTCCGCCTCCTCCATGAGCAGGTTGGCGTCGGGGACCTTCTTGCCGCGGTAGCTCGCCACACCCATGGACATGGTCACGGAGAACGTTGCGTCGCCGCACGTGATCTCGGTCGCCAGCAGCGCGGCCTGAATCCGCTCCAGAAGCTTCTGGGCCCGCACCTGGCCCGTGCCGGGGAGAAGGATGGCGAATTCCTCTCCGCCGATGCGGGCCGCCGTGTCGATCATGCGCGTCTCGGCCAGCAGGAGAGCGGAGACGGCCTTCAGGACCGTGTCCCCGCAGGGGTGGCCGTGGGTGTCGTTGACGGCCTTGAAGTCGTCGAGATCCATGACGCACAGGGTCAGGGGGATCTTGAAGCGCCCGGACCGCTCCACCTCCAGCGCCATGACCTGGTCGAAGCCCCTGCGGTTGGCCAGCCCGGTCAGCGGGTCCTGCCCCTGCAGCAGCGTCAGGTCGTCGATATGGCGCTTGAGTTCCGTAAGGGCTGGATACTTTTCTTCATGCAGGGGCAGCACGAACCAGTTTTCCAGCTTGTTTCGGCGGAGCACCTGGGGCCAGGACGGGTTGGATTGGATCAGGCGGATCAGGGCCGAAACATCCGCTCCCGTCGCGTTCAACAGGATTTCGCGCTCAAGAGTCTCCAACTCGACCAGCAGGGCTTCGTCCGAAGGCAGATCAGGCTTTGGCATGCAGGTGGAGAAGGAAGTTGTGGATGAAGGCGTCGATGTTGCCGTCAAGCACCGCGTCGACATTGCTCGTCTCCGTGCCCGTGCGGTGGTCCTTGACCAGCCGGTAGGGCTGCAGGGTGTATGTCCGGATCTGGGAGCCGAAGGCTATGGCGCCCTTGGCCATGTACTCGGCCTGGCGCTCATTGGCGATCTTCTGCAATTCCAGTTCGTAGAGGCGGGCCTTCAGGACCTTCATGGCCGCCTCCTTGTTCTTGTGCTGCGATTTTTCGTTCTGGCACTGGGCCACCAGCCCCGTGGGGATGTGCGTGATGCGCACGGCCGAGTCCGTGGTGTTGACGGACTGGCCCCCGGGGCCGCTGGAACGGAAGATGTCCACGCGGATGTCCTCGTCGCGGACCTCGATCTCGATGTCCTGGCCCGCATCGGGGTAGACGTCCACCGAGGCGAAGGAGGTGTGCCGGCGTCCGCTGGAGTCGAAGGGGGAGATGCGGATCAGGCGGTGCGTCCCCTTCTCGCCCTTGAGCTGGCCGTAGGCGTAGGGCCCGTGGATGTGCAGGGTCACGCTCTTCACCCCGGCCTCGTCGCCGGGCAGCAGGTCCAGGAGTTCGACCTTGAACCCGCTGCGCTCGGAGAAGCGGCGGTACATGCGCAGGAGCATCTCGGCCCAGTCCTGGGATTCGGTGCCGCCCGCGCCGGGGTGGATCTCGAGGATGGCCTCGGCCACATCCTCGGGATCGCTCAGCAGGGTCCGCATCTGCGCCGCCTCAAGCTTCGTTTCCATCTCGACCAGGGCGTCGTCCAGGGCCTGGAGCATCTCTTCGCTCTGCTCGGAGGCCGCCATCTCGACCCATTCCCGGGAATTGTCCCGTGAGCGGGCCAGGCCTTCCCATTCCTCCACCCGGCCTTCGAGCTGGGTCTTCTCCTGCAGGACCGGGGTCAGCAGGTCCGGTTTGTCCCAGACACCGGGAGAGGAGAGCTGTTTTTCGATTTCAGCCAGTCGTTCCTTGTGGCCACGAAGGTCAAAGACGCCTCCAGAAGTCGTTGAAACGTTCATCCAATTGGGCGGCCCTGGCCTTGAGTTCCGAATATTGCAACATGGTGTGTGTCCGATCAGTGTTGTTTCCTGCCCCACTTCAGCCAAGCCAGCGTCAGCAGGAGCAGGCCCAGGAGGGGGTAGGTCGTGTGAATCAAAAACATATGGTCATGGTAAAAGGTCGTCTCTGTCAAGAGCGGCACGGACCCGTCGTGCACGATCTGCGTGGTGAACAGTTCCGAGGCAGCGGTCAGGCTCCCGTCGGGTTCGATGAATACGCTCACGCCCGTGTTGGTTGCCCGGATGATGGCCCGGTTCTGTTCCACGGCGCGGATGACGGCAAGGTGAAGATGCTGCCGCGGGGCCGAAGAGCGGCCGAACCAGGCGTCGTTACTGATGTTGACCAGCACGTTGGCGCCCGCCTCGACCCTGTTCTGGGCCAGTTCGGGGAAGATGGCCTCGTAGCAGATGAGCAACCCCATGGCCAACGGCCCCGTGACCAGGGGCGCGGTGTTGAGGCCGGGGCGGAATTCGAACTGTCCCGGCACCAGCTTGGTGATGAAAGGCAGCCATTCGCCCAGCGGCACGTATTCCCCGAAGGGCACGAGATGTTCCTTGTCGTACCAGGAGACGGTGTCGCCCTTGGCGTTCAGCAGGTAGGCGCGGTTGTGGAGCACGTACTGGGGCGCCCCCGGCTCCGCGGGCACGGAGTAGGCCGGGGCGCCGGCCAGCAGGGGCACGGCCGTGCGCTCGACTGCGGCGCGGACTGCGGCCGAAAATTCCGACGGGTCCTGGAAATAGAAGGGCATGGCCGTCTCGGGCCAGACCACGAGGTCCGGGGCGTGCTGTTCCGCCGCCTGTTGCGAGAGCTTCACGTAGGTTGACAGGATCGAAGCCTGTAGGGACTCGTCCCATTTGAGGCCCTGGTCGATGTTGCCCTGGATCAGGCTCACGGATGCGGTGCCGACGGGAGCCGCCGGGCTGCGCAGGAGTCCCGGCAACAGACAGAGGATGGCCAGGGGCAAGGCGACCAGGCGCGATCGCCCGCGGCTCGCGGCCAGGGCATGGCCCATGGCCGCGATCAGGCCCGAAAGCCCGAAGCCGCCGATCCAGGCCGCCAGACCCAGGCCCGCCGGCCACGGCGCGAGGGCTGAGGCCAGGGTCAACCAGGGAAAACCCGTCAGAAGGTGGTTGCGCGCCAGTTCGAGCCCGGCCCACAGCAGTCCGCCGATGAGCATGGCCAGCGGCGTGTGGAGCCGCGGGCGCACCATGCGCATCGCGGCGCAGAAGGCCCCGGCGTAGGCGGCCGGCACCATGCCCACCAGAACCGGGCAGGGCAGGGCCAGGGCCCAGGGGAGCCCCCCGTGGTCATGCACCGGGATGGCCAGCCAGTACAGGCTGGCTGCATACCCGGGCAGGGTCGTCAGAAGGCCCGCGCGGAAGGCGTGGCCGATGCTGCGGGCCCGTGATGCGGTGATGATCAGGGCCGCGGGCAGCAGCAGGACGGCCGGAGGGAAATGCAGCAGGGGGTTGGCGAAGCCGAACCAGGCCCCGATGAGGGCCAGGCCCATGGGGCCCAAGCGCAGCAGGAGGGAATCAGGCTGTCGGTCTGGAGACGAGAACCCACTGGATCTGTTTGACATCGGCTTCCTTGATCAGAAACGTGTGACCCTGCAGCTCCAGGGATTCGCCGGCCTCGGGCACGCGGCCGAGCTGTTCGCTGATGTACCCGCCCACGGTCTCGACCTGTTCGGAGTCCAGCCGGATGCCGCACTCCTCGAAGAGGTCCTCGAGGCTGGTCCGCCCGGAGACGAGGAAAGACCCGTCCTCCACAGGCTGGATTTCTTCGGGGCGGATGGGGTCGTATTCGTCCTCGATGTCGCCGACGATCTCTTCCAGGACGTCCTCCAGCGTGAGCAGGCCGGCCGTTCCGCCGTATTCGTCCAGGACGATGGCCATGTGCTGCTTGTTGGTCTGGAAGTCCAGCAGGATGTTTTTGACGTTCTTGGTTTCCGGAATGAAGTAGGGAGTGCGCAGGACCGCGTTCAGGTCCTTGGGCGCCTCGTCGCCGACGAAGAACCGCAGGAGCTCCTTGCAGTGCAGGATGCCCACGATCTGGTCCTTGGTCTCCTTGTAGACGGGCATGCGCGAATGACCGCTTTCAAAGAATTTCTTGGCGACGTCGGTGATCGTCTCTTCAATTTCCGCGCAGACGATGTCCGTGCGGGGGATCATGATTTCGTATGCCTGTTTGTCATCGAGCTGCAGCACATTCAGCAGCATGGACATTTCGTCGTTCTGCAGTTCGCCGTCGTTCTTGGCTTCCTGGATCGCTTCTTCCAGATGGCATTCGCCCCTGCGCGAGAAGAAGCGCCTGAGTGTGTTCCAAAGTCGACTGTCCGGGCCCTCATCCATAAATACGCAGTCCTCCCAAAAGTGGGTTTAAAAATGAAAAACGTTTGGCCTCTAAACGATTTCGCGTTCCCGGTAAAGCTCCAGATGGCGCTTGAAAACCCAGGTGACCAGCTCGTCGATGCCATGTTCCGGTTCGATCTTGATCCAGTCGATGGTCTCGGCGCCGTCGGATGAACAGCACTCCACGAACTCATAGCCGAGCATGAGCTGGTTGTTGTCAAAATCCTGGGCCTTGGTGCGCAGGCGTGCGGCCAGGAAGTACGGGGGGATGACCATGCCTTCCAGGGGTTCGAGTTCCAGGCGCATGAACAGGACCGGGTGCTTGACCACGAAATCGTCCAGCCCGTCGTAACGCGCCGGATCGAAAGCCAGCTTTATGCCGCCGCCCGAGAGGTCCAGGACGCGCAGGGCCGCCGTGTCCTCGCGGGAGTACACGGCCAGGGGCGCAGGCCATTTCTGGGGATCGGGCTCGAAATGGAAGGTGCCGTCCTCGGCCGCCGGCCAGACCCGGAAGTCCTTGATGTCGCGAGAGGGGAGTTCCAGACGCAGGTGCCTGCGCTTTTGACCCAGTTCGACTTTGGCGGGGATGTCCAGGGTCAGATAGTGAATGTCCCCCTGCTTCCGTACGGCGTTCACCGCCGAGACGAAGGTATAGAAGTACGGGGCCTTGTGTTCGCGCGGGACGCGGAAATAGCAGGCCATGAGCTTGCCGATCCAGCTTTCCGAGGGGTTGACCCCCAAGGGCATCTCCAGCGTGACCCCAGACGGGGCGAGCTCGTGGAGGGTGCAGGAAATGGTCTGGCGGGACGTGGCGATGGGGTGGAAGCTCACATCCATGCGGCTTCGCTTGAGCTGGGCCTGGTCGAGGATGGCGGAGATCTCACGGGGTACTGTGGTTGAGCCCGAGTGCCCCCGGCCCTGATTTCCAGCTTTGAAGCGCCTCCATGCGGCGTAGCCCAGGACGACGGCCGCGACGAGTCCGGCCGTGGTCATGAGGAGGCTGCCCTCGGGCTGGTGCCCGCCGGGTTCCATGGCGTTCATGGAAATCTGCCGGAACAGGCCGTCCGTGGATGCCTGGAAGGAATGTATGTCGATCATCGTTTCGCGCTCGTTGGAGGTTGTGCGGGCTGCGTGCGCGGCCGGCCGCCGCAAGACGCTTCCCCATCGTCTACATCAAGGTTGTTCAAAGCGGAAGGGGCCTTCTGGCGCGCTTCCATGCCGCGGGCCAATGCTTCAGAGCAGGGCGGGCATGGGGCCGGGGCCATTGCGGTCCAGCACCCCGCACTGCAGCAGTTCATCGAGTTCGGCCAGCAGCGCGTCCCTGTCCCTGGGGAGCCGGCCCGCCAGGGGCAGGACGTTGGAGCCGTGGTCGGCGCGGAAGACAGTGCGTCGCAGGTCGAGGCCCGCAAGCATGTCGCGGGCCTCGCGCACAGCCTCTTCCTCGGTCAGTTGAAGGAAGCGCGCTTCGGCGATGCGCCGCCACAGGGGGGTGCCCGGCACCGGGATGAGGCGCAGGAAGGACAGCAGGTCGGGCTGCATGGCGTTCAGCGCCGCTGCGGTCTCCCGCACGTGAACGCGGGACAGGCCCTTGCCGCCGATGCCGATGAGAACCATCACCGATACCGTCATCCCCGCTTCCCGTGCGCGGCGGCAGCCGTTGACCATGCCGTCCGCGGTTCCGGCCTTGCCCATGTTCCGCAGCACCTCTTCGGAGCCGCTCTCCAGACCGAGATAGAGGGTGCGCAGGCCGGCGCGGCGAAGCACGGCCAGTTCGGCGTCCGTCCTGGCGGCCAGGGCCTGCCCCGAGGCGTAGCAGTTGACCCGCGAGAGCCGGGGGAACGCCTGGCGCAGCTTCTCCAGAATGGCGGAGAGGACGGCCTCGGGCATGGCCAGGACATCGCCGTCGGCCAGGAAGACGCGTCTGGCCCCGGGTTGGGCGGCGCTGGCCGCGGATATGGCCCGGTCGATTTCATCCATGCCGTGTTCGCGGTAGGGCACGCCCCGGTACATGGCGCAGAAGGCGCAGGAGTTGTGAGGGCAGCCGTCGGCCACGCGGATGAGGACGCTGCCTGCTTCTGCGGGCGGCCGGAACATGGTGTGGCCGGATTCAGCCACGGCTGTCGCGGCCGTCGGGGGCCGGGAGGGTCGTAGAGGAGGGCATGGATCGATTCCTTCTGACAAGGGCGCGGGACGAGAGACCCGCAGGGTCAGTTTGTGCTAGCGGTTCGCATTTTCTTTGACAAGTTCCGGGATGGACGGGTTTCCCGCTTTTGCCATCAGTGGCCTGTGCTGTTAAGGCTGTCCGTCATGAAACACGGCATGCGCCTCGGCGATCTTCTTGATCTGGAATGGTTCCTGGAGCAGGACCGGCTGGCCGATCCGGCCGAAACCCTGAAACGGGACCGTGGGCTGGGCCTCGACGCCCAGGCTGTCCCGGTGCCCGCCGGCGGTCTTGGCGCGTATTGGCTGCAACGCCGCCGGGCCGGCGCAAGCGGTGCTCTGCCTTCATCCATCCTGGGCCCGGGCCTGACCGCGCTGCGGCTGCTCCTGGCCTGCGCCGGCCTGCTTGCCGGCGTGTCCCTGGCGCGGGGACTGCTGCTCTACTCGGGCACCCGGCCCGTCAACGTCTCCGTCTTCCTGCTCCTGGCCGTCCTGCCCCAGGCCGGGCTCTGCCTGGTGGCCGCAATACTCCTCGCCGCCCGGATGTTGGGCATGGGGCGCTTCCATGTCCCGGTGCGCCCTCTTTTTTCGCTGCTCTGGCGGCGTCCGGGGCGGCTGTCCCCCCAGGCCGGTTTCATCCGCACGCTGTTTCTCGGCCATGGCTGGCCCGCCCGCATGCTGGGCTGGGAGAGCCTGCGCCTGCTTCAACTGGGCGGGCTGTGCCTGGCGCTCGGGTCCCTGGCGGGGCTCCTCGTCAGCGTCACGGTCACGGATCTGGCCTTCGGCTGGCAGTCGACCCTGCGGGTCGGGGCGGCCGGGATGCATGCCGTGGTGTCCTTCCTTTCCTTTCCATGGTCCTGGCTGCCCGAAGGGTGGGGCCTGGTCCCGACCCTGGGGCAGATTGAAGGCAGCCGCATCGTCCTCAAGGAGGGCATTTCGACCCTGGCCAGTGCGGACCTCATCGCCTGGTGGCCATTTCTGGCCATGTGCCTGCTGTGCTACGCCCTGCTGCCCAGACTGGCCCTCCTGGGAATTGCCCACCGGAGTCTGCGCAGCCTCGAGCGCGGATTCGTCCATCCCGGCCTGGGGCGCATTGCTGACCGCATGGCCGCTCCCCTGGTCGGAACGCCGGGGGCCGCGGAGCCCGAATCCTCACCCTTGCCCCTCAAGCGCGGTGCCGCGGAGAGGAAGGAAGAGGCGGCTGCCGCGTCCGGAGCGGGGGCACGCACCGGTTGCGTGTTCCTGCTGCCGCCCGAATTGCGGGGGCGCATCGGGGAGGACGACCTGGCTTCCATGGCCTTGCGTGTCGGCGGTCACGACCCGGTGCGCATCATGCATGCCGAACTGGAGGCGGGAGACGCGCAACGGGTGCTGGACGAGTGCGCCGGGCTGGACTGGGCCGGAGGGCGCGAGCGCTTTGTGGTCCTCGTGGAGGCGTGGCAGCCGCCCATCCGGGAGAACCTGCAGGCCCTCGAAATCCTCGGCCGGGACCAAGGGGACAACCGCAGCCTGACCCTTGTGCTGTGCGGCCGCCCGTCCCGCGGGCGGTGGCTGACCGCCCCCGACGGGGTGGACCGGGACGTCTGGGCCGCAGCCGTGGAGCGACTGGCCCCCTTGCGCGTGGACATTTTCGGAGCCCTCACATGAGCCATTTTCCTGTTTTTGCGGTCATCGGCCACCCCAACGAAGGGAAGTCCTCGGTGGTGGCCACCCTGGTCGAGAACGACGCCATCCGCATCAGCCCGAGACCGGGAGAGACGGTGGCCGCCAAATCCTATCCCGTGACCATCGACGGCAAGGACGTCATCGCCTTCGTTGACACGCCGGGCTTTCAGAACCCGGTGCAGACCCTGGGCTGGATGCGCAAGTTCCAGGGGGCCGAGTCCGAACTGCTGCCGGCCTTTCTGGCCGAGTTCGGCGACGATCCGGGCATGGCCCATGAGTGCGAACTGCTCCTGCCGGTGCTGGACGGGGCCGGGATCATCTACGTGCTCGACGCTTCGCGCCCCCTGAGGCAGGTGGACAGGGCCGAGATGGAAATCCTGCGTCTGACGGGCCGGCCGCGCATGGCCATCCTCAATTGCAAGACGGGGGAGGAGGAGTTTCTGGAGGAATGGAAGGCGGAGCTGCGCCGCCATTTCAACATGGTCCGGGTCTTCAACGCCCTGCGGGCCACCTTCGCCGAACGCCTGCGCCTGCTGGAAAGCCTGCGCGCCCTGGAGCAGGACTGGGAGGGCGCCCTGGGCCGGGTGGTGGACGCCTTCGCCAGGGACTGGAAACGCCGCAACGCCGAGTGCGCCGCCCTGGCCGTGGACTTTCTGCGCCGCGTCCTGGGCATGACGGAGACGGCGTCCCTGTCCGACCCCGGGGAGAGGGACGCCAGGGAGGCCGTACTGGCCAGGCGGCTGGAGGAAGGCATCCGCGCCGAGGAAGCCCGCCTGCACGATCAGGTCTGCCTGCAGTTCCGCCATGACCGCCGGTCCTTTGCGCTTCCCGGCCAGTCCGTGCTGCGCGAGGATCTCTTTTCAAGCACCACCTGGACCGTGTTCGGCCTGGGCAAGGGCAAGCTCGTTGCCGCGGCCGTGGCCGCCGGCGGCGCGGCCGGGGCGGCCCTGGACCTGGCCACCCTGGGGCACAGCCTGGGGCTCTTCGCCACCGTGGGCGGGGCCGCGGCGGGACTGGCGGCCCTGTTCAAGGGCGAGGGGCTGGTGCGGGGGAAGGTCATGGGACTGGGTATCGGGCAGCGGCGCGTGCAGGTCGGGCCCCTGGGGTCGGTCCAATGGGTGTACATTCTCCTGGACCGCTTCCTGCTGCACTACTGGTATGTGATCCACTGGTCCCACGCCCTGCGGGACAAGGATTTTCTTCCCGTCCCGGTCGAGGAAGGCGGCAAACAGGGGATGACCGGCAGCTGGGACCGGGAGGCGCGCGGATTGTGCGCGGCGTTTTTCAAGGCCGTCGGGGACGGAGGCACGGAGAAATCCATGGAGCTGGAAGGGCGCATGCGCAGGTTGCTGGAAGAGGAACTGGAGCGGATGTCGCGGCTTTAGGTTTTCCGACAGGATGCGCCGGAGGCCGTCATCGAACCAGTCGGACGCGCACACCGGACGCAGTCGTCGCGCATGAAGTATCCGGGGCACTGCCAATGCAGTTGTCCTCCTTCATCTTTTCCCGGAAATTCTTGAATTGTGGCGGCCTCCATTCCGGAGGAGTGGTTCAGGTCCGGGGCCGGCTCTCCGGGGCTGCTGGCGCGTCATCGCGGCTGGCCGCCCAGAGATGCAGCGAAAGGACGAAGGCCGCGGCGGTCTCGAAGCGCAGGATGCTCGGGCCGAGGCTGACCGGCGTGAAGCCGCGGCCGCGAAAGACAAAGGCCTCCCGCTCGTCGAGCCCGCCTTCGGGACCCAGGACCGCCACGCATCCACGCGGGTTGACCAATGCGTCCGGGTTGATGAGGCGTGCATCCTCCTTTTCCCAGCACAGCACCTTGGAGCCCATCCCCTCGGCAGCCAGGGCCACGTCCGATGGCCCGGCGAAGGTCCGGATCGCCGGCAGCCAGACGGCCCCGCACTGCTTGGCTGCGGCCGTGAGTTGGCGTTCCCAGCCTTCCTTGCCCCCGTCCGGGACGTCGCCCTGGGAGCGGGCCGCCTGCCAGAACCAGACTGCCGAGGCGCCCAGCTCCACGGCCTTTTCAAGCAGAAAGCCGCGCCGGAGGCCTTTGGACCAGCCCACGGCCAGGATCAGGGGCGCGGCGGGTTCGGGCGCGCGGTGTTCTTCGAGAAGGTCCAGCCGGGCATCCCTCTTGCCTGCCTCGGCGATGCGGAAAAGCCCCCATCGCCCCTGTCCGTCAAAGAGGCGGACCGTGTCGCCGGCCCTGGCGCGCAGCACGCGGGTCAGGTGGCGGGCTTCCTCGCCTTCCAGGACAAAAGGCTCCCGCCACAGGGCGGGAGCCAGATGGAAGGAGTTGAGGCGCGACATTCTATGCCAGTTTTGTGCGGGCCGTGCCCGCGGTGTAGAAGGGCATGTCCACGCGCACCGCTTCGAGGGTCGTCCGTGCGCCCTTGACGGTGAAGGCCTCGCTGCCGGCCATGTCCTCACGCACGTAGGCCATGGCCACGCAACAGCCCAGGCTTGGGGCGATGGAGCCACTGGTGACCGTGCCGACCCTGGTTTCGCCCACATAGACTTCATCGTAGTGGCGGGCGCTGCGGCGCCCTTCGATGCGCAGGCCCACGAGGCGTTCGCGCACCGTGGCCAGGCCGGGCTTGCCGATGTAGTCCGCCTCGCTCTTGAGCATGGCCCCGTAGCCCGCCTCCACCGGGGTGTGCTCCGTGTCCAGGTCCTGGCCGTAGAGGGGCAGGCCAACTTCCAGTCGCAGGGTGTCGCGGGCGCCGAGGCCCGCCGGCCGCACGGCCTCGTCGGCCATGAGGCGTTCCCAGAGCACGGCCGCCTTGTTCCAGGGCAGGTAGAACTCATAGCCCAGTTCGCCCGTGTACCCCGTGCGGCTGACCAGAAGCTTGAAGCCTTCGAACTCCGTTTCACGGAATCCGAAGTAGCCCAGACTCGCCCATTCCCCGGGCATGACCCGGCCGAGCACCTCGAAGGACTGCGGGCCCTGCAGGTCGATCTTGGCGATGTCGAAGCTCTGGTTGACGAAGGTCAGGCCCGCGGGCAGCTGTCCTCCGATCCAGGCGAAGTCGGAGTCGATGCACGCGCCGTTGACCACGAGCATGTATTTTTCCGCCTCCAGACGGTACACGATGAGGTCGTCCAGCACGCCGCCCTTTTCGTTCAGGAGGAACCCGTAGCGGCATTTGCCGGGGGCCAGGGTGGCCAGATTGTGGGTCACGATCCGGGCCAGGGCCGCCGTCGCGCCGTCGCCTTCGAGGAGGAACTCGCCCATGTGGGAGATGTCGAAAATGGACGCGGCGGTCCGGGTGTGTTTGTGCTCCTCGAGGATGCCGGCATACTGGACCGGCATGTCCCAGCCCGCGAAGGGGACCATCCTGGCGCCGTTGTCCTTGTGCCAGGTGTGAAGGGGGGTGGTCAGCAATTCGGACATAGGTGTATCCCGCTGTTAAAGGATGGAGAAAATCAGGCGTCGGCCCTTGTTTTGCGTATGGCTTTGAGTTCGTCAACCAGGGAGACGAGGCGCCGGTAGAGCTTCTTGATCTTCAGGCCGTTGTCCGTGAGTTGGTCGTCCTTGGCCTTGACGTAGGTCCGGATCAGGTAGCGGTCGTTGAGCATGGCCTCCGAGAAGTGGATGGCCTGGCTGATGAGCGCTTCGAAAAAATTGGCGAACTCGAACTTGAGTTCCGTCAGCAGGCCCGTGCTCAGGGTCAGCATTTCGAGGTAGGAGATTTTTCTGCCCTTGTGGATGCGGTTTCTCAGGTCCTCGAGCTGCTTGATCTTGCGCGCCTGTTTGATGAAGCCGTAGGAACTCCAGACTTCCTGGTAGATGTCGCGCAGTTCGTTGAACTCGTCTGTCAGTTCCGGATCTCCAAGGTAGCCGTCGAGGACTCGCACGATCTCCGCGTAAAATTCGTCGGAATAGGCGATCATGCGCCGCTGGTGCTTGCCGAGCCAGGAGTGCAGGAACTTGAGCCTCTTTTCGTGGCTGTCCGTGTTTTCGACGAGTTCGTTTTTCTTGTAGACGGCCTGTCCGAGGAATTCGCCCCGCACGATGTCGTTGAGCTTGAGGCTCATGGTGTAGGTGTCCTTGACCAGGTTCACGGAGGTGCAGACCCGCCCCGTCAGCGGGTGCACGATCTCCTGGCGCAGCACGGACAGCGCCCGGTCCTGCCGGACGTTGTTGGGGTCGAATTTGTGCTGGCTGTAGATCACCCTCAGGATGACCACCTTTTTTTTGCGGTCGAGGAAGTAGCCTTCGCTCTCCAGGAAATCGAGGGTTTCGGAAGCCCGGGTTTCCACGGGGACGAGAGCGGCCTTTTCCACCTGGGGGTATGGCTGTCCCGGCTCCGTGCTGAAAATGGACGTGAGCGTCCGGTCCGACTGCCCCAGGGCCTTGATCAGGAACCGTTCGCCCATCTTGTGCAGGCGGCGGGCGAAGATGGCGGCCGAGGTCTTGCGCTCCGAGGAGATGGGGTAGCCGTAGAGCTCCATCAGGAACTGGTACACGAACTCGCGGTTGCGCTCGTAGAGGCGGTTGTCCCCCGGGCGGAACTTGCGGGCCTTGAGCCCGAAACGCTTGAGTTCCGTATCCAGGTCCGACGGCAGGGATGCGTAGATGCCGGAAAGGTAGAACTGTCCGTCGCGGTCCTGGGAGAGGACATGGGCGCGGTCCATGCGGCTGAGGTATCCTGTGAGCAGCGCATAGGAGGCGATGTCCGGAATCTGGCGGTCCTCGGTGTCGGCCTTGAACTGCTCGCGCAGTTCCCGGGGCAGGTGGGCCAGGAAGGCATCCTGGTTCTTGCTCTGCAGGGGATTTTCGAGGACGCAGGCTTCGCCCGTTTCGCGGGGCTCGGGGTCACGGCAGGTGTGCAGGAGGTCGAACTGGAAGACTTCATTGAAATAGTCCAGGGGGCGTTCGAAGGCGACCATGGAAAATCCCGGCAGATCCGGGTATTCCGTCAGGTTTGGCTCGAAGGAAGGGAGCAGGTCGCGAGCGTCGACGAGCGGGTAGTTGCGGACTTCGGAGAAGGGCTTCACCAGGCAGAACTTGATGTGCACCAGATCGAGAAAGAACCGCAGTTCCTCCAGGCTGCGCAGCGGGCACCTGGGCAGCAACTGCCCGTTCTTCAGGGCGTTCAGGGTGGAGATCCTGGAGAAAGCCTTCTGCCAATTCATGCGGAGCCGCCAACTATCCCATTGTGTTTGTTACCGTTGTGTGTAGACTATGTTGCATGTTTTCAGCTGCCCGTAAACAGGATTTTCCGCCCGTTCCGGGGCGCGCGGGCGTGGTTGCCGACGGCCCCGTTTCCCTCTATGTCCGTGTGACCGGTTTCGCAGTGGAGCCGGGCCGATACTGCAACGCAGGCGCGCTCACCCCATGGCAATGATCAAATACCCATCTCTGGACAGACTGCTGGAAAGCATCGGAAGCGTGTTCGACGCCTATTCCGTCGTGCTGTTCTGCCGCAATGCCGAAGGGCGTTTCGACCTGAGCGCGTCCTTCAGCCTGGGTGATTCCATTCGCCAGGGCCTGTGCATCGATCCCGGCTACGGCCTGGTGGGCTGGATCCTGAAGAACAATGCCCCCCTGGCCGTGGAGAAGTTCGACGAGAAGAACACGTTCCTTGGTTATTACGGGTCCGAACAGGAGGAGCAGGTCAAGGTCTTCGTCGGCTGTCCCCTGCCCGGCGGCCTGGGCGCCCTGTGCATGGACAGCAAGAAGACATACGCCTTCACCTCCAAGGACCAGCGGGTGCTGTCCCTCTTCGCGGGGGTGGTGGCGGCCATCATCTCCGATGTGGGCGCGGCCGGGGTCTCCAGCCGTGAGCAGGCCCTCTACGGCATCCTGCAGCAGGTCTACGCCCTGCGCGAAAGCCACCCCAGGTGGACGGATTTCCTGAACCGCTACCTGAGCCTGCTGGCCGGGGCCAGCGGATACGAATACGCTTTTCTCGTGGTCAGCGACGAGTGGGGGGACAACTATCTGCTTGAGGGCAGCAACAAGCCCCTCATGCCCGACACCGGGTTGGCGCGGCAGTCCTTCAGCACCGGCAGCGGGCTGCTGGGCTGGGTCTTCAAGAAGAACAAACCCGTGTTTTTCGGAGACGGAAAGAGCGAGTTGGGGCGCACCCCGCTCTTTGGGCGCGATTTCCCGGCGCCGGCCCTGAACACGCTCCTGGCCTTCCCGTTGAAGGTGCACAGGCGCTGCCGCGGTGTGCTCGTCTTCGGGGACCGCGAGTGCCTGGTCATTGATGACGAAATCCGTGCCTTTGCCCGGATGGCGGCTGATTATCTGGCTCTTTTTCTCGAGAATCTGTATTTGAAGAACAAGGTCAAACAGCTCTCTCCGCCGATCATGGCGGAACTGGACGACGCCTCTGAATCCGACAACAACGACACACACCTCTAAGAAGGTAGGGTCTTCATGTTTTTCAGCAAACTTTTCGGTTTTCTCGGCAAGAATCTTGCCATGGACCTGGGGACGGCCAACACGCTCCTTTATTCGCCCAAGGACGGGATCGTGCTCAACGAGCCGTCGGTGGTCGCCCTCGACGTCCGCAATGACTCCATCCTGGCCGTGGGGCGCGAGGCCAAGGAATACCTCGGCCGCACGCCCGACCGCATCAGGGCCGTGCGGCCGCTCAAAGACGGCGTCATCGCCGACTTCGAGGTGACCAAGGCCATGATCTCCTACTTCATCCGCAAGGTCATCACCGGCATGCGCATCGTCAAGCCGCGCATGGTCATCTGCGTGCCGGCCGGCATCACCCAGGTCGAGAAGCGGGCCGTGGTCGAATCGGCCCTGCAGGCCGGGGCGCGCGAGGTGAAGCTCATCGAGGAGCCCATGGCCGCGGCCATCGGCGCGGGGCTGCCCATTCACGAGCCGCGTGGCAACATGGTCGTGGACATCGGCGGCGGCACCACGGAAGTGGCGGTTATCTCCCTCTCGGCCGTGGCCTACTCCGAGTCCGTGCGCATCGCCGGCGACGAGATCAACGACGCCATCCAGCGCTATGTGCAGGACGAGTTCCAGCTCCTGATCGGCGAGAACATGGCCGAGGCCGCCAAGATCCACATCGCTTCGGCCGTCCCGCTGCCCGAGCCCCTGCAGTATCGCGTGGCCGGCAAGAATCTGGTGGACGGCAACCCCAAGTCAGTGGTGCTGAACGATTCGCACGTGCGGGAGGCCATCAAGGAGCCTGTGGCCGCCATCGTCGCCGCCGTGCGCCGGGCTCTTGAGAAGACACCGCCCGAACTTGTGGCGGACATCGCCACCAACGGCCTTTTACTGGCCGGCGGCGGAGCGCTTTTGAAGGGACTGGACAAGCTCATCACGCAGCAGAGCGCCCTCATGGTCCACATCGATGACGACCCCCTGACCACGGTAGTGCGGGGGACGGGCCGGTCCCTGGAGGATGAGGCGACCTTTTCGAAGGTCTACATCAACTAGCCGTCCCGTTCGTGCAGGCGGGTTGCCCACACGGTGTGCAGGTCCGGGGTGAGCTGGTCCGGGTAGGAGGAGACAAGGGCGCCGAGTTCGTCCCGGTCCACGAAGAGGAGTTCGAGATCCCGGGCCAGGGCCAGGGCGGCCTGGTCCGGCAGGTCCATCCCGAATATTTCGACGACCTCGTTGCCGGTGCCGGCACCGGCAACGAGGGTGCGCATGTGCCGCAGGCTGTCCCCGAGGTCGGCCGCGGCCGGGGGAAGGCGCCGTTCTGCGGCTTCCTCGGCGGCCTCGCCCGCCCCGACATGGCCGCTGCCCGTCACGTCCCACCTCCCCGGGAAGAGGGGGTGGTCCACCGGGAGCCTGCGCAGGACGAGCCGTCCCCGGCGGTCCTTGAGCAGCAGGATGACCCCGCGGTGCCTGAGCGCTTGGAGGTGGACCTGTTCCGGGTGCATGACGGCCAGGGGCCTGTTGTTCTCGTCCACCACGAAGATCCGATCGGGATCAGTTTCCATCGACATGAGCACCCGCACGTATTCTTAAGGATTGGTTGTGACGCATGATTTTGGACCGACAATGCGCCTGCTCGGCCCAAAGGACGCACAGGCCCTGGCTGACCTGGAAGCGGCGGTCTTCGACGACCCGTGGGACGCAGAGAAATTTTCGGGCCTGCTGGGGAAGGATCGTTTTTTTGCCGCCGGAGCATTTGACGGTCAGGCCCTGTGCGCTTACCTGACGGCCTACAACTTGGCCGGGGAACTTGAAATAGTCAACGTGGCCGTGGCCTCGGCCCTGCGCGGGAGGGGCATCGGCCGCGAGCTGCTCCGTTTCTGCCTGCGCCAGTCGCGTCTGCTGGGAGTCAACCGCGTCGTGCTGGAGGTGCGCAGCGGCAATACGCCGGCACGCGCCCTCTACGCGGGCTGCGGCTTCACGCAGGCCGGGCTGCGCAGACGCTACTATGCCGACAGCGGCGAGGACGCCCTGATCCTGGAGTGGACGGCGGACGGCACGGGCTGACCCTGCCGCTCCCGTCGCAACATGCGCACGGCATTTCCGTCCGGCGCCAACGAAACTCAACGCAAGGAGAACCCTGATGATAGTCATGGAAACGTCCATGGGGACGATGAAGATCGAACTGTTCGAGGACAAGGCCCCCCTGACCTGCGAGAACTTTCTGAATTACGTGCGCGACGGGTTCTACGACGGCACCATCTTTCACCGCGTCATCCCGAATTTCGTGCTGCAGGGCGGGGGCATGACCGAGACCATGCGCGAGAAGCAGACGGGCAAGCCCATCAAGAACGAGGCCGACAACGGCCTGAAGAACGTGCGCGGCTCCTTGTCCATGGCCCGTACCCAGGCCGTGGACAGCGCCACGTCGCAGTTCTTCATCAACCTCCGCGACAACGCCTTCCTGGACCACGGGGCCCGGGACTTCGGCTACGCCGTCTTCGCCCGCGTGGTGGAAGGCATGGACGTCATGGACGCCATCGCGGCCGTGCCCACGGGCAACTTCGGTTTTCACCAGGACGTGCCCAAGGAACCGGTGATCATCACGCGCATGGCCGTCGAGGAGTAGGCCGTGGTGCGGCTACGGTCCGCGTTCCCTTTTTCCAGCGGCCACGTGCAGACCATCTACCCGTTCGTGCTCCGGCCCCGGCCCGATGTGCCCTATGACCGGCAGCGGCTGGAGACCTCGGACGGGGATTTCGTGGACCTGGACTGGTCGCGGGGAAGGGGAGACAGGCTCGTGGTCGTCCTGCACGGCCTGGAAGGGCACTCGCGCAGCAAGTATGTTCTGGGAATGGCCAGGGCCGCCCGGCTCCAGGGACTGGACGTCCTGGCCATGAACCACCGCAGCTGCGGCGGGGAGCTCAACCGCAAGCCGACCATGTACCACTCCGGCTGGACCCGTGACCTGCACGAAGTCCTGCTCATGGTCGAGGCCCTGGGCCGGTATCAGAGCGTCGATCTGGTAGGGTTCAGCCTGGGGGCGAACGTGGTCCTGAAATACCTCGGCGAGGATCCTTCACGCATTCCGTCAATCGTGCGCAGGGCCGTGGCCCTGTCCGTTCCCTGCGATCTGGAGGATGCCTCCAGGGCCTTGGGGCGCCCGCAGTGCGCCATCTACATGCGGTACCTGCTTGACCTGCTGCGAAAGAAGATTATCCGGAAGAGTCGGCTTTTTCCCGGGCTGTTCGACCTCGCGGGCATCCAGGGGTTGAAAAATTTCCGCCAGTTCGACGACAGGTTCACGGCCCCCATGCACGGGTTCCGCGACGCCCTGGACTACTGGCGGCGTTCCAGTTCGCGGCAGTTCCTGGACAGGATAGAGCGCCCGACATGCATCATCAACGCCGCGAACGACCCTTTTCTCGGACCGCAGTGTTACCCGGTCGGGGAAGCCCGGAATAACGATTCCCTGTCCCTGATCATGCCGGAAACAGGTGGCCATGTGGGTTTCGTAGGGTGCGGTGTCCCCGGGTGGATGTATTGGTCCGAGTGGATGACCATGCGTTTTTTGCACGACCCGCAGTGCCCAGAAGTGCAAAATTGTGTTGTAAGATGATGTATGTCATGCACATGTGCATGTTTTTGCGCGTCTGTACGCGAATGTGTCACCTCATTTTTCACGTATAGCGGTCGTCCGGAGGCCTGGCACGGTCGATGCTTGCGGCTTCCTTGAAGCAACGGAGGTTTTTTTCATGAAATATGCGATTCGTTCCCTTGTGTTTTTGTTGATGTTTGTCGCCTCGGCATCGCTGGCCGCCCAGTTGCCGGATTTCACAGACCTGGCCGAGACGTCCGGCCGGGCGGTGGTGAACATCAGCACGGTCAAGATCGTCAAGAGTCAGCCTAACATGCAGCCGTTTTTCCGCCAGGGACCCCGTGGTCAGCAGCCTTTCGGCGATTTTTTCGACCAGTTCGAGCGTTTCTTCGGCGAGCAGGGACGCAGGGCGCCCCGTGAACAGCGCTCCCTGGGTTCTGGCTTCGTCATCTCCCCCGACGGCTACATCGTGACCAACAACCACGTCGTGGACGGCGCCGATTCCATCAAGGTCAATCTGCGCGCCGACGGGAACGGAGAGGTTTCATATGACGCCGAGGTCATCGGCACAGACAAGGAAACTGACCTGGCCCTGCTCAAAATCAAGGCCGACGTGTCCCTGCCATACCTCGCCTTCGGCGACTCCGACGCACTCAAGGTCGGCCAGTGGGTCATGGCCATCGGCAACCCCTTCGGCCTGGACCACACCGTCACGGCCGGCATCGTCAGCGCCAAGGGGCGGGCCATCGGCGCGGGGCCCTATGACAACTTCATCCAGACCGACGCCTCCATCAATCCCGGCAACAGCGGTGGTCCTCTTCTCAACCTCGAAGGCCAGGTCATCGGCATCAACACGGCCATCATCGCCTCGGGCCAGGGCATCGGCTTCGCCATCCCCAGCCGCTTGGCCAGGCAGGTCATCGATCAGTTGAAGGAATACAAGACAGTGAAGCGCGGATGGCTCGGCGTGTCCATCCAGGATGTGGACGCCAACTCCGCCAAGGCCCTGGACCTGAAGGAGGCCAAGGGCGCTCTCGTTTCCTCGGTCACGCCGGGCGACCCGGCCGACAAGGCCGGCATCAAGGCCGGGGATGTCATCACCGCCCTTGACGGAGTGAGCATTGACGACGCAAGCGACCTGACCCGCAAGATCGGCGATCTCTTGCCCGGGCAGAAGGTGCAGGTGAACGTGTGGCGCAACGGCAAGAACGTGAAGCTTTCCCTCGTCCTTGGCGAGCGCAACGCGGACAAGGTGGCCCAGGCCCAGCCGGGCGGCGGCGCTCCCGAGGCCCCGAGCGAAGGCGCTCTGGGTCTGAGCGTGCGGCCCGTGACCGAGGACGAGGCCAAGGCTCTGGAACTCGGCAAGACCACCGGCCTGCTGGTGGTGGAGGTCGAGGATGGGTCTCCCGCGGCGCAGAACGGCATCGCTCCCGGCGACGTCATTCTTGAAGCCAACGGAAAGGCTTTGAACGCGGCCAAGGATCTGCAGGACGTCATCACCGGAGACGCCAAGGAGAAGGGCGTGGTGATGCTTCTGGTCAAGCGGCAGGGCCGCAACGTGTTCCGCACCATCCCCCTGTCATGAACAAGCGCCCGAAAGGGCGCTTTTTTTGCGAGGACAAGCATGTCCCATGAACTCAGGGCGGGCTGCAAGGTCAACCTTTATCTGGACATCGTCGGGGTGCGGGAGGATGGCTATCACGAGATCGAAAGCCTCTTCTACCCGCTCCCCGCGCCGTTCGACGTCCTGACCGTCTCGGAGGGTGGCGAAGGGTTGCGCCTGAGTTGCTCGGATCCTTCCCTGGCCGCGGGCGAAAACATCCTGGCCCGCGCCTATGAACGATTCGCGGCGGCTACGGGCTTCATGCCCGGACTGTCCCTGCACCTTGAAAAGGGCATCCCCATGGGAGCCGGCCTGGGCGGCGGCAGCAGCGATGCGGCGACGCTTCTGAAATGGCTGAACGCCGCGGCCGGGGCCCTGGCCCTGGGCGAGGACGAGCTGTCGTCGCTGGCCCTGTCCCTTGGTGCGGACGTCCCTTTCTTCCTCGCCAACGTCCCGGCCTGGGTCACGGGCATCGGTGAGCGGCTCGAGCCTGTGGACATGGACCTTGGCGGCTACGTGATACTTGTGGTCTGCCCTGCGGTGCACGTCAACACGGCGTGGGCCTACAGGCGCTATGACGAGATGCTGGCCGAGGGACTGGTGCGACCAAGAAAAGAGTTGACACTGAATTTTAGCCCTATTAAGAATCTTTGCTTCACGAAACCGCCCGAGCTGTGGAATGGATTTGAGAAAGTTGTTTTTCAAGAATTTCCAGTGCTTTACGGTATCAAAGAGCTGATTCTGGATGGTTATGCCGATGCATGTGTCATGAGCGGCAGCGGTTCCAGCTTCGTGGCTCTTTTTTCGTCTTCCGAAAGCGCCGATCGCTGCGCCCTGAAACTGCGGTCCCTTGGGCATGCCTGTCATGTCGTTTCTCTCGGAAGGCCTGCGAAGCCGGCTTCGTGACGGATTCTTGGCCGGGCTGCGGGTCCATAAACCTGGCGGTCTTTTTGTTTTACTTGGGGAAGCCAACGGCTCAAGAGGCCGGGCGACCTGTGTTGGGGCGTCGCCAAGCTGGCAAGGCAACGGATTTTGGTTCCGTCATCCGGAGGTTCGAATCCTCCCGCCCCAGCCAAATACTTTTGAAGGAAAGACTATGCCACGCGTCGGTGAACTGAAAATAGTCACGGGGACCGCCAACCCCGCTCTGGCCGCCCGCATCTGCGATCATCTTGGATGCAAGATCACCCCGTCTCTTGTCGACGTCTTCAGCGACGGCGAGATCCGGGTCGAGATGGGCGCCAACGTGCGCGGCGACGACGTGTACGTGGTCCAGTCCACGTGCGCTCCGGTCAACCATAATCTGATGGAGCTCTGCCTCATGCTGGACGCCCTGAAGAGGGCCAGCGCCGGCCGCGTGACCGCCGTCGTCCCGTACTTCGGCTACGCCCGCCAGGACCGCAAGGTCGTGCCCAGGGTGCCCATCAGTGCCAAGCTCGTGGCCGATTTCATCTCTGTCGCAGGCGTGGACCGGGTGCTCACCATCGACCTGCACTCCGGGCAGATCCAGGGATTTTTCGACAAGCCCGTGGACAACCTGTATGCCGCACAGGTACTGCTTGAATACATCCGCAAGCTTGGCGACAACCTGATTGTCGTCTCTCCGGATGCTGGCGGCACGGAGCGCGCCCGGGCATACGCCAAGCGTCTCGGCGTCGGCCTGGCCATCGTTGACAAGCGTCGCGAAGGGCCCAACAAGGCTCACGCCATGCAGCTCATCGGCGATGTCAAAGGCAAGATCGCAGTGGTCCTGGACGACATGATCGACACGGCGGGCACCATGACCGAAGCCGGCAATCTGCTGGCTGAGAACGGTGCCGAGGACGTGGTGGCATGCGCCACACACGCCGTCCTGTCGGGGCCCGCGGTGGAGCGTCTGAACAGCTCGGCTTTTTCCCAGGTCATCGTTACAGATACGATTCCGCTCAACAGCAAGGCAGCTGCGAGCGATAAATTCAAGGTTATTTCCGTAGGCAGTCTCATTGCCAAGGCAATTCACAATATCCATTCCGAATCGTCAGTGAGCGTGCTGTTCAGCTGAGCTTGTTCGGAAGCGACGTATTTTTTAGTTGATGAATAAAGGAGAAAAGCATGTCTGAAGTCACAAGTTTACAGCTGACGCAGCGCGAGGAAAGGGGCAAAGGTCCGTGCGCCCGCCTGCGTTCCAATGGTTTGGTTCCCGGCGTATTCTACAATTCGAAGGGTGAAAACATCTCCTTTACTGTAGATAATATGGCTTTGGGCAAGGCTTTCGAAAAGGTTCGCTATTCGAAGATGATCGAACTGCAGATCAATGTCGACGGCCAGGTCGAGAAGCGCAACGCCCTGTTCAAGAAGCTGGTCACCCACCCGGTCAAGCGTCGCTACGATCATGTGGATTTCATCGGCATCGATCTGGACAAGGAAGTTCAGGTTACCATTCCCGTCGAGACCGTCGGTCGCGCCAAGGGCGTCGTCCTGGGCGGCAAGCTCGAAATCCTGCAGGAGCGCGTCATGGTGCGCTGCCTTCCGACCATCATCCCGGACAGCGTAGTCGTCGACGTGACGGAACTGGACATCGCCGAGAAGGTGTTCGTCGAGCAGTTGATCCTGCCCGAAGGGGTCAAGGCCGTCTACGACCGCAACTATCCCGTTCTCGCCATCCAGACCGCCCGCGGGGCCAAGACGGGCGAGGAAGAATAATCGGTTCTTTCCAAAGGCCCTGCCCCGGCAGGGCCTTTGTTCCCTTCTTCCCTGTCCATCCCCTTACTCTGACGGTTTCCCATGACATACGACGGCTTGATTGTCGGTCTGGGCAACCCGGGCCCCAAGTACGCCCGGACCCGGCATAATTTCGGTTTTCTGCTCGCGGATCGCCTTGTCTCCCATTGGTCCGGCCAGCCCGGTACTTCGTGCGAGAGTCGCGGCGTCCGGTCCAAGGCGGAACTGTGGGACGTGAGCGAGGACTATGGTGCGCGACGCTGGATGGTGGTCAAACCGCAGACGTTCATGAACCTGAGCGGCCAGGCCGTAGGGGAGTTCTGCCGCAAGAACGGCATCGCCCCGGAAAGGGTTCTCGTGCTTCACGACGAACTGGATCTGCCTCTGGGCACGGTGCGGTTCAAGTTTTCCGGGGGGCTTGCCGGGCATAACGGGCTCAAGTCCGTAGCCGCCCATCTCGGCACCAGGGATTTTGCCCGGCTACGGCTGGGCATCGGGAGGCCGGAAGGTCCCGAGGCCATGGCCGATTACGTACTCAGGCCGTTTCCGCCTGTCGAATGGGATCTGGTCGGGCCTGTTCTCGATACGGCTCTGGATGCCGTACTGCGCTATTGCCATGACGGCATCGATGCCGCCACGGCTCATCTTCATACGCGCTGACCCTGTTCGACATCTGAGCTCTTAGTGGACGCCGTACTTATTTTGCGCTATCATTTTTTTTCCATGCAGTCCGATTTTGTTTTTCTGGAGGTCGCTTGTGTTTTCAGTTGATGAACTTGTCGTCTATCCCGCACAGGGGGTCGGTAAGGTCGAAAGGATTGAGACCCAGGAGATCGGGGGTGTCGCCACTGAGCTGATCATCGTGCGTATTCTGAGCAATAACGTCACGCTGATGGTTCCCGTGCGCAATGCCAAGAATGTCGGATTGCGCGGCGTCTACACTCCGGCCCAGGCGGAAGAGATCTACGAGTACCTGAACGACCGTTCCGATTTTACGGGCTATTCCGGCCAGAACTGGAACCGACGCTACCGCGAGTATTCCGAGAAGCTCAAAAGCAGCAGTCTGCGGGACGTGGCCTATGTGCTCAAGGAACTCATCCTCATCGGCAAGGACAAGGAGCTTTCCTTCGGCGAGCGCAGGCTGCTTGAGCAAGCCATGGGGCTCATCTCCCTGGAGTTGTCCTTCGCTCTCAAACAGGACCAGTCCGAGGTGAAGAAATCCATCGAGGCGCTGTTCGCCGACATTCTTCATGCCAAGGACGAAGAAGATGAAGTCGAGAGCGAATAGCGGCCTCCGACCTCTTGTTTTTTTTGATCCATTCAGATATTTCGTTATTCCATCCCTGCCAGACACTACAAGTCCATAAGCAGATATCCATAATATTCATGTGATTCCCTGAAAGGGTGTTATATTCATACCAGAGTACTTCCTTATTCCATCATTTTTCAAATTTCACTAAACATAATTTTTGACCTTTTGGTCTGTTTCTCATTTTTACGGTCACAGATGTCAGCCATTTCATTGTTATGAGGGTTTGTTATGAATCTTTCTGAGTTGAAAACCAAATCCATGTCCGAACTCATGGATATCGCGGCCGAGTATCAGATTGAAAATGTCAGCGGCCTGCGCAAGCAGGAGCTGATTTTCGCCTTGCTTCAGGCCTGCGCTTCCCAGAACGGGTCCATATTCGGAGAAGGGGTTCTGGAAATCCTGCCCGATGGATTCGGTTTTCTGCGTTCTCCCATGTACAGTTACATGCCGGGGCCGGATGACATCTATGTATCCCCTTCGCAGATCAGGCGTTTCGCCCTGCGCACCGGCGATGTCATCTCCGGGCAGATACGCCCGCCCAAGGAAGGGGAACGGTATTTCGCGCTGCTGCGGGTCAAGGAGATCTGCTTCCGCGAACCCGAGGAGGCCAAGCGCATCGTCCTCTTCGACAACCTGACTCCCATCTATCCCGACGAACAGTTCCGCCTGGAGAACGGCGACAAGAACTATTCCGCACGCGTTCTGGACCTCATGACGCCCATCGGCAAGGGCCAGCGCGCCCTCATCGTGGCCCCGCCGCGCACCGGCAAGACCATGCTCATGCAGGCCATCGCAAATTCCATCAGCGTCAACCATCCCGACGCATACCTCATCGTCCTGCTGATCGACGAACGGCCCGAGGAAGTGACGGACATGGAGCGCACGGTCCGCGCCGAAGTCATAAGCTCCACCTTTGACGAGCCCCCGCAGCGTCACGTCCAGGTGGCCGAGATGGTCCTCGAAAAGGCCAAGCGGCTGGTCGAACGCAAGGTCGACGTGGTCATCCTGCTCGACTCCATCACCCGTCTCGGCCGGGCGTACAATGCCACCACGCCGTCTTCGGGGCGCGTGCTCTCCGGCGGTCTGGACGCCAACGCCCTGCAGCGGCCCAAGCGCTTCTTCGGCGCGGCGCGAAACATCGAAGAGGGCGGCAGTCTGACCATCATCTCCACGGCCCTGGTCGATACGGGCTCGCGCATGGACGAAGTCATCTTCGAAGAGTTCAAGGGTACGGGCAACTGCGACATCTATCTGGACCGCCACCTCTCGGACAAGCGCGTCTTCCCGGCCATCGACCTGAACCGGTCCGGCACGCGCAAGGAAGAGCTGCTGCTCGATCCCGATGTTCTGAACAAGGTCTGGATTCTGCGCCGCATCATGGCCCCCATGAACTCCGTGGACACCATGGACTTCCTCCTGGACAAGATGCGCGGCACCAAGGGCAACAAGGAATTCCTCGACATGATGAACTCGTAGGCAGGAGGAGCCATGACCGCCTTGACCCGGATGGAATGTCCACGCGACGACGATTTCGACCTCTGGCTCGAGTTGCTGGAGGTCAAGGCTTCCGAGGGGCTGCTCACGGCCCTGGGAGATTTTCTCGCCGACTATCTGCGAACCTCGGGACTCAAGGCGTATGTCATGGGCCTTTCCGGCGGGATCGATTCGTCCTTCCTGGCAGCGCTGCTGCACTCCAGGCGCATTCCCTATCTGGGCTTCTGCCTGCCCATCGCCTCCAACACACCTGAAGAGATCGATCGCGGGACCCGCGTGGCCCAGGCCTACGCCATGCCGCCCGCGGGAGTGTCCATCCGGCACACCCAGGATTTCACGGACCTCTATCGTCAGATCTCGGCTTCCTTCGCCGCCATCTATCCCGATACCTCGCCCGTGGCCGAGGGCAACCTCAAAGCCCGCACCCGGATGCTGTTCCTGTACCATGTGGCGCAGCTGCACGGCGGTTGCGTCTTGTCCACGGACCAGCTGGACGAACTTCTGACCGGATTCTGGACCCTGCACGGCGATGTCGGCGATGTGAGCCCCATCCAGCTTGTGCCCAAGAGCACCGAATACGAACTGGCCCGCATGCTTTGCGCCCGGCTGGACGACCCTGCACCCCTGCAGGCGGCCATCGAGGCCGTGCCTACGGATGGCCTGGGCATCAGCCGTTCGGATCTGGACCAGCTCGAGGCCGAATCCTACGCCCAGGTCGAGGACATGTTCCGGGAATATTTTCTCCTGCGACGCGATGAACGCGACGGAGTGCTGTCCGCTGAGCAGGCCGCTCGCCGCGCCGTGCTGGAAAAAACGGGCCCCGTCAGGCGATTTCTGGCCAGCGGCTTCAAACGCGCCGGCGCGGTGCTCCTGGACCCGCGGAGTTTGCACAGGTGAAGCCCAGCCTGCGCGCACAGGGGATGGTGTGGCTCCTCGCCTGCCTCATGGCCTTGGCCTGTCCCCGGAGCGTTCAGGCCGGATTTGGCGAATTCACCATCCGCGATGAAATCGAGCTTGCGCGCAAGTTCGACCTGGTCATCGAAACACGTTTCCCCGTTATCGACGACACGCGCATCACGGGCTATGTGCAATCCATCGTGGACCGTCTCGTGGCGGCGATGCCCCCGCAGCCCTTTCCCATCAAAGTAACGGTGGTCAAAAACGGGGCCCTGAACGCTTTCGCCTCGGCCGCCGGACACATCACGATTTTCACCGGGCTTATCGCCAACATGGCCGGTGAAGACGAACTGGCCAGCGTCATTGCCCACGAGTTGGCCCATGTGTCCGAGCGCCATATCGCCAAGTCCATCGAGCAAAGCAAGCTGGTCGGCACCGGTTCGCTGCTGGGCATCCTGGCGGCCGTTCTCGTCGGTTCTCAGGGCGGGGGGGACGCGGCCAACGCCATGGTCATGGGGTCCGTGGCCGGCGCCCAGGCCATGCAGCTCAAATACACGCGCGAGAACGAGAAGGACGCCGACCAGTTCGGCATGGGCTATCTGGTCGACGCCGGTTTTTCCCCGAGCGGCATGACCTCGGCGTTCGAGAAGATCCGCAAGCTGCAGTGGATGGCCGGCGGCGGCGACGTGCCGTCGTACCTCTCCACGCACCCCGGCATGGAAGACCGACTGGCCTACATGCAGGAACGCATCGCCCGGCTGCCCAAGGCGGTGCGGGACCGCCGTTCCGACGATACGGCCTATGCGCAGGTCAAGATGCTGGTCCAGGCCTGGTACACGGACCCGAACACCGCCTTGGCGATTTTCGGGTCGCCGTCGGAACCTTCCTGCCAGGCCCGGCTCGGTCAGGCCATCGCCCTGAGCCGTCTGCAGCGGATCGAAGAGGCGCGAAAGCTTTTTGATGCGGCTCTGGCCTGCAACCCGCATGATTCTCTCTGGAAGCGCGAGTACGGGCGCTTCGCCTTTGAGCACGGCGATCTCGAGACGGCCGTCAAGGCGTTGCAGGAAGCGGTGCTCCGGGAGCCGGGAGACCTCTTTGCCTTGTTTTTTTACGCCCGGGCCGTGGCCGAGCAGGGCAATTATGCGGCCAGCGTTTCAGCCATGGAGCGTGTGGTCCGGGATGTTCCACGGGATTCGGAAGTCCTGGAAAATCTGGCCCGTTACCAGGCCGCGCTTGGGCGGAATTTCGAGGCGCACCTCAACTATGCCAAGGCCTTCGCTTTCAAGCGTCAGTTCCGTAAGTATGATTTTCACATGGAGAAGTCCGAGGCGCTGGCCTCGGGTGCACGTGAGTTGGAAATGATCGGCAAGGTGCGTAAGGAGATCGCCGAGTATCGGGAGATTCTCGGAATCTAGGCTTGTTTGGCCTTGAATTTCGGGCTGCCACAGGGTAGCCAACGCGCGAAGACACGCGACACTATGTTAACGGAGGACTACCATGTTTTTTGAAAGTATCGCCCACGCCATGGGACAGGCGCCCGCAGCGGGAGGCCAGCCCGGCAATCCGCTGATGACCTTCATGCCCCTCATCCTCATGTTTGTGATCTTCTATTTTCTGCTCATCCGCCCCCAGCAGAAAAAGCAGAAGGAACACAAGCAGATGCTCGACAACCTGTCCCGCGGCGACCGGGTCATCACGGCCGGCGGCCTCTATGGCCGGGTGACGGAAGTCAAGGATGACATCCTGACCATCGACCTGGGCGGCGACGTCCATGTGCAGGTCGGGCGCGGATTCATTTCCGGAATGGTCACTGCCGACGCCGGCAAGGCCAAGGACAAGAAAAAGTAGCCTTTTCATACGTCATAAGATAAGGCAGGCCTGTTCCCGCGACCGGGAGCAGGCCTTGTTTTGTACGCGTTGCCGGTGGTTTCGCGTCCGGAGATTTTCGTATTTGTGGACGACAACACTCAACCTGTTTGTCTTGGATAAGGATGATGCTCATGGGTAGTTTGCGCTGGAGGGCATTGCTTGCCGCTTTCGTGATTGTGGTGGCCCTGATTTACGTTCTGCCGTCGGTCCCGTCGATCCGCAATTCGTCGCTGGGGGCCATTCTGCCTTCCGACGAGATCAACCTGGGCCTGGATCTCAAGGGCGGAATCCATCTGACCTTGGGAGTGGACCTCGACACCGCCCTGGCCAACGCGATCACCAGCGCCGGTCAGGATCTTCGTGTGGAGGCCCGGGAGAAGAAGATTCTGGTGCTTCGTCCGCGCCTGTTGGGCACGAAGCAGCTTGAGTTCACCCTGCTCAAGCAGGAGCAGCAGAAGGAGATCGACGACCTGCTGGCCTCGCGCTTCGGCAGTTTCAAGGTCGCATCCCGTGAGGATGCCGGCAACGGGCAGATGCGTTACGTTCTGGCCGCCACCGAGAACTACGTCAAATATCTCCAGGACCTGACCATGGATCAGGCCCTCAAGACCATCCGCAACCGCATCGACCAGTTCGGCGTGGCCGAACCCGACATCCGCAAGCAGCTTGACAACCGCATCATCGTCCAGCTTCCCGGCCTCGACGATCCCAAGCGGGCCATCAACATCATCGGCCGCACGGCCCACCTCGAGTTCAAACTGGTGGACGAGGGCGCCGACGTCCAGGCCGCCGTGGCCGGCAAGGTGCCTGCCGAGAGCGAGCTGGCCTATATCGTGAGCAAGCGCGGGGGCGTCGAGAGCAAGACCCCCATCGTGCTGAAGTCCGAAGTCGTTCTGACCGGCGAATATATCACCGACGCCAACGTGCAGTTCGACTCCTACGGCCAGGCGTACGTCGGAATGAATTTCAACGCCCGCGGGGCCCGCATCTTCGAAGAGGTGACCGGCGCCAACGTGAAGAAGCGCCTGGCCATCGTGCTCGACGGCACGGTGCACTCGGCCCCGGTCATCCAGGACCGCATCGGGGGCGGCCGCGCCTCCATTACCGGACAGTTCACCACCGAGGAAGCCCATGACCTGGCAGTGGTGCTGCGCGCCGGGTCGCTGCCCGCTCCCGTGACCATCCTGGAAGAGCGGTCCGTAGGTCCCTCCCTGGGACAGGAGTCCATCGACAGCGGCATGATCGCTGCCGTGATCGGCGGCCTCTTCGTCGTGCTCTTCATGTCGCTGTACTACCGCAAGGCCGGCCTCATCGCGTCCTTCGAAGTCATAGTGGACATTTTTCTCATCATGGGCGGCCTGGCCGCCTTCGGCGCCACTCTGACCCTGCCTGGCATCGCGGGCATCATCCTGACGCTCGGCATGGCCGTAGACGCCAACGTGCTCATCTACGAGCGCATCCGCGAGGAGTTGCGTCACGGCGAATCCGTGGCCGCCGCCATCAACAACGGCTTCTCCCGCGCGACCGTGACCATCCTCGACTCCAACCTGACCACGGTCATCGCCGCCGTCATCCTGTACCAGTTCGGCACAGGTCCCGTGCGCGGCTTCGCCGTCACGCTGACCCTGGGCATCCTGGCGTCCATGTTCACGGCAATCTTCGTGTCCCGCATCTTCTTCGACGCCTGGCTGGCGAGACGGCAGCCCGGAACCCAACCGAGCATTTAAGGAGCTGACCATGTCCTTTGAAATCATCAGACACGACACGAATATAGATTTCGTCGGCCTGCGCAAGTATGCCTACATCCTCTCCGTCGCCCTGCTCCTGGCGGGGGCCCTGTCCCTGCTGTTCAAGGGCGGGCCGCAGTACGGCATCGACTTCGCCGGCGGCTTCAACATCCAGGTCAAGTTCACCCAGCCCGTCGAACTGGACAAGATTCGCACGGCCCTGAACGGCCCTGCCCTGCCCGGTCTCATCGTTCAGGATTTCGGAGACGCTGCTGACCACGAGGTCCTTCTGCGCGCATCGTTTTCGGACCAGACGACCAACCAGGTCCGTGACGCCGTGGACAACGGGCTCGACGCCCAGTTCGGGGCAGGAGCGCACCAGATCCAGCGCCTGGAGATGGTTGGGCCCAAGGTCGGCGCCGACCTGCGGGAGAAGGCCCTGCAGGCCATCTTCTACGCCGTCCTGCTTATCGCCACCTACATCTCCGGCCGCTTCGAGCAGAAGTGGATGGTTGCCGGACTCATGGCTGCCGGCCTGGCCGCGGTGGTCTATGTGCTCGAACTGCTGAACGCCCCCATGAGCATCTCCGTCATTGCCGCGACCATCGCGACCCTGGTGCTCTGCGTCGTGCTTCGGCTCAAGTACGCACTGGGGGCCATGGTCGCCCTCATCCACGACGTCATGATCCCGCTTGGCTTCTTCTCGATCATGAACAAGGACGTGGATCTGACCATCATCGCGGCTCTGCTGACCATTGTCGGCTACTCCCTGAACGACACCATCATCGTCTATGACCGCATCCGCGAGAACCTGCGGGCCAAGATATCCCCGTCACTGGATACGGTCATCAACCGTTCCGTGAACCAGACCCTGTCCCGGACCATCATCACTTCCGGCACGACGTTTGTGGCGGTTCTGGCCCTGTACATCTTCGGCGGCGGCGTGATCCACGACTTCGCCCTGGCCATGCTCCTGGGCGTGCTGGCCGGAACCTATTCCTCCATCTACGTGGCCGCTCCGGTGCTCGGTTTCTTCAAGCCCCGTATCGACGCGGAGGAAGCGCCCAAGGCGGCGGCCGCCTGACCAGATCCTGTCCTTTCGTTTCCAAGGCGCTCTTCGGGGCGCCTTTTTTTTGTAAAATCGATGCGTTGGAATTTTCCGGGGATCGAATAGCCCATGACGATCCGAGGTCTGTCACGCTTGATTGTGAAAAAAAGAACAGAATGAGCGCGATATTTGCGCCATTCTTGGGTGGATATTGGTGAAAAATGTGACAAAAGGTGCAAAGCCTCCCAAAAAATCCAGAATTTGCCTTTTTCCGGAAAATGGTGGTAGCTGACCGCAACATTTTTGATCATTTTCTGCCACCACAGGCGAAACGTCGATGTTGGTCAGGAAAATTTCGGGTTTGAACCACATCTTTGTTTAACGGGAGAGAAAGGGAGGTTTTATGTCGAAACGCTTTTATGTCATGATCTTGTCCGCTCTGGTCGCTCTGGCCTGCATCGGTGCGCCCCTGTACGCGCAGGACGCCCCCAAGGCCGACGCCACGACCCAGTCGGCCGAAGCCCCCAAGGCTGCCACCGGCTCCAAACTTGAGCAGGCCATTGCCAAGGCTCCCGTGGGCACCGAGGCCGGCCAGATCGATCCGGCCAAGCCGGCCGGTTTCCTGGGCATCCCCGGCGGCCCGCAGGTCAACATCATCCTGGCTCTGATCTGGGCGATCTGGGTAGGCTGGATCTTCTCCACCGTCGGCGCCTTCGGCGGCGTCATGGCCGGCGTCGGCCACATGACCATTTTCGGCCTGGGTGCGTACGCCAAGACCTTCAAATCCACCGCCCCCGAGCTGAACAAGACCGTGACGGACTCCATCCGTGCCTCCAACCAGTTCCTGGTCGGTCTGTCCGCGCTGATTTCCTCCATCAACTACGGCAAGATGGGCCGCCTGGTCTTCCCCCTGGGCCTGGCTCTGGGACTTGGCTCCCTGCTCGGCGCCTGGGGCTCCGCCACGCTGACCGCCGGCAAGATCTCCTTCTCGCAGTATCAGGGCTACTTTGGCCTCTTCGTGCTCGTGCTCGGCTTCTATCTCCTGTGGGAAACCTCCCCGTCCGGCCAGGCCAGCAAGAAGAAAGCAAAGGAAGCCGCCCAGGCTTTCGAAGCCGCCGTCAAGGCCCAGAAGACCGGCGGCGCTCCCGCACCGACCGGCGTCAAGATCCTCGGCATGTCCATTGCCAAGGTCAACTTCACCTTCTGCGGCGTTGAGTTCAGTTTCAACCCGCTGCTGCCCGTCATCGGCGGCATCGTCATCTCCGCCGTGGCCGCGTTCCTCGGTGTCGGCGGCGGCTTCATGCTGGTGCCTTTCCTGACCAGCATCACCCAGTTGCCCATGTACCTGGCTGCCGGCACCTCCGCCCTGGCCGTTCTGGTCAGCATGATCACCAGTATCGTGACCCTCATGACCAAGGGCACGCCCATTGACTGGGCCCTCATCGGCATCGAAATGGTCGGTATCGCCATCGGCTCCATCGTCGGCCCGCATACCTCCAAGTACTTCTCCGACAAGCTGCTCAAGCGCATCTTCATCGTGCTCGCCTTCTACGTCGGTGTCGATTACGTCCTGCGCGGTTTCTTCAACTACCGCATTTTCGGTTAATCGGTCCGTTTCCACAGGCACGTGAAAGGCCCCGGTTTGCGCCGGGGCCTTTTTTTCACCGTTTTCAGAATTGCTGCGGCCACGCGAGTCGGGTAAGGTCTGAGATCACGGTCCGGCGGGACGTGTCATGAACGCTTCCAGATAAGGATTTGTGCACGCATGGGAATATTTCACGACTTTCTTGTGGCCCTGGACCCTTTCATCATCTGGGCGTTCCGCCTCTCGGCGGAACCCTGGACCGGTTTTCTTGCGGGTTCTTTCGTGTTGAACCTGATCTGCATTGTCCTTGGCGACGTGACTTCCATCCTGGCGCGCAGGTTGAACCGCAAGGTCTACGGTTCCTACCATGACGACATGGTCCGCCATCACAACCTCACCGTGAAGGCGTTGCGCAACTCCAACAAGGATGCCTACAAGGCCGTCAACAAGCAGGCCAACGAGGCTTTCGGGAAGTATTTCTTCAGTCAGGCGGGTGCCTTCACCCTTTCCATCTGGCCCTTGCCGTTCGCGCTGGCCTGGATGGAGCTGCGTTTCGGGGGAATCCCTCTGGATCTGCCTTTTGCGATACCCGGACTCGGGCAAAGCGTTTTCTATCCGTTTTTCTTCATCCCCATCTACATCGCCGTGCGGATATCCTACGGCAAGCTCATGTCCCGCTTTTCCTTCTATCAGCGCATCCAGACGTGGACCCGGTATGGGAAGGAGACGGAGATGCTCTCCTTCGTGGACCTTCTCAAACCCACGCCCGGGCAGGACGACGCGCCGGCCCGGGACGGAGAGAGCCAGGGCGCCAAGCCCAAGGAAGAACCATGAGCCCCTGCGACCCGACCGGGTTGAGCGCCCCGCAGACATGGAAGGCGGCTCCCTGATGCGCGAGTTTGGCCTGTTCTCCCACTGGACCTTCGAGACTTTTGCCCCCGGTTCGATTCCCCGGTCGAAATACAACGCTTTCCGGGACATCCACAGACAGTCCGCCTTCTGCTTCTCCCAACTGGCGCGTTTCGACGAACTCGTCACGGGCGACTGTGTCGTGGACTGGTGCACGGTGTCGAAGCTGACGAACAGGCTGATCATGTCCATCCGCAAGCTGGTGGACCTCCTGCAGACCATGAATCCCGTCGAATTCATGGACGCCCACGACTGGTTCGCCAAACTCGGCTTCTATGCCAGGATGGCCACGGAGCATGCCGCAATCGCCGCCACTCCGCCGTATCACCTGACCGTATCGCAGATCAGGCAGGGACATCCCATGGCCTGGATCACGTCGCACGTGCCCGGAAAATCCGGTGGCCAGGCCCTCGTCGTCCCTCCGTCCCTCTACCAGTACCTCGTCGAAGCCAACGACCTGCGGCCGCAGCTCGACATCCTGTTGCGTCAGCTGGAACTCGGGGACGAGGCCTTGCTGGAGGCCGCAAGCGAAAAGCTTGCGTCGCTGGTCCTGGCCGCGAGACTTCCGGAGCGCCTGCAGGCGGAACTGGAGATCGAAGCCATGGAACTCGCCGGGGGCGGGCATCTGGATCTGCTGGTTTTCGCGGGAGATGCCGACGCCGTGCTCATCGGCCGGCAGAGCGGGGTGCGCGCGACGGATTTCTTCACGGCCTGGCTCAAGGCCGTGTCCTGCAAGTTCTCGCCGTCGGCCCTGACCCTGCGCTTGAGCCTGGGGCTGGCCGACGAGGAGCACCCTTTGACAGTACTGGCCCGCCCCGCACGGGAAGCATCGGGGGAGGACAGCTGCGATCTGTGGACCGGCGAGCCTGACTCGCGGCCGCTGGTGCGGCGCATGGCGCAGATCGTGAGCAGAGTCAGTCAGTTGCACGTCTTCCGGGCCCAGGGCGAGGCCCTGCGGCCTGAGCAGTGCAGGTCCTTGCACGACCTGGTCTGCCTGTGTCTGGAGCGCGGCCTGTCCCAGATTTTCGCCTTCGCCGGCGAGCCGTCGCGCGGCCTGGCCGGCATCAAACAGATGCGGCTCGAGATTCCGGTGGTCATCAACACCTTCAATCTCGGCGGCGGTCTCTTCCCCACGGCGGCGGAGCGGGCCGTCATCTCCATGGAGGACGTGCGCTCCATCCCTGCCTGGTCCTTCCTGCTGGGCCTCGTCAACCCGGTAGTCTCGTGGCCCGTGCCCGAGCACGGCGAAGCGCCTCACGGCGAGGCCTCGCCCATGCCGCATTACAGCAGCTACGCGGTTCTTTCGCAGTTCTTCATGCACTGCACCCTGCGCCTGGAGCAGAATCTGTATGCCGTGGAATGCCGGTGTGAGGACGACGCGCCCATGTACGTCCATTTCCGGTGCATGTTTTGGGGGGAGAGCCTTGCGGAACGGGTCCGGCGCGTGGAGATCGTGCGCGCCATACTCCAGGAGGAGGGCTTCGTGGTGGAGTCGCGGGGCAACTATCTCGTGGGCACGCGCAGTTGCGAGGAGGACGTCAGGCTCCAGCGCAACCTCGTCACCCTGGGTCTGCTCGTGGCCTGGTTGCAGGTCCGTGGCTCATCCCTGGCCGCCCTGGAAGCGCCGGAGGGAGCAAAGGTCTTTCGCGGCCTCCTGGCGGAGTCCCGCTCGAATCCCCTCTGAGTGCCCCTTCAGTCTTTTCGGAAATGGCACCCGCGCGTGGTCTTGTTGCGCAGGGCCGCCGTGGTCACGATATAGGCCGTCTGGCAGCCGTGGAAGAGGTCCACGGACTCCTTGCAGATGCGGATCGAGCGGTAGAAGGAGTGCAGTCTCTTGTTCAGGTTGCGCAGGTCTTCAAAGGCGCGCTCCAGGCGCGGCGTGGTGCGCACGATGCCCATGTAGTTCCACATGGTGTTGCGGATGGTCGCCCAGTCCTGGTTGATGAGCGCCGGGTCCTCCATCTCGGTCTTGCCCGACGTGATCCAGTCCGCGATGGAATCCTGCAGGCGCTGGCACAGGGCGCAGGAGCCTTCCTGATAGCGGTCGTTGATGTTCTCGGCCGCGCTCATTCCCCACAGCACACCTTCCAGAAGCGACGTCGAGGCCAGGCGGTTGGCGCCGTGAACGCCGGTACAGGCGATCTCGCCGGCCGCGTAGAGTCCTTCCAGCGTGCTCCGGCCATACTTGTCCACCAGCACCCCGCCGCATGAGTAGTGCGCCGCCGGAACCACGGGAATGGGTTCCTTGGACATGTCGATGCCGATTTCCTTGCACTTGTTGTAGATGGTCGGGAAACGCTTGCGCAGGTTCTGGTCCACGTAGTTGGCCGCATCCAGGAAGACGCAGTCCTCGCCTGTCTTGAGCATCTCGTCGACGATGGCGCGGGCCACGATGTCGCGGGGGGCCAGCTCCATGCGTTCGTCGTAGCGGGCCATGAAGCGTTCGCCCTTGGCGTTGAAGAGTCTGGCTCCCTCGCCGCGCACGGCCTCGGAAACGAGGAATTTGCGGTCCGAGCGGTGGAAGAGGGCCGTAGGGTGGAACTGGATGTATTCCAGGTTCATGACCGTGGCCCCGGCGCGGTGGGCCATGGCCATGCCCGAGCCGATGGACGAGGAGGTGTTGGTCGTGTGCAGGAAAATCTGGCCCAGGCCGCCCGTGCACAGGACCGTGAAGTCGGCCAGGATGGTGTTGGGCTCGCCCGTCTCGGCGTTGAAGACGTATGCGCCTACGCACTGGTTGCTCAGCTGGTAGCGGAATTCGAGCTTGGTCGAGTGGTGCCGTGTGGCCAGGAGGTCGATGGCCGTGCGCTGGCACAGGACCCTGATGTTGGGATGGTTCAGCACCGCCTTGACCAGGCTGTCCTGAATGGCCCGGCCCGTGTAGTCGGCGCAGGTCAGGATGCGGTGCACGGAGTGTCCGCCTTCCCTGGTCAGGTAGAGGTCGCCGCTTTCGGTACGGTCGAAGGGGACCTGCACGCGGTCGAAGAGAATGCGCTCCACGGCCCGCGGGCCGTCCTCGCAGAGGTGCCGGACGGCGTCCGTGTAGTTGTATTCCCAGCCCGCCGTGGTGATGTCGCGGGCCAGCTTTTCCGGAGTGTCGTCGGCGCTGGTGTAGATGATGCCGCCCTGGGCCAGGGCGGTGTTGCCGTTGTCCAGGGAACTGCCGGAGGAGAGCAGGGTCACCTCGCGGCCTTTGTCCGCCAGGCAAAGGGCCGCGGTACAGCCGGCGATGCCCGATCCGATGACCAGGACCTCGGTTTTCATGCGTGTGGGCGTCATGTCTTTTTTCCTACCGACACGCTTCAAGCATGCGCTCAAGGGCAACGCGCGCCGGCCTGGCGATGTCGTCGTCGACCCGCACCGGTTCGGCCGTGTCCAGGCCGGAAAGGGTGCGGGCGAGGTTGTCTTCGGTGATCTTGGCCATGTTCGAGCACATGACCGAGCGCAGGGGGCGGACGTTCTTGTCCGGGTGCCGTTCCGCCAGCCTGTTGACCAGGTTCCACTCGGTGCCGACGTAAATGGTGGCGCCGCTTTTGGCTTCGGCCACGGCCTTGATGAGATACGAGGTCGATCCCGCACCGTCCGCCATGGCCACGACTTCGGGATCGCATTCGGGATGGACGAGGATCAGGGCCCCGGGCTCGTCGCGGCGCACGACCGCGATCTGTTCGGGATGGAATTTGGCGTGCACGGCGCAGAGGCCCGGCCACAGGTAGAGGTCCCGGGACCGATCGGCCGCCGGGATGAACGTTCCTTCAGCGCGGATGTCAAGGCGTTCGATCCGCGCGGGGTCGATGCCGACGACGCGGGCCGTGTTGCGGCCGAGGTTCGCGTCGGGCAAAAACAGCACTCCGTCGCCCTGGCTCATGGCCCAGCGCAGCATGGTCGCGGCATTGGCCGAAGTGCACACGCTGCCGCCGTGGCGCCCGCAGACCGCCTTCACCGCTGCCGAGGAATTGACGTACGTCAGGGGGATGATGCGCGCGCCGTCGCGGTTCAGGGCCGCGAGCACCTTCTCGGCCAGCAGCGTCGGAACCATCTCGGCCATGACGCAGCTCGCCCCGGGGTCCGGGATGTGCACCTTCTGCCCGGGCCGGGCCAGGATGGCCGCGGTCTCGGCCATGAAATGCACGCCGCAGAAGACGATGTGTTCGGCATCGAGGCCGTCGATGCGCCGCGCCAGTTCCAGGGAGTCGCCCAGGATGTCGGCGTGGCGCACCACGGAATCGGCCTGATAGTGATGGGCCAGGATGCACAGCCGTGAGCCCAGGTCATTCTTGAGTTGAGTGATGGTCTGCTCGGGCGTCATGAGTCCCCCCTGTGGGTTTGCGTCAGGCGCATGGAAAAGTCCGCGACGACGGCGGAGTGGGTGATGGCGCCCGTGGAGATGCAGGTCGGGCGCAGTTCGGCCAGGGTCCTGATGGTGGAAAGCGTCACGTTGCCGCTGATCTCGGATTCGATGTGCGGCGGGATGAGCGCCAGGGCCTTCGCCGCGGTTTCGGGCGGCATGTTGTCGAGCATGATGCGTTCGGGCGCCAGGGGCACGGCCTCGCGCACATGGTCGAGGGTCCGGCATTCGACTTCCAGGGGCGGACACACGGCGTAGGCCGCGCGGACCCGGCGCACGGCCTCGGTGATGGAGCCGGCCTGGTCGATGTGGTTGTCCTTGAGCATGAGCATTTCTTCGAGATTGGCCCTGTGGTTGTGTCCGCCGCCCATGCGCACCGCGTATTTTTCCAGGTAGCGGTGTCCGGGCGTGGTCTTGCGGGTGTCCAGAACGCGCACTCCGGTGCCTTCCACGGCCTGCACGAAGCGCCGCGTGGCGTTGGCCACGCCCGAGAGATGGCAGATGAAATTCATGATGACCCGCTCGGCTTTCAGCAAGATCGGTGCCGGACCCAGGATGCGCGCCACTTCCCGGCCACGTTCCACGGCGTCACCGTCGGCCGCCAGCAGGGTCACGCCGGGATCGGTGCAGCCCATGCGCGAGAGGACGATGGCGGCCAGGGGCAGACCGGCGACAAGGGTGTCCTCCTTGGCCACGATGGACGCATGCAGCAGGGATGTGGGTGGGAAGAGGGCTTCGGAGGTCAGGTCCCGGCCGTCTTCCTCCAGGGCCAGGTCCACCAGGCGGTGCAACATGGCCAGACGCTCGTCGCGGAAGATTTGAAAAAACATGCCTGTTCCTTGCATGAAGTTTTTTTGGTCAGGGGTGTTGACTAGGAAAAGCGCCCCATGCCGTCAAGCCGCAAGGGGCCAACTTCGTGTTGCACTCGGCGTTGCCGCGTGTCATGTTGGCCCATGAATTGTATCCAAAAGAACCGGCACTGCGATCCGCGCTGCTGGAGGAGTGCATGACCTGCATCGAGTCCCTTCTGCTCAAGGTTGCCAAGAACACGAAGCCCCGGCTGCTGTGCAATGGCTATATATGCTGGCTGGTGCATGCCCAGCCTCTGCCCGTGAGCTTCTTTCAGTCCCTGACGGATATCGGAGGCTGGTCCCTGGCGTCCGAGAATACGCAGACGCTGTGGTTCTTTCCCGCCCCCGAGGTCATGCTCGGCCTGGCACGCCTGCACAATTGGGCCCGGCTGCACCCCATGGCCACGGCTATCACCGTTTTCGAGGGCAGTCTCGTGGTGGACGAGCAACTCGAACAGTCCGTCAAGGTCAAGGCGGAAATGCAACGGCTGTGCGCGGAGTTCCCCAAACGTCTGACGGTGCGCGTCAGCGCGCGGCTGCGGGAGGTCGGACGGAGCCTGGCCGGGCTGTCCTTCAAGCATGTGCAGAATCCCGACGGCCTGAGCGGTGACTGGTTCGAGCTGGACGCCAACGACCAGGTCAGCGTGTCCTTCAGCATGAGCTGGCTGTGGGTCATCCGGCCACAGGGCATCCGCCAGGACAAGATCTTCACCAAGGGGTGGCGGAACTATCTTGAGCGGTTGGAGGCCGTCTTCTCCCAGCTGAAGATATCCTACCTGCACGCCGAAGACCAGAACCTCGTCCTGCGCGTGCAGTCCCCCAGGGCCATGGCCCGCCTCACGGCGGATATCCTGACCATGATCGAGGACAAGGACAACCCGCCTTGGCCCTGCCAGTACCTGGCTGTCGAGATGGGAGACCAGGCCTTTTCCCCCGACTTCGCGGCCAAGGTCCGTTACATCCTGGATGGCCTGGAACCCAACACCCTGCACCTGCCCCTTTCGACGATCTTCCAGATTGCCGACCCCCGGATCGTTCCGGGCGATTCCCGCCAGTCCCTGGAGAGTTCCAAGATCACGGACCTCTTCCCGGTCCGATTTCACTCCGGAAAGGGCGGCCGCCGGCACGGGCGCCTGAACGTCTTCCTGCCGTCAAGCCTCATCTCCGGAGGCGAGAGCCCATGCTTCTATTGCGGCCTGCGCTCGCACCTGCCCCGCAAGTGTCCGACGCGGAGTCTTCCCCCGGGCAATATTCAAGTTTCCGAGATGGCCCGTTTCGCGCGCATCGACCTTGACGCCCTGCCAGGCATCATGGCGGCGCTGGAGAAGCAGCTTGCGCCCGACGTTCTGCGCGGGCTTGCCGCCCTGGCGGCCGAGAAGGGCAACCCGGCCCTGACCGTGCAGGCCATGTTCGAGGTCAACATGGTCTGCCAGCTGCGCATGATGGCCATGGTCTGGAAGGCCCGGGGCAAGGAGTGGCCGCGGGGGATCGAGGATCAGCGGCCCCAGGTCGACGAGAACCTGCAGGAGGCGCTGGAGAGCATGAGGGCCGGCAATCAGGACCGGGCCATGGAGAAGCTGGACCGTTTTGTGCTCAAGTCATCCAAGAATTACCAACCCAGGGTGCTCCTGGGTTTCATGGCCATGGAGCGCGACGAGCTCAAGCGCGCGGCGGGGTTCTGGGAGGAGGCCGAGAGCCTGGCATACACGGGCTTGCAGCGTTCCTACATCCAGGTCCTGCAGGGACGGCTGAAGGAGATGACCGGGGACTATCCGGAAGCCATCCGGCTCTACTGCCGGGCCAGCTACGAATCCCCCGGGCTGACCCGGGCCCGGTACAGGCAGGCGGTCTGCCTGATCAAGTCGGGCTACCTGAACGAAGCCCAGGCCCTGATCCGGGAGCTCATCAGGAACGACCCCGATTATTTCAGCGCCGTGCTGCTGGACCCGGAGCTGGAAGGCGGCCGCTCCCATCTGCTGGGCGATTTGTGGGAGCTCTGGGACGAGGCCCGGACCAAGGCGGCCGAGGTCATCGGCTCCGTGGAGCATCTGCCCGACCTGCTGACCAAGTGGCTGCCCACGGATCACGACGCCTACAACTCCTTCCATGAGCGCATCGAGGAACTCAATACCTACGCCGGGGTCAACAACTACGCCTCCATGGCCCGGCTTCTGCGCGGCACCATCGTCATCCGCGCCGACATTCAGGCCCGCGTCAAGAAGGACATCCAGGAGCTTTCGGGCAGGCGCAAGGTCATCCTCGAACGTCTGAAGGCAATCCAGCGCGAGGCGTCGTGGTTTCCGTTCCCGTCCATGCTGGGGTCGTTCAGCAAGCTCTTCAACGCCTGCGGGGAGCGCCTGAACCTCATCAGCCACCTGGACCTCTACGTTCCGGATAAGTTCCGGCAGGGGCACGAAGCCATGCGCGAGGCGGAACAGGGCCTTGCTTCACTGGAGAAGAAGCTCCTGTTCCTGCAGGGCGTGCGCAACGGCATCCTCTTTCTTCTCCTTTCGGGAAAATACCTGCTCATTTTCGAGATCGCAGCCCTGATCGTGGCCGGGGCCCTGTCCGCCGGGTTCTACTACCTGGTTCCGGATCAGATCATCATGGGCCGCGACCTGCGCCAGGACAGGTGGCTGATCCTCAACATCTCCCTCATTTTCTGTTCCTTTCTGGCCTTTGTCGGCACGGCCATCCGCGCCGCCTCCCGCTTCGAGGCCTACAAGAACGAGGTCCTGGACAAGGACGGGGAAGGGTAGCGGATTCCGGGAGAAACGCCGGGTTTCGCAGCCATGGCCGCGTGAAGTGTTGGCACGGCTTTTGTTTCAGCATCCGTCATGCACACCCAGGTCATCAATCTGACCCGGTTCGGCGACCTCCTGCAGACCCAGCCCGTACTCAGCGGACTGAAGGCGCGCGGAGGACGGGTGAGCCTGGTCTGTCTGGACTCCTTCAAGGGAGCCGCGGCGCTGCTGCGCGATCTTGACGGAGTCCGAGTCCTGCCCGGCGCCAGGCTTCTGGCGCACCTCGACCGAAGCTGGCCTCTGGCCGTGGCGGAGCTGACCGCGTGGCTCGACACGGCCGGCAGTCCCGGCCGCGTTCTCAACCTCACCCCGACGCTGACGGGCCGGCTCCTGGGGCGCGCGATCCAGGGCGGCGACGTCCTGGGCTTCGGCATGGACACTCACGGGTTCGGGCAATATTCCTCGTCCTGGGCCGCGTTCCTGCAGGCCGCCTCGGCCTATCGCGGGTGCAGCCCATTCAACCTGGTTGATTTGTTTCAGCGCGTGGCAGGGCTCGACCCCGGGGAGTTCCGGCTGCGGGCACCGGACGCAGAGGCCCTGGACAGGGCCGGCGCCCTCCTCTCCGCCGCCCCGGGCCAAAGGCATGTGGCCTTCCAGCTCGGCGCCAGCCAGGATTACCGGCGCTGGCCCGTGTCCGCTTTCGTCCGCGCCGGGCGTGTCATCCTGGATCGCACGGGGCGTTCCCCGGTGCTGCTGGGCACGGCGTCCGAGGGGCATCTGGCCCGGGAGTTCGCGGAAATGGCCGACTACCCGAGCACGGACCTGACGGGCCGCACGGACCTGCCGACCCTGGCCGCGGTCCTGTCGCGCATGGATCTGCTGCTGACCAACGACACGGGCACCATGCACCTGGCGGCAGGCCTGGGCGTCCCGGTGGCTGCGGTCTTCCTGGCGACTGCCCAGCCCTTCGACACGGGCCCCTATCTGGAGGGCTCCATCAGCCTTGAACCCGACATGCCGTGCCATCCCTGCTCCTTCGGCGACCGCTGCCCCCATGGGCTGGCCTGCCGCGAGGCCGTGGACGGAAGGGCCGTCGGGGAACTGCTGGCCGCGGGACTGGCCGAGGGGGAGTGGAGCGCGACGCCCGCTTTTCCGGCCAGGGTCTGGCAGGCGCGGCGCGACGCCCGGGGGTTCATGGACCTTTTTTCCCTTTCGGGCCACGAGGGTCAGGAGCGCAGCCGCTGGATCCGGATTCAGCGCGAGGTCTATCGTCAATTTCTTGACCAGCATCCCTACACGGACGCGGTTGCGTGGACCGGAGCCGATTCGGAGTTCCGGTCGAAGCTGGAGGCCGACCTGCGGCGCTGCGCCCTGATGCTGACCCTGGTGGAAGAGCAGGGGCGTCTGCTGTCCCTGCGGCCGAGCGCTCCCATCCGTCCGAAATTTCTGGCGAATTGTCAGAATCTTGAAGATATTCTTGCAGCCAGCCCGACGCTGGGGGTGCTTGGTCCCCTGTGGCGGTACCAGTCCAAGGAGCAGGCCGTGGATATGGATGCGTTCCTGTTTCTGTGCGGTCGTTACCGGGAACTTCTGGAAATGTTCGGGCGCAGGCTCGCGCTGGCATGAATGTTGATAACTTGTTGCATGCGGAAAAATAATCCCCTGTCAATGCGGAGGACAGAACAATGATCATCATAGACGGTCAGCAGAGCCCGCTTGAGGTCCACCATTTCGAGAACCTTGAGCAGATCATCGAAAAAGTCATGGAAGACAAGAAGATGCAGAGCCGCGTCGTGACGGACGTCCTGGTCAACAACGAGGCCTTTTCGGAGATCTATCCCCATCAGGCCGAGGACATGGAGTCCTCGTACATCAACCGGGTCGAGATCATCTCCGTGCACACCTCGGAGATGGCCCAGAGCATCACCCGCGAACTCTACAAGGTCGTGTCCCTCATGGGCAAGGCCGGGCGGCAGGTGGCCGACTATTTCCGTCAGGCCGACGACGCCCAGGCCCTGGAGCTTTACGGGGATCTGCTCGAAGTGAACCGCGACTTCATGAACATGGTCGGCGTGCTCAGGAACGAGTTCGCGGCGGATTCATCGATGGATTTCGAGGTGTCCCTGAACGACCTCTCGAACCTCTTCACGGAGATGATCGAGATTCAGGAGAACGAAGACTGGATCCTTCTGGCCGACCTGCTCGAATACGAGTATCTGCCCCTGGTGGAAAAGACCAAGAACATCGTGGCCCAGCTGCGCGAGTCGGTGAAGGCGTCCGTCAGGCAGGACCGGCATGGCTGAGGCCCGCGACGCCTGCGGGCGCATCCTTGGGCTCGGGCGTGAGGAGCTGGCGAGCATCGGCGACCGGGACACGGAACGGCTCGCGTCCGTGCTCCGGGAGCGGGAGGAGGCGATCACCATGTTCATGAACGACGAGACGGCCAGGAAGGACGATGCGTTTCTGGACAAGCTGGAACGGATCCGGGACATGAACGCGATGCTCGGCCATGAGGCCCGGAAGCTGCACCAGTCGCTCAAGGAGGAGCTCATCAAGCTGCGCATGGAGAACAAGCGCATCAGCGGCTACCGCAACGGAGCCACGATCACCCCCCTGGGCCGGCAGGTGGTCAGCCGAAAGGGGTGATCATTCCGTCCGGGGACCTTCCTCGATCCAGATGATGCCGGCCTGGCGGCCTGTGACCTTGTCCCTGCGGTAGGAGAAGAACTGCGGGGACGAGGCCGTGCAGATGTCGATGGAAAAGATGTGCGCGGCCGGGACGCCGGCTGCCGTAAGCTGGTCGCGGGTCAGGGACCAGAGGTCCATGCAGCGGGTGTCGGGGTTGAAGCTGGACCTGAACGCCGGGTCCCACTCGGCCTCGAAGTTGACGAATTCGCTTTTTCCCGGGCCCAGGCTCGGTCCCCTCACGACCATGACCTCCGCGGGCGCGAGCCCGTAGTGTTCGCAGAAGGCGCGCACGCCGTGCGCCGGAAAATTCATCGCGTTCCCCCTCCAGCCGCAGTGCAGGGCCGCCACGTGGCGGCCCGCCGTGTCCGCCATGAGCAGGGCCTGGCAGTCCGCCGTCTTCATGACCAGGGCGTGGCCCGGACTGCAGGTGGCCAGCCCGTCGCCTTCCAGGGTGGCGCCTCCGAAATGATCGTCGTCCAGGTCCATGTGCATCGTCTGGCCGTGGACCTGCCTGAGTTCCTGCCACACGCGCACGCCCAGGGCGCTGCGCAGGGCGGCGCGGTTGGCCCGCACGGTCTCTGCGTCGTCGCCCACCTCCAGGGAGAGGTTGGCGCTGGCGTAGGGGCCGGCGCCATATCCGCCGTCCCGGGTGGTGAAGGCGCAGCGGACGTTGTCCAGTCCGGGGAACCGGAAATCGAGATACAGGCTCATGGGCGGGCCTCCGTGGTGATATGGAGGATCTCCTCCGGGGTGACGATGACCTGCACCGGGCAGTCCCATGGCTCCACGGGCAGGGATTCCAGGATCTGGAAGGCGTATGCCGGCCCGACGAGGAGGGGGGAAGAGGTCAGTGCGGGCAGGAACCGGTCGTAGTAGCCGCCTCCGAAACCCAGGCGGTAGCCGCGCCGGTCGAAGGCCAGGGCCGGGATGAGAACCACCTCGGGCCGGGGTTCGGGCACAAGCCTGGCCAGGTCGTCCCGGGGCTCCATGAGGCCGAAACAGCCCGGGGCGATGTCGGCGCGGGAGGTCACGGCATAGGCTTCCATGATGCCCGGCCTGCCGTTGCAGCAGCGCGGCAGCAGGACCTCGCTTCCGTTCCTCCAGTAGTGATCCAGCAGGGGCCATGTGTCGACTTCGCCCCTGGCCGGCAGGTAGAGCATGGCCGATCTCGCTTCGCGGACCCGGTCCAGGGACAGCAGGCGCTCCAGGATGCGGGCGCTGTTTTCCCGCACCGTGTCGGGGTCGAGATTCTGACGGCGCTCAAGCATCGAGGCGCGCAGAAGTTTTTTGCCGGGCTCTTGCATGACGGTGGCCGCTCCTTTACCATGATGTGCAGCCAGGACACGTACTCAAAGACAGGATGGGAGGCAAATGGGAAACCGGTTTTGGATAGTTTTCGGGGACATTCACGAGCGCATCGGCGCCGTGGAGAGGATTGACGGCATCGGCCGGGCCAACGGGGTCTTTCTTTCGGGCGACCTCACCAACCTGGGCACGCGCGAGAGTGCGAGCCGCATCGTCGACGCCGTGACGGCCCTCAACCCGCATGTCCGCGCCCAGATCGGGAACATGGACACTCCGGCCGTGGAACGCGTGCTCGTGGAGCGCAAGCTGAACGTGCACAACGAGGTCGCGGACCTGGGCGGGGGCGTGTGCCTGGCCGCCGTGGGCTACTCCACGCCCACGCCCTTCGGCACCCCGTCCGAAGTCAGCGAGAGCCAGGTCTGCCAGTGGACCCACGACGTGCTGGAGGCTGCCGGGGGCTTCGCCCAGGTCATCCTCATGGTCCATACGCCGCCCCAGGGCGACGTGGTCGACCGGCTGCCGTCGGGCGCCCATGTCGGCAGCCCCGGCGTGCGCTCCCTCATCGAGAAGTACCAGCCCGCCATCGTCGTCACCGGGCACATCCATGAAGGGGCGGGCGAGGAGCGGATCGGGCGCTCCCACGTGCTCAACCCCGGCGCCTTTGGCGCGGGCGGCTACGTGCGCATCGAAGAAACCCCGGAAGGGCTCGTGGCCGGCCTGCGGAGGGTGGCGTGAGCCTGCGCCTCTCCTCCTGGAACGTGAACGGCTTCCGCGCGGTCCTGGGCAAGGGCTTCGGCGACTGGCTCCTGCGTACCGCGCCCGATGTGCTGGGGCTGCAGGAGGTCAAGGCCGGAGAGGATCAGGTCGGCGCGGACCGGCTCTTCGACGGGTACCGCTGTTACTGGAACGCGGCGCGCAGCAAGAAGGGCTATTCCGGTACGGCCTGCTATTCGCGGCATGAGCCCCTGGCCGTGCAGTTCGGGTTGCCCGATCCGCGTTTTCAGGGTGAAGGCCGCGTCATCCGGCTGGAATTTCAGGATTTTCACTTCTTCAACATCTATTTCCCCAACGGCCAGATGAGCCAGGACCGCCTGGACTTCAAGCTGGGCTTCTACGACGCCTTTCTGGAGCATGCCCAGGACCTGCGGCGGGACAAGCCCATCGTGGTCTGCGGCGATTTCAACACGGCCCACCGCGAGATAGACCTCAAGAACCCCAAGGCCAACGAGAGCACTTCGGGCTTCCTGCCCATCGAGCGGGCCTGGATGGACCGTTTCATGTCCCACGGCTATCTGGACACCTTCCGCCTCCGCCACGGCGACGTCGCCGACGCCTACTCGTGGTGGACCTACCGTTACGGGGCCAGGTCGCGCAACGCGGGATGGCGCATCGATTATTTCTTCGTGTCCGAGGAACTGCGCGGCGCGGTCCGCGACGCCTGGATCGAGGCCGATGTCATGGGGTCGGACCATTGCCCGGTGTGGCTCGAACTCGATCTGCAGTGAAGAACGCGATCATGCACTTTTTTGACAAGGATGGGTGGCGGTGAGCAAACGTGACGAGATTCTGTCGGCGGCCCAGGCCCTTTTCGCCGAGTACGGGTACGCCGGGACGACCATGCGCATGATCGCCCAGCGGGCAGGGGTGGCCTTCGGGCTGGTGTCCCACTATTTCGGGAACAAGGAGAAGCTTTTTCTCGTCGCCGGACACGAGATGATCGACGCCATGCTGGCGCTCATCAGGCGCGACATGGAGCGGGCCGGAAACGGTCTGGAAGCCGTGGACATCTTCGTTGCGTCCTACCTGTCCTACACCCTGGCCAATCGCGCCACCTTTCCCACGCTGATCCGCTGTTCGCCCTTCAGCGACGACAACCCGCATCTCGACCGCAAGAAGATCGGCGCCAAGTTCCAGGAGCTCATCGAAGAGATTGAGGTGATCCTGGCGCGCGGCATGGCCGACGGGACCATCGCCGAGGTCCCCGTGCGCGACTGCGCCCTGATGATCTACGCCGCCATGGTCGGCGCCGTGCGCACGGTCTTCTTGAGCCCCTTCGGCGACCCGGGCCTGTTCGACGAGACACGGCGGTTCATCCTGCGCTCCCTGCGCAGGACCTGAATGCTGGAAAGGCACGATGGGATGGATT